>JBQDYR010000012.1:0-19402 GCA_052105355.1 Anaerococcus sp.
TACCGTCAATTTATCCCTATCCTTATTACCACATTGAGGACAGTACCAATTATTCTCATCATCCAATAGAATTTCTCCATCATATCCACAATCTGAACAGTAATCACTCTTTGTATTAAATTCTGCATATTGAATATTATCATAGATATATTTAACCATAGTTGCCAAAGCATCTAAATTATTTGTCATATTAGGTATTTCTACATATGATATACAACCACCAGTAGATTCATTTTGGAATTTTGCTTCAAAATCAAATTTATCAAATGCTGAGATATCTTCTCTAACATCTACATGGAATGAGTTAGTATAATAACCCTTATCTGTTATATCCTCTATCTCTCCAAATCTTTCTTTATCAATTTGACAAAATCTATTGGTTAAATTTTCTGCAGGTGTTCCATAAACTGCAAATTGTAGACCTGTTTCTTCTATCCATTCTTCTTTTTTAGCATTTAGAAGATTCATAATCTTCATAGCAAATTCTTTACCCTTTTGACTTGTATGACTTTCACCCATTACTAATTTTGTAGCCTCATATATTCCTATATAACCTATAGTAACAGTTGAGTAACCATTACGTAATAAATGTCCTATTTTTTCGTGTGGTTTTAGTCTTGAAATTGCACCATGTTGGAAGTGTATTGGAGAAGAATCACTTGTTACATTTTTAAGATGTTCATACCTTAAAACACCCACTCGTTTAACTAATTCCATTCTTTTATCTAAGATTTCAAAGAACTTTTCTTCATCTCCTTTTGCAAGTATTCCTATTTGTGGAAGGTTTATTGTACAAACTCCAATATTAAATCTACCATCAAACTTATATTCACCATTTTCATCCTTATATGGTGATAAAAACGCTCTACATCCCATAGGAGCAAATACATTTCCTTCATAGTTATCTCTCATAATTTTCGCAGAGATATAATCTGGATACATTCTTTTTGCTGTACATTTTGTAGCAAGCATAGTTAAATCATAATATTTTGAATCTTCTCTTACATTATTTTCATCTAAGACATAAATTAATTTTGGAAAGGCAGGTGTTACATAAACTCCAGCTTCATTTTTTATTCCCTTTATTCTTTGTACCAAAATTTCTTCTATAATTTTTACTGTTTGATCAAGATATGGATCATCTTCATCTGTATGCATGAAAAGTGTAACAAATGGCGCCTGACCATTAGAAGTCATCAAAGTATTAATTTGATATTGGATTGTTTGGATTCCACTTTCTAAATCTCTTTGAGTTAATTTTTCTGCCATTTTATTTGCAAATTCTTCATCTTCTAATGTTTCTATAGAAAGCTTAAGATTTTTCTCATATGATCTCTTTAAATACTTGCTTAAACAAGAAATATTTATAGACTGACCACCATATTGATTTGAAGCAATTTGTGCTATAATTTGTGTCATAACGTTACAAGCTACTTGAAAAGATTTTGGGCTTTCTATAGTCTTACCATTAACTACAGTTCCGTTATCTAACATATCTTTCATATTTACTAAACAACAATTAAAAATTGGTTGAATAAAATAATCAAGGTCATGTATATGTATGGCTCCACTTTCGTGTGCTTCTACTAGCTCTGCTGGAATCATCTTTCTTTTGGCTAAGTCTTTTGATACTTCACCTGCTATTAAATCCCTTTGAGTTGAAGCTATGACTGCATTTTTATTTGAGTTTTCGTCCATAACCTCTATGTTAGTTCTATCGATTAAACCGATTATATCATTATCTGTTGTATTTTGTGACCTTTTGAATTGTTGAACAGACCTATATGCCTCATATGATTTTGCCGTTGCTGGATTATTTTTATCAACCAATCTGTAGTAAACTTGATCTTCTATTTCATAAATAGAAATTTCTCTTTTTCCTAATGATCTATCTTCAATTTCCTTCGCGATTTCTTCTGCTTGATTTTCTATAAAAACACCATTAGGAGAATTCATAGCTTTTTTTATAGCAATAATTATTTTATTTTTATCAAAATCAACTTTTAGTCCATTTCTTTTAATAACCTGAACCATTTTCCACCTCATTTTTTATTTTTTTAATACTGACTGTTTAACTAACCATGGTTAAATAATACCATATATAGTTATTATTTGTAAAGCTCTACTATATATAGTGGTTTGAATATTTTTTATGTTAATTTGCCTTTCTTATCCATTTTATGTAAAAGTGTGAATAAATATTTTTTTATAAGTATTTTTAATGTTATTATTAGTGACTTTTAAAAAAAATTTTTATTATCTATTGATAAATATTCTAACACCTTAAAAGAAACTTTAGAATCAGCACTATATATTGTATATAATAAAAAAAAGACTGGTAGTTTTATAAAACTACCAGTCTTTTTAAATATATTTTACCTTTGAACATTAAAGGATAATTCTTTATTTTCTCCTACATCTATCATAACTGTATCTTTTTCAATTATTTCACCAGCTATAAGCATTCTACCGAGTGTGGTTTCGATATTTGATTGCAAATATCTTTTAACAGGTCTTGCACCATACTCTACATCATATGCTCTAGAAAGTATCAACTCCTTAGCTGCAGGACTTATTTCTATAGAAATTTCTCTATCTTTAAGTCTTTTTATTATATAGTTCATTTCAAGATCTATAATTTTATATACTTGATCACTTGTAAGTGGTGTAAACATAACTGTTTCATCAATTCTATTTAAAAATTCGGGTCTAAAGGAATTTTTCAACCTTTCTTCCACAAGCTTTCTTGCATTTTCTTCTATTGTTCCATCTTCTTTTAGTGAATCTATTAAAAATTCTGAACCGATATTGGATGTCATGATAATAATTGTATTTTTAAAGTCTACAGTTCTTCCTTGGTTATCTGTAAGTCTACCATCATCTAAAACTTGTAGAAGTATATTAAATACATCAGGATGAGCTTTTTCTATTTCATCAAATAATATAAGAGAATATGGCTTTCTTCTTACTGCTTCAGTTAATTGTCCACCTTCTTCATATCCTATATAACCTGGAGCTGCTCCAATTAATCTTGATACTGAGTATTTTTCCATATACTCACTCATATCTATTCTGATCATATTATGTTCACTATCAAACATGGCTTCTGTTAAAGATTTTGCAAGTTCTGTTTTACCAACACCTGTAGGTCCCAAAAAGATAAATGATCCTATTGGTCTTCTTTCATCTTTTAGACCTGACCTTGCTCTTATTATAGCATCAGATACTGCTTTAACTGCTAAGTCTTGTCCAACAACTCTTTTATGAAGTTTCTCAGGAAGGCTAAGTATTCTTTTTCTTTCACTTTCCACAAGTTTAGTTACAGGAATATTAGTCCAATTACTTACTACATCCGCTATATCCTCTTCTGTAACTTCCTCTTTTAAGGAGCCAGTGTTTTGATTATCTTCAGCATTTTTTAATTTTTCTTCTAGTTCAGTAAGCTTACCATATTTTAATTCTGATAATTTCTCAAAGTCATAGGCTCTTTCAGCTTTTTCCATTTCAACTTTTACATTATCTATTTCTTCTTTCAAATCTTTTACTGAATTTATAGAATCTTTTTGTTCTTGCCATTTTAAATAATCTTCACTATATTTTTCTTCCATATTAGCAAGTTCTTTTTCTAACTCTACTAATCTTTTCTTACTTGCTTCATCATCTTCTTTTTTAAGAGCTGTCGTTTCAATTTGAAGTTGAAGAATTTTCCTTTTTTGGTCATCCAAAAACTGTGGCATAGTATCTATTTCTGTTCTAACCATAGCACAAGCTTCATCCATAAGATCTATAGCCTTATCAGGTAGAAATCTATCTGATATGTACCTATTTGATAATTCTGCACATGAAATTACTGCAGAATCTGATATTCTAATACCATGATAAATTTCATACTTGTCCTTAATTCCTCTAAGAATAGATATAGTATCTTCTACACTTGGTTCATCAACCATAACTTTTTGAAATCTTCTTTCAAGTGCGCCATCTTTTTCTATATATTCTCTATATTCATTAAGAGTTGTAGCTCCTATTACCTTTATCTCTCCACGAGCAAGCATAGGTTTCATAATATTTGAAGCATCCATAGCTCCTTCAGTCTTACCGGCTCCTACTATAGTGTGAATTTCATCTATAAACATTATTATTTGACCATTAGATTTTTTGACTTCCTCTATTACAGCCTTTAATCTTTCTTCAAATTGTCCTCTATATTTTGCTCCTGCTACTAATGCACCCATATCTAAGGAAAAGAGTGTTCTTCCTTGAAGTGGTTCAGGAACATCATTGTTTACAATTCTTTGAGCTAATCCTTCTGCTATAGCTGTCTTTCCTACACCAGGTTGACCAATTAGCACTGGATTATTTTTCTTTCTTCTTGAAAGTATTCTCTCACAGTTACGAATTTCTATATCTCTTCCAATTACTGGATCAATTTTTCCTTCTCTTGCTTCTTTAGTTAAATCTCTTCCGAATTTTTCTAAAGGTTTATTTGTTTCTTCAGGATTATCATTACTAACATTTTGACCATTCCTGACATTTAAAACAGATTTTTTAAAATCCTTATATTTAATGGAATATTTTTTATTTAAATCACTTACTAATGACATTTCTTTTAGTAATGCTAAAAAGATATGTTCTGTTGAAATAAAGCTATCATTCATAGATTTAGCTTCATCTTCTGATTTTAATAAAATTCTTTGGAAAACTGTAGTTGGGTAAATATTAGCAGATCCATTTTGGCTAGGCAACTTATCTATCATGATCTCTAATTCTGATCTATATTTTTCTACATCTACCCCCATAGTTTTTAAAACTTGTGAAACTATGGAGTCAGAATTGTTAATTAATACATAATTTAAATGTATTTCATTTATTTCAGGATTAGCATTTTTTATTGCAAGAGAATTTGCATCGTTAATCGCTTGACTAGATTTTTGAGTGAATTTATTATAATCCATAGTATCCTCCTATATTTCTTGGCTTAGTTTTTTATAAAGTTCTTCTTGTTCTTTAGTAAGGTTTGTAGGGTTATCTATAAGAACTTCTATGTAGAGATCTCCTCTATTATCATTCATATCTTTATATCCCTTATTTTGCATCCTAATCTTTTGACCGGTTTCAATTTTTTCTGGTATATTTACCATAAACTTACCATCTAATGTATCAATTTTTATTTTAGTCCCAAAGTATGCTTGCCATGGGTAAACTTTTTCTGTTTGGATAATATCTAAACCATCTAATTTTCTATTATTAGAATCTTTTATACTTACTTTTACATATATATCTGCATCAATTCCATATTTATTTCCATTTATTTTTAACTTTTTGTTGGAAGGCATTCCTTTAGGTATTTTTACCTTTACATCTGTTAAACTACCACCAGATTTTATGCTAATTGTTCTCTCGCAACCTTGCATTGCTTCTTCTAAAGAAATATTTACATTAGCATCAAGCCTTTGTCTTTTTCTACTAGAAAACCCGTTAGTAAAATCTGAAAATTTTCTACCATTAGATCTTCCTGAGGAAGAAAATCCTCCAAAGAGACCATCAAAAAAATCTGAGAATCCTGAACTTTCTCCTGTTGTATATGAATATGAGCCATTTCCAAAATTAGTGAAATCAAATCCATATTGAGAAGGATCAAAGTTTTGTCCTTGTGAGAAGTTTGCATTTTTACCAAACATATCATATTTTTTTCTTTTTTCTGGATCAGATAAAACCTCATAGGCTTCATTTATTTCAGAAAATTTCTCATTCATAGTTTTATCATTTGGATGAAGGTCAGGGTGATACTTTTTTGCAAGCTTTCTATACGCCTTTTTAATTTCTGCATCTGTTGCTTTTTTGTCTACTCCTAATACTTCATAATAATCTCTATACTTCATTTCTACCTCCATCTTTCTGACCATCTTTGACCTTAATATAATTATACCAACTAACTAGGCATTTTCAAGTATTTTTTTATTTAATTCTACAAATAGAATAAGAAAGCATTTTAAAAATTAAAATAAAAAAGCCTTCAAATGAAGGGCTTTTCTTTAATGGTCATATTCTACTATTGAAATAACTTTATAATCTTTTAAAAGTTCTCTTCCTTTTAATCCAGTTAATTCAATTAAAAATTCAAACCCTGCTATCTCTCCACCTAGAGATTCTATAAGTTTCGCTGTAGCTTGAGCCGAACCACCTGTAGCAATAAGATCATCGATGATAAGTACTCTGTCTCCTTTATTTACAGCATCTTTATGAATTTCTAATTCATTAGCACCATATTCTAAATCATAGGAAATTTTTTCTATATCTGCAGGAAGTTTACCTGGTTTTCTAACAGGTATAAATCCCTTACCCATTCTATCAGCTAATGGCGCTCCAAATAAGAAACCTCTTGATTCTATACCCACTATATAATCAAAATTTACTTCTGCTAAAGCTTTTTCCATCAAGTCTAAAGTTTCTTTGAAAGCTTCTTTATCCCTTAATAATGTTGTAATATCTTTAAAGGATATACCTTCAACTGGATAATCTTCTATAACCCTAATCTTACTTTTTAAATCCATCCTGTCCTCCAATAAGTTATCTTTAATATTCGACCTTATTATTATATCGTAAATAGGAGCTTTGTCCATCTTAATACATATTATTTATTTTTACTAATAATCTTTATTAATATAATTATATAACAAAGTATTTCTTAAATTCAATATACTAGAGCTACTAGGTATATAGTAACTTGTACCTCCAATCATTTCTGGATTTCCATCTATAGTATAGGTAGAAATATCTGCATCAGAAATATTTTTGAAACTCCAAGCAAAGGATGCAAGCGTTGAAAATGGAATATTAGTTTCCATATTGTTGCTCATCGCCTTATATACCTTAGGGAGTTTTAATATATTTTTTGGCATTAATGCTTGTTTGATAAATGATACAACAAAGTCTTGTTGTGTTTTTATCCTACCTAAGTCTGCATCATCATAGCCTTTTCTAAATCTCACATACCAAAGTGCTTTTTCTCCATCAAAGGTATGAGGTCCTGGATTCATTCGCATAGCATCTGCTACTCTCTGATCCAAATCTATGTCTATACCTCCAAGGGCGTCTACACCATCGACAACTCCTTGAAATGATACTTGTAAAAAATAATCTAAATCTATACCCATAAATTCTCTTAAGGTTTTTATTGTCAACGGCATACCACCATAAGAGTGTGCAGAATTAATTTTGTCAAGATTTCCATTAACATATACTCTTGTGTCTCTAGGAATAGAAACTATTTTAATTTCCTTGCTTGTCTTATTGCACAAAACCAGCATTAAAGTATCTGTTCTGGTTCCAGTATCTTCTCCGTTTGAATCTACACCTGCAAATACGAAAAGTAATTCATCTGGATTTATTTGACTTATTTCATTGTCTATATCTAAATCTGAAGCTTGCATTTGATTTTTTTCACTTATAGATGAGTTAATCATACCTAGAATAAGTCTAATTGCAGTAAAACCTATTAAAATAAGCAAGAAAATAATTATAACTTTTAAAAATATCTTTAATCCTTTTTTCATATGAACTCCTAAATGACTATATTAGATAAGAAATAAATTATAAGTCCTGCAATAGAATTACCAAATACTATTATTAGTAATGATCTTAATTTATGTAAGCCCAGCAAAGATGCTATCAACGATCCCATCCAAACACCTGTCCCTGGTAAGGGTATAGCTACGAACAAAAAAAGTCCAAGATATTCATACTTTACTATCTGTTCTTTTTTCAAATCCGCTCTATTTGTAGCCCATCTAACATACTTTTCAAATCTTTTATTCTTTCCCATCCGTTCAAATATTTTTGTAATCCAGAGTACTATTGGAAGTGCTGGAAATGTTGAACCTATAAAGCTAATTATATATGTCTTAAAAGAACTAATTCCCATCATAAGTCCGATGGGAATTGATCCTTTTAATTCTATAAGTGGCAGCATACTAATTAGCAAAAGAGCAGTCTCTTTCGAAAAGTTATTTCTAATTATTTCTACCAGTTTATACATCTTTTTCCTTTCAACTTGAAAACATAAATAGAATTTTTTATTCTAATCCTCTCCCATAGCAGGGAAATTAAAGTATTTATTATTTTCATCTTGATCTTTAACTTGATAGTAAATCAAGCTATTAAGTTCGTTATTTCTTTTTAAAAATTCTTCATCATTTCTTACATCATTACCATTCTTGTCTAATATGAATTTTGTTGTGATTATTGGATAATCTTTCATCATATCGAGTAAGTAGTTTTCATATGCGGAAGTTTTTATACCTTTTGCCTTGCTAAATAAGTATGGTGCAAGGTAGTTTAAAGAAATATTTACATCTTCTTCCTCTTCTATATCATAGTTTGCCCATATAGTAAGGGGTGTTTTATATAATTGTAAGTCTGTATAGTTGTTTTCACCATAGGCTATATCTAAAAAGTAAGAATATATAGAAGGTTGGTGGTCTCCAAATATACAAATTATAGTTGGTTCATCATAATTTTCAAAATAATTAACTAAGTTTTTAAAGTCTTCATCAGAGAGATCAACAAGATTAATATATTCTTCAGCGCTTGGATTTAATCCCTCATGACCTTCTATCTCTATATCTCCATCCTTATATGAACCAATATATGAACCGTGGTTTTGCATTGTAACCAAATATGCAAATAGTGGATTATCTTTTTTATTTTCAAACTGTTCAATAATTTTATTGAAAGCAGATTCATCAGAAACATAAGAGTGAACATATTTTGGATTATAATAGTCGTCAATAAATGATGTATTTTCAAATCCTAAATTTGGCCAAACTTCTTGACGTGAATAGTTAGTAGGTTTATTAGGATGACTTATCCAAGTATCATAACCTTGATTTTCAAGTATTCTGCCTATTGAAGTGTGTCCACTTTTAACATACTGTTGGAAAGGATATGCTCCTGAAGGGAAGAAAGATAAAGGAAGCGAAGTTAAAGTTTCAAACTCAGAGTTTACAGTTCCCCCACCTAATACAGACATATAAGTGTATCCTTGAATTGTATTATTCTTTAATGATCTTGTAAATTCCAAAGGATTTTCGCTAAGTTTTAGATTTCCAAGATCATAATAATCCGCCATTGATTCTGACTGTATCATTATAATATTAGGCTGTTTTTCTTCTTGTTTCTCATTATTTATAGATGTTTGATCCTTATTAGAATTTTCATTTTGACTTATAAGAGTTTCATTATTTTTCTCTTCTTCAGTCATCTCTGTTTCTTTAAGATTATTTAAACCATCTTCATTTATAGATGATTCGCTAGCTAAATTATCTTTTCCATAATAATACTTGTCTAAAACATTCTCTACATTTTTCTTGTCATATCCATCTGGTGCTGAAATACGTTGTTTTACGGTAATTCTTTATAAAGACTATGGTGCACCTTCCACATAATAAGTTCTTGAAGGTCTCCACAAATTAACACCTACAGTTACTTGGTTTAAAAAGAAATTTGCTGAAACTATGATAGATACTGCTAAAACTGCTGTAAATGATCCTAAACCAACCAAATATCTTTTCTTTTCTATTTCAATTTTTCCAGGTTTTAACGATTTTAATACCATTAACCACATAATCCCTAAAGCAAATGATGAAATAGCCATACCATTAAATTCTATAACAGTGTTTGATGCTACTTCTGCGGCAACTCCTAAAGAACCTAAAAATGCAGGAATTAAAGGTGAATCTCTAAGTATCATTAAAAAGTCATTAGATAAACCAAATATTAAAGAAACTAAGAGCACTGCAATCATTGAAGGTCTTTTATATCTTGTAATGAAATAAACTAATAACTGTACAAGTAGTATTATAAATGAGTTTATCAAAACATAAATTGGTTGCATATTCAAAAGATTAGGATTATAGCAAGCTTCCAATATTAGAAAAGATATAAAGGGATTAGCTATAAATATAAGCCAATTTATTTTATCTAAATGTTTATATTCTTTTAAAGTTAAAGTTTTTACACCTAAAGATAAGAAGAATACGAATGAAATGAAAATAAATATATCATTTCGAGTCATAACAGCATCAAATAAACTTAAATATGATCCTTCTATCATGAAATTACTTAAGGTATAAAAAACTATAGAACCTAAAATAAAAATAAGTATATTTGCTCTATAAGGTTTAATAAGTTTTAAGATAGATTTTATATTTTTCTTATCTAGATTATTAAATTTATTTAAAATATTATTTAAAAATAGGGATAAGAAAAAGATGCTAGCAAGTAAAAGAACAAACTGACCTATAATAGAAACCCAAGAAGAGTATCTAAGTCCTTGTTCTTTGACTTTTTGACGTGTTTTAGCCGCAAGCTCTACATTCTTCTTATCTTGATAATTCATTACAGCATTTGAATATTGAGGTCCTGCAGCAAATCTAACTCTTAAATTTCTAGTTAATAGAGACAAATCAGCTTTTATTTTAATCTCATTATCAGGAATATACCCATCAGAAACTATAGGATATCCATTTCTAGTTATCTCCGATTTAGACCATCCCTTAAGCTCTAAATCATCTACATCTACTAATTCATCTCCATTGTATATAGACAGTATTTTAAAGTTATCTGATTCTTGACTATAAGGTTTCTCCTGTGTGATTGTAATATACTCATTATTAAATATACCAAATCCTAGTTTATCTATTTTTAGTGCTAAAAGTGTAACTAAAATAAATGATAATATTATAGAAATCATTCTTATTTTATTTAGCTTTTTATTCTTGTTTATAATAACCGCCTCCATTTTATCAAATTATCATAAAGATTTTCATTAAATTTATGTAATTAATTTTATATAGATATTAAATCTATGTAAAATTCATCCTTAATAGTAGTATTATATCACATTTGACCTTAATAACAAGGACGAAGTTTGTCACTGTTTTCTTTATTTGATATAATTTTTTATTAGTTAAAGGAGGCTTTAATGCTTAATGAAAAACTTGAAAATTATTTAAATGATAATTATTATCCCTTCCATATGCCAGGACACAAAAGAAATAAAGATTTTTTAAATAAAAAACTACCATATGATAGAGATATCACAGAAATATCTGGTTTTGATAATCTTAATGATCCAAAGTCTTTGTTTGTATATATGGAAGATTCTTTAGCAAATATTTATAATATAAAAGAAGCTATAATATCTACAAATGGATCTACATGTGGAATACTTGCTTCAATAAGGAGCCTTTCTAAAAAATATAAAAAAATATTAATTTCTAGATCCTCTCATAAGTCTATATTTAATGCTATAGAACTTTTTAATCTTGATGTAGATTACATTAAAAATATAGTTAATGACAATGGAATAGTATATGATATTGACTACAAAGATCTATCAGATAAGTTGTCAAAAAATTCTTATGATCTTGTAATTTTAACATCTCCCACATACGAAGGTTTTCTTATAGATTTGAAAAAAGTACAATCCTTATGTAAAAAAAATAAAACTTTATTAGTTCTTGATATGGCACATGGTTCTCATATAAATCTTTATGAAGAATATAAAAATTATTTTTCATTTGACCTTGCTATTACTTCATTACATAAAAATTTATCAGCACTTACACCTGCATCATGTATTTTAGTAAACAATGAAGAAATTGATACTAAAGAGATAAGACGTAATATGGCAATTTTTCAAACATCATCTCCATCATATCTTATTAGTCAGTCTATTGATGATATGATTTATTCATATCCCAAATTTACAATTCTTAAGGAAAACTTAGATATTAATCTAGAAAGACTTTATAGTATAGGCTTAAAAAATCTTAGATTTATTAATAGTGAAAAGAAAGATAGAACAAAAATAATAATATCTACCAAAGACTCAAATGTCAACGGATATGAACTACAAAAACTATTATTGAACAGAAAAATCGAAGTGGAAATGGCTCAGGCTTCCTATGTTCTTTTAATTTCTACAATTTTTGATAGAAAGGAAGGATTTGAATTACTAAAAAAAGCCTTAATAGATATAGATAAAACCCTAAAGAAAAATAAAACTATTTTCGAATTTAAAAATATTATTCCAGAAATAAAAATGAACATTTCTGATGCTATAAATTCAGAAAAAACATTAGAAACAATTTCAAATCTTGAAGGAAAAATATCAGCTCAATATATTTATTCATATCCACCAGGAATACCACTAATAGCACCAGGAGAGATTTTTTCTAAAGATATAATTAAACAAATAAAATATCTTTATAATATAGGAGCAAACTTGTCTTTTGATGGAAAAGAGGTTTTTGTAATAAATTGACACCTAAGATGATTTCTGTTATTATTTCATTAAAGAAAATAATAAAAAAAGGAGTACATAATGAAAAGAATTATTACTTTATCCACAAGAAATTTACATAAAAGCAAAAAAAATGGTGGTTGTGGAGAATGTCAAACATCTTGCCAATCAGCTTGTAAAACTAGCTGCGGAGTTGCAAATCAAGAATGTGTAAATACTAAAAAAAAATAAGGGTTCTATCCCTTATTTTTTTATGTTATTATATTATAGTAATTTAATATAGTTTAAAGGAGATTATATGATACACCAATATAAAGCTAAAGGATTTAATATTGTCCTTGATATATATAGTGGATCAGTTCATGTCGTTGATGATATTACATATGATATTATTGACTTGTTTGAAAATTTTGAAAAGTCAGAAATAAAGAAAACAATCAAATCTAAATACGACATAACGAACACTGAATTTGAAGAAGCATATAGTGAAGTTTATGATTTAAAAGAAGAAAACCTACTATTTTCTGAGGATGAGTATAAGGATATAATAATAGATGCTAAAAACAGACCTACTTCTTTAAAAGCATTATGTTTAAATGTTGCCCATACATGCAACCTTTCTTGCGAATATTGTTTTGCAAAAGGAGGTAAATATCAAGGCAAAGATGCTATTATGCCAATTGAAGTTGCAAAAAAAGCTATAGATTTTTTAATTGAAGAATCTAAAAATCACTATAACTTAGACATTGATTTCTTTGGAGGAGAACCACTATTAAACTGGGATCTTGTTAAAGAAACTGTAATATATGCTAGAAGTAAAGAAGAAAAGTATAATAAAAAATTTAATTTTACGCTTACGACTAACGGAGTTCTTCTTGATGATGATAAAATTGATTTTTTAAATGAAAATATGAAAAATGTTGTTTTATCACTTGATGGTAGAAAAGAAAAACATGATGAATTTAGAAAAACACTTTCAGGTAAAGGGTCCTATGATACTATTGTTCCAAAATTCCAAAATTTTGTAAAAAAACGTGGTGATAAGGAATATTATATGAGAGGTACCTTTACTGCCAATAACCTAGATTTTACTGAAGATATTAAAACTTATTTGGATCTTGGATTTGATAGAACATCGCTTGAGCCAGTAGTTGGTGATCCTAATTCTGATTTTGCCTTAAAAGATGAACACCTTCCAATTATTTTTGATCAATATGAAAAATTGGCAGATATGCTCATAGAAGGAATTGATAATGATAAAGAATTTGTTTTCTATCATTACATGATTGATCTTAATAATGGTCCTTGTGTTCATAAAAGAATTTCAGGTTGTGGATCAGGTACTGAGTATATGGCTGTAACTCCTACTGGAGAACTTTATCCTTGCCATCAATTTGTAGGAAATAAAGATTTTATAATTGGGGATCTTGATAATGGCATAATTAGAAAAGATCTAATAGATGATTTTAAGGGATGTAATGCCTATTCTAGAAAAGAATGTCAAACTTGCTGGGCTAAACTTTATTGTTCTGGTGGTTGTGCAGCAAACTCTTACAATGCAACAGGCTCTATCGAAGGAGTTTACGACTATCAATGTAAAATATTCAGAAAGAGAATTGAAATGGCGATAGCTGTAAAAATACATGAATATATGAATGAAGCAAAGAAGGAAGAAAAAACTTTAGCATAAATAAAAGGTAGATCAAATTGATCTACCTTTTAAATTACTCTATGAGACGAAGTCAAACAAAGAATTTTAATATCCCCTACTTCATTTTTTTTAATTTCTTTTATTATTTCTCTTACTGTATTACCAGATGTAATAATATCATCAAAAATTAGAACAGACTTTTTTTCGAGATTTTTTTTACAATAAAAAGCTCCATTTAAATTATACATCCTATCTTCCAAGTTCAAAGTATGTTGAGATTTAGTATCTTTCATTTTCTCGAAACTATTAAGATAGTTCATATTATATTTTTTTATAAAATAATTAGAAATTAATTTTATATGATCAAAACCTCTATTGTTGAGGGTTTTTTTCGAACTTGGGACAGGTAATAAGTAATCATAATCTAAAAAAATTCTATTGGATTCTTCTATATAATTCTCTACCATAGAGCCAAATACTCTAAAAAGAGAAGTATTCCTATTAAATTTATAGTTTGAAACCATATTTGCTATAAATTTATTATAAAAATATATAGCATGAGTTTGATAACCATCTATTTCAAATTTATTATCCACATAATCTAATTTGCTCAAACAATTTTCACAAAGATAAAATTTGCTTATTTTTTCAGATTTGCACCAATAACAAGTATCCCTATCTAAAAATAAAAAATCAATCATCTAAAACTTCTCCCAATTCTTTTATCCAATAAGTAAGATTTGTATTTCTTTTAGAAGAAGAAGTGTTATCTATCATTTGTTTTAATATTCTTTTTTCTCCTAATAAAATGATAAGTTTTTTAGCTCTGGTTACTCCAGTATATAAAAGATTTCTATTTAAGAGCATATATGATGCTTGCATCATAGGAATAATTACACATTCGAACTCTGATCCTTGAGACTTATGAATTGTTATTGCATATGATAAATCTAAATTCTTTATATCTTCTTTTTTGTATTGGACCAAAGATCCATCGTAAAACTTTACTCTTAGTTTTTCTTGATCCAAATCTATATTTTCTATTATTCCTATATCTCCATTATAGATTCCATCAGAAACTTGGTTAAAATTATTGATTGGCTCTAAGTCATAATTATTCCTAACTTGCATGACCTTATCGCCTTCTTTAAAAATTTTATTATTAATTTCTATATACTTATTACTAGTATTTAATTTTTTTTGTAGAAGGTTATTTATAGCCTCAACCCCCCATCCAGATTTTTTAGTTGGTGATAAAACCTGTATATCTGTAATGGGGTCTAGTTTATAGTAAGAAGGAAGTCTTTTAGCTACAAGTTCAAAAAGTTTTTCTCCAAAATTACCTGCATTTGCATCTATAAAGAAAAAATCTTTTCCTTTTTGATTTAAGAGAGGATAATTTCCATTATTTATTTTATGAGCATTTACAATAATATTGGATTCTCCCGCTTGTCTAAAAATCTTTTTTAATCTAACACTCTCTATATTAGATTCAAGGATATCCTTTAAAACATTTCCAGGTCCTACACTTGGTAATTGGTCACTATCTCCAACTAAAATTAGAGCTGTTTTACGTGAAATAGCATTTAACATATTATTCATAAGGTATATATCTATCATGGATACCTCATCTACAATTAGATAATCAATATCTAGAGGATTATCCTGATTATACTCAGCAATATGTTCATCCGGTTTTATCCCAATAAGTCTATGTATAGTATAAGCTTCTTCATCGGTGGATTCTTGAATTCTTTTTGCTGCTCTACCTGTTGGAGCAGCAAGTTTATAAGTTAAATCATTTTCTGATAAAATTTTTGTTATAGCTTTTATTATAGTAGTTTTTCCTGTTCCTGGTCCACCAGTTATAATTAAAACCATATTTTCAAAGGCTTTTTTTATAGCTATCACTTGCTCATCAGAAAAACCATCAAGTTCTTCATTTATTTTTACATCAAAAATATAATCTTCTTTTTTTAAGGCTGCAAGTCCCATCGCAACTGATTTTTCTGCCTTAAAAATCTTATAAGAGTATACATAATTTTTAGAATCTATTTGGCTTATAATGATTTTTTTCTTTATTGCATCATCATCTAAGACTTTTTTTATCTTTTGTTTATCTACATTTAAAAGATCAAAAGTTCTATCAATCAAAAATTTTTTTTCGATTGAACAATGACCATTAAATTCTGCTTCTCTGTTTAATATATAATTTATAGCTGAGGATATCCTAAATTCAGAATCAGAATTGATTTGCATATTTCTAGCTATATTATCAGCCATAATAAATCCTACACCTCTAATATCTTCAACTAACTTATAAGGATTGTTTTTTATAATCTCTATTGTCGATCCCTTGTATTTATTATAGATTTTTATAGAGAGGTTATATGAGATACCTAGTCCTTGTAAATATAAGAGACTTTGTTTTGAATCTCTTAAATCTTCTGTTGATAAACTTATAGCCTCCAGTTTCTTTTTACCTATCCCTGGAATTTTCAAAAGATTTTCTGGTTTATCAAATACCATGTCTATGGACTCATCTTTAAATTGATCATATATAAGTTCTGCAGTCTTCTTTCCAACACCAGCTATAGAACCTGATGACAAAAATTTAATTATAGCATCCTTTCCTGTAGGTCTCTTTAAAGAAACAGATTTTACCTGGATTTGTTCCCCATAGGTTTTATGATAAATTAATTCTCCTTCTATAAGTACATTATCGCCTTCATTAAAAGAAGGCATAATACCAGTACAAGTAATATCTCCATCAGAAGTATCTAGGGCCAAAACTGAATACCCATTTTCTGAATTTCGATAAATTGTATTGGTAACTATGCCTTCAAATTTCATTATTTATTAACCTTAATTTTTTTTATATCCGCTCCAAGACCTGTCAATTTTTCAACTAGATCACTATATCCTCTGTCTATATGATAAATATCAGAAACCTTGGTTTCTCCTTCAGCAACAAGACCTGCCATTACTAAAGCTGCGCCCGCTCTTAAGTCTGTGGCCTTTACTTCTGCACCATGAAGTTTTTCAGCTCCAATGATAGCTGCTCTATTACCTTCAGTAATAATAGTAGCCCCCATCTTTTTTAACTCATCTACATGCATAAATCTATTTTCAAATACAGTTTCTTGAACCAAGCTTTCTCCATGACATACTGTCATAAGAGCCATGAATTGAGCTTGGACATCTGTAGGAAATCCTGGATATGGAAGAGTTTTGATAGTTGTTGCATGAAGTTTTTTATTCACGCTAACTCTAATCATATCTTCATCTTCATTTTCTTCTACTGTTGCACCAATCTCTATAAGTTTTGCTATAACTGGTCTAATATGACTTCCTATAACATTTTTAACAAGTACATTACCTCCAGTCATAGCTGCTGCTAGCATATAAGTTGCAGCTTCTATTCTATCAGGTACTATAGTATGTCTTGTTCCAGATAATTTTTTTACACCTTTAATAACAATATTTGATGTACCAGCTCCCCTAATATTCGCCCCCATTTTTGATAAAAATGAAGCCAAATCTACGATTTCTGGTTCTTTTGCTGCATTTTCGATTACTGTTTCACCTTCAGCTAGTGTTGCTGCCATCATAATATTTTCTGTGGCTCCAACTGATGGGAAATCAAGATAAACAACATTTCCTTTTAGGCCATTATCTACTTTTGCAAAAATTTCTTCATCATCAAAGCTTGTTTTTGCTCCTAAAAACTCAAAACCTTTTATATGCAAATCTATAGGTCTTTTCCCAATATTACATCCGCCAGGAGATTTTGTAAGTGCTTTACCAAATTTAGCCAAAAGTGGTCCCATGACTATAAAAGAAGCTCTCATTTTATCCATCAATTCAAACGGAGCTTCATAATGATCTACTCCTGTAGGGTCTATTTTTAAAGTTGTTGGATCTAAGTATTCAATCTTACATCCTAATTCTTTTAATATCTCCACCATGACTTCTATATCTTTTAGTTTTGGTACCTCATCTAGAATAATCTCTTCTGTTCCCAAAAGGCAAGCAGCCAGTATAGGTAGGGCAGAGTTTTTAGCTCCAGATATAGAAACCTCTCCTTTTAAAGGCCCATTTGATTTAACAACAAATATTTCTTTATTTTCCATTTTTACTCCAAACTATTTAGTTCCAAATAATCTATCGCCTGCATCTCCAAGACCTGGAACTATATAATAATCTTCATTTAATTTTTCATCAAGTTGCGCTACATAAATATCCACATCTGGATGTTCTTTATTTACCTTTTCAATTCCTTCAGGTGCTGCTATTATTACCAATAATTTAATTGATGTACAACCTTTTTCCTTCAATCTTTGGATAGCATCACAGGCAGATCCACCAGTCGCAAGCATTGGATCAACTACAAGCATATCTCTTTTTTCTGAATCCTTAGGTAATTTACAGTAATATTCCACAGGTACTGCAGTTTCTTCATCTCTATACATTCCTATGTGACCAACTCTTGCAGCTGGAAAAACTTCTAGTAGTCCATCAACCATACCAAGTCCTGCTCTAAGTATTGGTATAATTCCAAGTTTTTTACCAGATAGTCTATAGCCAATAGTTTTTGTAATAGGTGTTTCTACTTCTATCTCTTCAACTGATAAGTTTTTACTAGATTCATAAGCAAGCATTATTGTTATTTCTCTAATTAATTTCCTAAATTCATTTGATCCTGTATTTTTATCTCTTAAAATTGTAATTTTATGTTTTATTACTGGGTGGTCTAGTACTGTTGCTTGTATCATTTTTTCTCCTTATAAATAAATTACGTTACCTGATGCGGATTTTTTCATCCTATTCATTATACTCTTTCCAAGACTTTTATCTTCAACTCCTTGGGCCAAAATTAGATCAACCCCTTTTTTATCAAGAATTCTTAGAGCAGAAAATAAAACATGACTCATTTCTATAAGATTATCTTTATCCCCTAGTGAAACAAAGTCGAAGTCATAAAAGTTCTCTATATCTTGTTCAAAGACAAGAATGCCTACTTTTTTTCCCAATTCTATATTTTTCTTTGCTTCTTTATATATATACCTAGCAGAATTATCACCAACATATATTTTCATATCAGCTTTTGGTGCATAATGCTTGTATTTTTGACCTGGTGATTTTGGTACTACATTATCGTTAACCAAAGAATCATCCAAAACTAAATTGGGTAAGAAGCCTTTGATGTACTCATAGGTATAAAAACCTGGTCTTAATATCATAGGTTTATCTTCTGTTAAATCAAGTACTGTAGATTCTATACCTATTTCACAATCGCCCCCGTCTATTATAACCGATACCCTACCATTCATGTCAAAATATACATCATTTGCATTAGTAGGCGAAGGCCTTCCTGATATGTTTGCACTGGGGGCTGCTATAGGTGTTTCACAAAATTCTATAAATCTTCTAGCAATAGGATC
>JBQDYR010000012.1:19412-22307 GCA_052105355.1 Anaerococcus sp.
TACAGTGTCTCCTCCAGCTGTAACCACGCTTGGTATAAGATTTGATTTCTTAAAAATCATAGTAAGTGGTCCTGGCCATAAGTTTTTTGCCAATAATTTTGCTTGATCTGGAACATTTCTAACTAGTTTATCAAGTTGATTTATATTTGATATATGTAAAATCAAAGGATTGTCAGACGGTCTATTCTTAGCTTTAAAGATTTTTTTACATGCTTGAGAATTTAATCCATCTGCACCCAAACCATAAACTGTTTCAGTCGGAAAAACAACCAAATGTCCTTCTTTAATATATTTACTTGCTTCTTTTAATTTATCTAAGTCTATTTTATCAGTGGTTATTGTTAAAATCTTTGTATCCATATTTGTTCGAATGTCCTAACTTTTCTATTTTTTCTACAATTTCTTTATTAATAACAAGTGTATAAGTTGGATCCATATGGCAAGTAATATCAATGTCAAGTTCTTTTCTAATTCTATCTTCCACAAAAGAAATAACCTCATGCATTATCCCAACAGTTAAATTATCTGGAACTTCCAAATCACATGAGCCCACAAGCTTTCCTTTTCCATATTCATGTATTTGTAAATTATGGTACCCTATTATAAAGTCACCTGACATAATTATTTTAGATATTTTCTTTTCTAAATTTGGATCGATTTTTTTGCCAAGAAGTGTATCTGTTGTTTCTCTAAACATATCGAAACCAGGCAAAAATATGATAATTGATAGGACCATTCCTATAATTGAATCTATATTAAAATTTACGTATTTTTGTATACTTACTCCAATTATAATTAATATGGTTGAAATTATATCATTTCTTGCATCAAGTTTTACTGCATAATTTAATTTTGAGTCAAGTTTTTTTTCTAAATTTTTGTTTAATAGATAAATATATATCTTAAAAAAAACACTTAAAATCAATATAAGAATAGAAATTATCGATAATCTAGGTATATCACCTTGAATTAAACTTGATATAGAACTAGTTAAAAGCCTTACTCCAACAAACATTATCAAAATTCCTACAAGAAAACTTGCTATATATTCTCCCCTACCATGTCCCCAAGGATGACCTTTATCAGCTGGTTTGTTACTAGCTTTTGCTCCTATTAATGTTATAAAAGATGTAAGAGCATCTGTTAAGTTATTAAAAGCATCACCAAGTACAGCACTTGATGATGTTATTAAACCTATGGTTATTTTAATAAGAAACAAAATAAAGTTTATAAAAACGCCCACTACTCCTGAAAGGGATATTAAATTTAACCTTACAGTTGGATCTGTATCATTTTTATAATTCTTTACAAATTTTTTTGAAAGAAATTCAAACAATCTTATTCCTCACCTATTTTTTCTAGTTTTCTAGTTTGATCTTCTGTTATTAATGAATCTATCATTTCTTCGATATCCCCATTTAAAAAGTCATCTAGTTGATAAATAGTTTTTCCAATTCTATGATCAGTAATTCTTCCTTGAGGATAGTTATAAGTTCTAATTCTTTCTGAACGGTCACCTGTACCTACTTGAGACTTTCTATTATCAGAAATTTCTTTGTTTCTTTTTTCTTCTTCAATTTCATAAAGTCTAGACATAAGAACCTTCATGGCCTTGTCTTTGTTTTTAATTTGGCTTTTTTCATCTTGGCAAGTTACAACAAGTCCTGTTGGTATATGTGTTAACCTTACAGCTGAATCTGTAGTATTCACTGATTGACCACCATTACCTGAAGACCTAAATACATCAACTCTAATATCATTTGGATCAAGCTCTATATCTACTTCATCAGCTTCAGGTAATACTGCTACAGTCGCTGTAGAAGTATGAATTCTTCCACCTGATTCTGTCTCAGGAACTCTTTGTACTCTGTGAACTCCAGATTCATATTTTAATTTAGAATAGGCTCCCTCTCCTCTAACTATAAAAGTAGCTTCTTTTATTCCACCAATACCTTGTTGATTTATATCTATATCCTCCGTTTTAAATCCTTCTTTATCAGCGTACATATGATACATTCTATATAAATTACCAGCAAAAAGACCTGCTTCATCTCCACCAGCACCAGCTCTTATCTCAACTATTACATCTTTTGAGTCGTTAGGATCTTTAGGTATTAATAGTATTTTTAGTTCTTCATTATATCTTTCTAGATTATCCTGATTTTCAGAAATTTCAGATTTAAGCATTGAAAGCATATCCTTATCATCTGTTTCTTCCATAAGTTCTTTATTTTCTTTTATTACTGCTTCTGCATCTAAAATATCATTGTATTTTTCTACTACTGGTTTTAAAGAATTATATTCTCTTGATATTTTTTTTAATTTGTTAACATCTGATAAAACTTCCGGATCTGCAAGTTTTAATTCTAGGTCTTTATAATTTTCTTTTATATGTTCTAAATTTTCAAACATAAATCCTCCTATACTTGTGCAAGAACAATCCTATCGAATCCATTATAATCTTTGTAGGACTCAATGTTTTTGTATGTATTTTCTTTTAATAAGTTTTCTATATCTTCTTTTTGATCATAGCCTATCTCTAAGAATATGTAGCCATCATCTTTTAAATAATTTTTTGCCTCTGTTATTATTTTTTTATAAAAAAATAGACCATCATTTCCTCCTACCAAGGCATTTTTTGGTTCATAGAATAAAAGTTTATCAAGATTTTCATAATCTTTTTTATTTATATATGGAGGATTTGAAACTATTATATTATATTTTTTCTCAACTTGAGAAAATAAATTACTCACAAAAAAATCTACATTGTCTACTCCAATTTTTTTCTTATTTTCTTTTGCAAGTTCTATTGCTTTTTCTGAAATATCTAAAGCATCTACTTGTGATTTTTTCAAATTATAGGCAAGGCTTATGGCTATAGCACCTGTTCCTGTT
>JBQDYR010000013.1:0-20284 GCA_052105355.1 Anaerococcus sp.
ACAGTTATTCCCATGCTTCTGCATGTTCCTGCTATCATACTCATTGCTGCTTCTAAGCTTGCTGCGTTAAGATCTTCCATCTTTGTTTCAGCTATTTCTTGAACTTGAGCTTTTTTGATTGTACCAACTTTTTTCTTGTTTGGTTCTCCACTAGCCTTATCAAGTCCTATAGCTTTTTTGATTAATACTGGTGCTGGTGGTGTCTTTGTGATAAATGTAAATGTTCTATCCTTATAAATAGTCATTTCCACCGGTATAATCATTCCTGCTTGGTCAGCTGTCTTTGAGTTAAATGCTTGCACAAATTCCATGATGTTAATACCATGAGGACCTAATGCAGTACCTACTGGAGGTGCTGGTGAGGCTTGTGCTGCTGGTACTTGTAATTTTACTACCGCTTGTACTTCTTTTTCTTTTGCTGGCATATTATTATCCTCCTTTGTGGTTTGGCGGGTTTCCCCCTCCCACTTACTTACGTAAGCCAGTTATATAGATTCAACATCTGCAAAATTTAAGTCTATTAAGGTATCCCTACCAAACATAACTATTGATGCTTTTATAGTTTGTTTATCCTTATCTATTTCCTTAACTTCTGCAACAAAGTCCATAAAAGGACCTGCTATGATGTTTACATTGTCTCCCACGTTTATATTGAAATTTACTATAGGTTTTTGTTCTTTAACACCAAATTTCCTAACCTCTCTTGGTGTTAGGGCAACTGGTTTAGAGTCAGGTCCAACAAAGCCTGTAACCCCTTGAGTATTTCTGATGATATACCATGATCTGTTTGTGATATTCATCTTTACCATAACATAACCTGGGAAAAGTTTTCTTGTTTTTACTTTTTTTGAGTCGTTCTTTACTTCAACATATTCTTCAGTTGGAACAGTTACATCGACAATATCAGGATTTTGTTCATTATCAATCATCATCTGAATCTTATCTTTTACTCTGTTCTCATAACCTGTATATGTATGAACTACATACCATTTAGGTTTTTTTCCGACTTCTTCAAGCACTTCTGGGTTTATATTTTCAGTTTCTTTTGATTGATTATTATCGAATGAATTGGTCATAATTCACCTACATAATAATTTTCAGAATATTACCGAAAACTATATCTAGTCCCCAAATAAGAATTCCTGTAATAATAGATGTTATTATTACTAGTAAAGAGTAATCAAAAGTATCTTTTTTTGTTGGCCAATTGATTTTTTTGAATTCTTTTTTCTCTGCTTGTAAAAATCCGTCTTTTTTCTTAGCCATCTAAGACACCCCTTACTTGGTTTCTTTGTGTACTGTGTGTTTTTTACAGAATGGACAATACTTCTTTAATTCTATCCTATCAGGATTAGTTTTTTTATTTTTTGTTGTATCATAATTTCTGTTTTTGCACACTGTGCATTCTAATTTTACTTTATCGCTCATAAAACACCTCCTATATTTATATGGATTCCCATACAAAAATACATGATATCACTTAACAGTCTATTTGTCAACATTTTTACAAGGTTTATCGTTGATTTTGGTTTTTTTCTAATAACTTATAGAAATTTTCTCTTTTCTTTATTAAAAATTCTCTTAAATCTTCTAAATCATGATTAGAAAAACAAGTATTTGAATAGTCTTGTAGAATATCTTCTATATCGTCTAACTCAAATACTCCTTTATCATACATCTTTCCCAAAAAATTTTCATCTTTATCATAGTATATTTTTGGTGGATATCCTTTAAGTTTTCTTGTATCAAAGCTAATATATGATCCTGTCCCATATACTCTATCTTTAACAACAAGGACTTTTTCTTTAATATTTATTTGTCTACCAGTTTTATAGTCTTTCATTATTGATCACAAAGTCCAGTTAACTCTATAACTGCTATAATATCTTGGACCTTATCTTTAGCAATTTGATCAGTTTCTGCTTCAACCATAACCCTTATTAAAGGTTCTGTACCACTTTGTCTTACAAGAACTCTTCCTGAATCACCTAGGTTATCTTCAACTTTTTTACAAATATCTTTTACTTGTTGATTATCTAAAACAGCTTTTTTATCTTTAACTCTTATATTTTTTAATACTTGTGGATAAATTTTTAAATCACGAGTCATAGATTCAAAGTTTGTTTTATTATCTATCATAGCTTCCATCATCATTAAAGATGTAAGGATACCATCGCCTGTATTACCATATTTAGCAAAAATTATATGTCCAGATTGTTCGCCACCCAATGAATGTCCATTTTCAGCCATATCTTGGTAAACGTACTTATCTCCTACAGGGGTCTTTGTGTAGTTTATACCTGCCTTGTCGAGTGCCTTATAAAGTCCAATATTAGACATAACCGTTGTTACGATAGTATTTGTTTCAAGAGCATCTTCTGCTTTTAAATATTTTCCGCATACATAAAGTATAGTATCCCCATCCATTACATTACCTTTGCTATCAACTCCTATACATCTATCAGCATCTCCATCATAGGCAAAACCACAATCAAGCTTATTTTCTACTACATATTTTTGTAAATATTTGATATGTGTTGATCCACTATCAACATTTATATTATAACCATTGGGTTGATTGTTTATAACGTGAGTTTCTGCTCCAAGTGCATCAAAAACGGACTTTGCTATAGCAAAACTTGCACCGTTGGCACAATCAAGTCCTACTTTATATCCCTTAAAAGACTTAGTTACAGTTTGGATAAGAAAGGCAATATACCTATTTCTTCCGATAACATAATCAGTAGTTCTTCCAATCTTTTCATCTACAGCAAGTTCTATATCTTCAATATTAGAATCAATATAGTCCTCAAGTTGCTTTAAAAACTCATCATTCATCTTCTCTCCTTGTGAGTTGATAAGTTTTATACCATTATCATAATAAGGATTATGACTTGCAGTTATCATTACTCCGCAATCAAAATGATCACTTCTAACGGCATATGATACTGATGGTGTTGTTGTTACATGAAGAAGATACACATCCGATCCTGAAGAAGTAATTCCTGCAGCTAATGCAGATTCAAACATATAAGAACTTCTTCTAGTATCTTTTCCTATAACTATCTTTCCACTTCCATTTTTTTTAAAATAATCACCTATAAATCTTCCGATTTTAAGTGCATGATACATATTTAAAGTTTTATTTGCTTCACCTCTAAAGCCATCTGTTCCAAAATATTTCATAATATTCCCTCCCATTTCTATAATATTTTATCTTTTAATTTCTATTATATCAATATTAATGATAAGATTAATCTATGATTAAGTACGATTATATACCAAAAACAAATATAAAAATGATACATATACCTAAATCTTATTCCTTTGGCATAGATTCGATTCTTCTTTCAAACTTCGCTAAGATGAAAAAGAATAAATCTTTAATAGATATAGGTGCAGGTAGTGGAATTTTATCCCTTGCTTGTAATGATTATTATAAATTAAATAAAGTTTATTCGATAGAAATTCAGGAAGAAAAGGCAAAACTTCTAAAAGATAATCTAAAGCTAAACTTTATTTCTAATATAGAAGTAATAAATAAGGACTTAAATGACTGTGAATTCAATGAAAATTCCATAGATTACATTATTTCCAACCCACCCTATTACAAAAAAGGACATAATATAGAAAATGATAATTACGAGTTTCTTGTATCTAGACAAGAAATTGCTATGACACTAAAGGATATATTTGATTTCTCTAATAAGGTTCTAAAAGATAAGGGAAAACTTTATATGATACACAAACCCGAAAGACTTGTAGATTTAGTAAAAGAGTCTGGAAATCTTAAACTTAAAAGAGTAAGATTTGTCCAATCACACATCAAGTCTAAACCTGTTTTTATACTTGTAGAATTTGTAAAAAATGCTAATGATGGACTAAAATTTGAAGATACACTTGTTATTTATGAAGATGGAAAATATTCTAATGAGGTGAATAAAATAAATGGACTATAATATATATTTTGTACCTACTCCTATAGGTAATTTGGAAGATATGACTATAAGATCAATAAACGTTTTAAAAAATGTAGATCTTATAGCATGTGAGGACACTAGAGAAAGTATAAAACTTTTAAATTATTTTGAAATAAAAAATTCTCTTACTTCTTATCATAAGTTCAATGAAGCTCAGAAATCAGAGGAGCTTATAGAACTTGCCAAACAAGGAAAAACTATAGCTGTAATTACAGACCAAGGAATGCCTGGAATTTCTGATCCTGGCCATATTTTAATAAATAAATGTATAGAAAGTCAAATATCTTATACGATACTTCCAGGAGCATCGTCTTTATTAACAGGGCTTGTGGGATCAGGTTTTGATAATGACGAGTTTGCTTATTATGGTTTTGTGCCTAAAAAAACTTCGGATAAAAAAATATTTTATGAAAAACTAAAAAACGAAGATAAAACGTCTATAATATTTGATACTCCTCATAATTTAGAAAGAACTATAAATCACTTTAAAGAACTTTTCCCAGATAGAAGTCTTTGTATAGCTCGTGAACTTACTAAAAAATTTGAGGAATACAAAATTTCAAAGATTAAAGATTTAAATTTAGATGAGTTAACAATAAAGGGAGAATTTGTATTAATCCTTTCTAAAAACGAAGATATAATAAAAGAAGAAAATCTTGGAGATTATAAGGAAAAAATTTTAGATCTTAAAAATAAAAACTATAAAACTAAAGATATTGTAAAAGAAATAAGAAAAATAAGCAGTTTCCCTAAAAATCAAATATATGAGTATATTATAAGCCTTGATAAATTTTAAGATTACTGTTTAATATACTTAATAAATTAAAGTATCTTAAGTGAAGAAAAGAGGAAAATATGAAGATTAATTTTTCGAAAAAATCAAAAGACTTTATAAAACAAAAACATATAGATAATCTTGTTATTGATATCGATCTTGATTCAAAATCCGCTTGCTGTGGTATGGGATCAGTTGACTTTAATATAAACTATAATTCAAAAGATAAGGTTAAAAATTTTAAGAAAGCAGATTCTGATTTAATAGAAGTATACTATAGTCCATCCTTGAACTTTTATTTTGACAAGGACTCAATTTTGGATATAGGATGTATAGGAATATCAAAATTTAAAAAACTATATGTTGCAAATGAGATAAATATTTTAGCAAACTAAAAAAACTGGTGCCTATTAATGCACCAGTTTTTTTAACCTATATAAAATTATTAGATATACTTTTATATTAATTTTAAAGTATACTCTTTAATTCTCTTATATCTTCTATAATATAGTCAGCATTTTTACCTTCAGAAATATCACCATAACCATACTTAGCAAATATAGTTTTCTTATTATTTTTATAACCTGCATCTATATCATTTTCTCTATCACCAATCATTATAAAATCACCGATACTCAAATCTTTTAAGATCTTATACTTATCTTTATAATTATGATCTTCTCCAGTAATATAAGATGTAAAATACCTATCAAGATTATAAGCTTTTTTTGCTGCTTGCATATATGAATTTCTACAATTAGAACATATTATTAATTGATAATTTTCTTTCAAATACTCTAATGTCTCTATAGAACCTTCAAAAAGTTCTCCAAAAGACATCATATTTTCATCCATCATAGCACCAGTTTTTTTAACCATAGTTTCTATTTCTTCCTCATTAATACCAAAAGATCTCCATATGGAATGAGGACTTTTTCCTATAAGGGATTTAAAATCTATATCTTTCAAATCAATTTGCGCTTCTTTTAAAGAAATCTCCATTGCTTTTTTATATATAATATGGGTCTTATGGATAGTCCCATCAAAATCAAAAATAACTTTCATTTATAATACGTCCAAAAGGTTAACCATTTCTATAGCAGATAATGCCGCATCACTTCCCTTATTGCCTGCCTTAGTTCCAGCTCTTTCTACAGCTTGTTCTATAGTATCTGTTGTAATAACCCCAAATATGATTGGTTTTCCACTTTCAAGTCCTACATTTGCAATACCTTTAGAAACTTCTGAGCATACATAATCGTAGTGGCTTGTTTGACCTCTAATAACTGCTCCCAAGCAAATTACTCCGTCGTAATCTTTCATGGCTGCTTTTTTTGCTACTAAAGGTATTTCAAAGGCTCCTGGTACTCTTATTATATCAATATTTTCATCCTTTACTTGATGTCTTTTTAAGGTATCAAGACATCCGTCTACCAATCTATCAGTTATAAAATGATTAAATCTTGCAACTATTACAGCATATTTTTTATCTTTTGATATTAGATCTGCACTATACTCTTTCATTTTAAATCTCCTTAAATTCTTTTAATTCATGTCTCATTCTTACAACTTTTGTTTTTAAATATAATTCGTCGACTATATTTGACGGTATCTCTATTGGTACTCTCTTGTTAACTTTTAGATCATATTTTTCTACTTGTTCTATTTTGTCAGGATTATTTGTCATCAAATCGACACTCTCTATTCCAAGCTCTTTTAAGATTTCTACTGCTATTTTATAGTCTCTAAGATCTGGATCAAAACCAAGTTCAATATTAGCATCTACTGTATCATATCCCCTATCTTGAAGGTCATAAGCCATGATTTTATTAAATAATCCTATACCTCTTCCTTCTTGTCTCATATAAAGTAGAACGCCTCTTCCATTTTTCTCTATTCTTCTTAAAGCTTTATGAAGTTGACTACCACAATCGCATCTTCTTGAGCCAAAAACATCACCTGTGAGGCATTCAGAATGGATTCTTGTCAGTACATTTTCTCCTTTTACATCACCTTTGACTAAAGCTATATGATCTTTATCATGAATTTTATCATAGAAGCTTATAGCCTTAAATTCACCATAGTCTGTAGGAAGTTTTACTATATTAGTCTTTTCTATTAGTTTTATTTTTTCTTCTTTGTAGGCTTTTATAGCAGCCACACTAGTCATCTTAAATCCGAACTTTTCTGCAAGTTCTTCTACACCCTTACCTTTTAACATATGACCATCATCTGCCATAACCTCACAGCATAATCCAACTGGCATCAGTCCTGCCATCTCCATTAGATCCACTGTAGCTTCTGTATGCCCTTGTCTTGCAAGAACTCCACCTTTTCTTGCTACTAGTGGAAAAACATGACCGGGTCTTCTAAAGTCTTCTGGTCTTGAATTGTTGTTACAAAGCTCTCTAATAGTTTTAGCTCTTTCAAAGGCTGAAATACCAGTTGTAGTACTTATATGGTCTATAGAAACTGTAAATGCTGTACAGTGATTATCGGTATTGTTTACAACCATTTGATTAAAATCAAATCTCTTAGCAACTTCTTCTGAAATAGGAGTACAAATTAGCCCCTTACCATAAGATGCCATTATATTTACTGTTTCTCCACTAACAAATTCTCCTGCACAGATCATATCTACTTCATTTTCCCTATCTTCATCATCTGTTACAAGCACTATTTTTCCATTTCTTAAATCTTCAAATATTTCTTCTAATTCGTAAGTTTTTTTCATTTTATTTAAAAGAAACCATTTTCTAATAAAAAGTTTCTATCCATCCTTTCTTCACTTTTCATAAGTTTTTCAACAAATCTTCCAAGTATATCAGTTTCTAAATTTACCAAGTCATTTACTTTTCTTTCCTTAAGATTAGTTCTTTCTAAGGTTTCTGGTATGAGAGATACTTCAAAAATATCCCCTTCCTCAAAAGAAACTGTTAATGAAATCCCATCTATACATATAGAACCTTTTTTTACTATATACTTAGAAATATTTGGGTCCGCTTTTATCCTTATCACATTCTTTACTATAGAAACTATCCTTCCAACTCCATCCACATGGCCTTGAACTAAATGACCATCCAGCCTTCCTCCAAGTTGTAAGGCTCTTTCCAAATTTATATTTTGATTTAACATATTCTTGTTAAATTTAGTAACCTTTAAAGATTCTTCCATCAAGTCTGCTTTAAAGTAAGAGTCAGAAAATTCTGTTACTGTTAAACAAACACCGTCAGACATTATGGAGTCCCCTATTTTTAAGTCTTCTAAAACTTTTTTGCAGGAAATTTCTATACTTGCTTTACCATTTATTAGATTAAATTTTTTTATTTTTCCAATTTCTTCAGCTATTCCTGTAAACATTGTTTGCCTCTATCATAATATCTTCATCAAATCTTTTTATGTCAACAAATTTAAACTTATAGGAATCTTTTATGAAATCTACTCCTTTTCCATAAAAAGGAGATTTGGAATATTTTCCAGAAATTACTTGTGGAGATATAAATTCATAAATCTTATCTACTAGATTTTCCTCTATGAAGGAATTATTTACAGAGGATCCCCCCTCTACCAAAAGAGATCTAATACCCATTTGGTAAAGCTTGTCACATAGATCTTTTATATCGACCATTCCGTTCTTTTCCTTGCATCTAATAATTTCCGCCTTAACTTCTGGTCTTTTTTTGTCAGAAATAGTTGCTATATAAGTTTTCTTATCAGATTCTAAGTTGAATATCTTTCTATCTTTATCTATCTCAAAGTTAGTATCAAGTATTATCCTAACAGGATCTATTCCACCATCAAACCTAGAATTAAGAGAGGGGTTATCTTTTTCTACCGTGTTTTTCCCAACAAGAATAGCATCATATCTTGTTCTAAGCTCATGAACATAATGCCTTGATTTTTCATTTGTTATCCACTTTGAGTTACCAGAAGATGTTGCAATCTTTCCATCCATGCTCATAGCATATTTTATGGCTACAAATAGTTTTTTATATTTCATGTTATGAAAAAAGATTTCGTTTAATTTTTTTCCCTCTTCTTCTAAGAGTCCTATCTCTACTTCTATTCCAGCATCTCTCAGTCTTTTTATAGAATCAACTTTAGGATTATTGTCAAGGTTTGATATAACTAGTCTTTTTATCTTTTTTTCTATTATGAGATCCATACATGGAGGTTGTTTTCCTACATGGGAGCAAGGTTCAAGATTACAATAAAGAGTTGCCCCTTCTACAGAATCTTTTGCATTTTCTATTGCATTTCTTTCAGCGTGAGCCATTCCATAAACTTCATGATAACCCTGGCCTATTATTTTTCCGTCCTTTACAATAATAGCACCCACCAAAGGATTTGGAGAAGTAGTGCCTATCCCCTTTTTGGCTAGTTCAAAAGTCTTTTTCATATAATATTCATCATTCATTTTGCCTCCAATCCACAATCTTCTTTTTAGGCAAAAGAAAAAGTCCCTTTTCAGGGACTTAAAAAACATCTAATCAAAGTTAGCTCTTTCTTCTTTCATCCAGACTATAACTGTCGGTATCAGAATTTCACTGATTCAGCTTTCGCTCGCGGACTATGACCGCCGGTGGAGAATCGCACTCCGCCCTGAAGATTTGTGTTATTTATTTCATTATTTATGATAAACTAAGAAACGTTTTCTGTCAAATATTTTTTATTATTAATTTATCAAAGTATTTTAACTATTGATTTTTTACACTTTACAGGGATATAAAACAAATTTAAAACTCTTAATATATTAGATCTTTTTTAATAATATGAGAAAATTTTATATCTTTATAAAATTCTTGTTTTGAAAAACTCTAACTTATTACTAAATTATTATGATAATATGCAGAAAAAAAAGACCCTCACGGGTCCTTAAATTATTTTTTTCTATTTTTTCTTTTAGCTGCTTCAGATTTTTTCTTCCTCTTTAAGCTTGGCTTTTCATAGTGTTCTCTTTTTCTGTATTCAGTTAGAACACCGGATCTTGCGCATTGTCTTTTGAATCTTTTAATTGCATTATCAATTGATTCATTTTCTCCAACTCTGATCTCTGTCATTTCTATCCCCCCTCTCATACAAAACAAGTTATCATATTATCAGCCTGGAGGCCATTTAAAACCTCTACCGCCTAAAACATGGAAATGGATATGGTGGACTGTTTGTCCTCCATTTTCTCCTATATTATTTACGATACGATAACCTTCATCGGCAATACCTAAGTCTCTTGCTATCTTTTGGATAGTTAAGAAAATTTTTCCTATAAGATATGAATCTTCTTCTGTTAACTTATCATTGCTTTCGATGTGTTTTTTTGGAATTACAAGAAAATGGATAGGTGCTTGTGGATCTAGATCATTAAATGCAATCAATTCATCATCTTCATAGATCTTATCTGTGGGAATTTCTCCAGATGCAATCTTGCAAAATACACAGTCCATACTTCACCCCCATTGATAAATATTCTATCATATTTATAGATAAAGGTAAAATATTTTTTTATTTTTTTAATAAATTTTATTTTATTTAATCTACTATACTACCTATAAGTTCACCATCTTGTAAATCTTTAATTAATATATTTTTAATATCATTATCATTTACAGAATCTTTAGTATTTACCCTAAGGTAATTTGTAGAATAGCCAGACATATATCCTTCTTTGTCAGTTTTTGTTTCAAAAAGAACTGGTAAGATTTTTCCTACTTGTTTTTTCATAAATTCTATTCTAATTTTTTCTTCAAGTGTAGATATATCATTGGAACGTTCTTTCTTTATATTTCCATCTATTTGTCCAGACATAGCTGATGCCTTAGTTCCCGTTCTTTTAGAATATTTAAAAACGTGTATTTTAGAAAATTCTATATCTTTTATAAATTCCATTGTTTCCTTGTGATTTTCATCTGTCTCTTGTGGGAAACCAACTATGATATCTGTAGTAAGCCCTGCATTTGGGAAAACTTCTCTTATCAATTCGACTTTTTCTTTATAGAGTTTGGTATCATACTTTCTATTCATAAGTTTTAATACATTATCAGAGCCTGATTGAAGGGAAAGATGGAAATGATCACAAGCCTTACCAGTAGCCTTCATTCTTTCTAAAAAATCTCTTGTGATATGTCTAGGTTCCATAGATGAAAGCCTTATTCTTTCTATCCCTGGTATTTGTGCTACATTTTCTATTACTTCTATTAGATCAGATTTTTCTTTTAGTTCCTTACCATAAGAAGAAACGTGGATTCCTGTTAAGACTATTTCTTTAAAACCATTATCAGAAAGTCTCTTAGCCTCTTCTACTATAGAATTCATATCACGGCTTGATATATCTCCTCTTGCATATGGAATCATACAATATGAGCAGTACATATTACACCCATCTTGAATTTTAATATAAGCCCTTGTCATTTCTGATTGATTCTCTATTTGAAGCTCTTCTATAGTTTTTGTTTCACTAAGACTAATTACATCTTCTATTTGGATTTCATCTTTAAAGAATTCTTCACACAAGTCAACAACTTCTTCTTTATTTCTTGATCCAAGGATTATATCTACTCCTTCAATCTTTTTAATTTCTTCAGGCTTAACTTGTGAATAACATCCCATTACTGCAATTACAGCATTTGGATTTTCTTTTCTAGCTCTTGATATGGTTTGTCTAGATTTTCTATCACTCATATTAGTTACTGTACATGTATTTATTACATAAATATCAGCATTTTCTTTCTTTTTTTCAAATCCTCTATTTATAAATAATTCTTCAACTGCCTCGGATTCATACTGGTTTACCTTACATCCTAGGGTTAAAATATTGAAAGTTTTTTTCATTAGTCAAATAAATCCTTTATTTTTTCGAAGAAATTCTTTTCTTGCTTAATTTCTTGACCAGAAACCTCCGCAAATTCTTTGAGTTTTTCTTTTTGCTCTTTGCTCATTTTATTTGGTGTTATTAGCTTGACGTAAAAGTAAAGGTCTCCTTGTCTACCTGTAGTGGCACTTTTAATTCCTTCGTTTTTAAGTTTAAACTTAGTACCTGTTTGAGTTCCTTCTGGTATATGATATTCTTGGGTACTTGTTAAAGTAGGAATATCTATATTTCCTCCTAATGCTGCTGTAGCAAAAGTTATTGGCATTTCATAGTATATATCAAGTCCACTTCTTTTGAAGATTTCATGTTCTTCAACATTGATTACAATATACAAATCTCCATTAGGACCACCTTTTTCTCCAGCATGGCCTTTTCCTGAAACACGCATTACATTTTCTGTTTCTACACCTGATGGTATATCTATCTTAATAGTTTCAGATTTAAATACTCTTCCTTCACCATGACAAACATCACATTTTTCTTCTATGATTTCTCCTGTTCCTCCACACTTATCACAGGTTGTCTGTCTGCTTATTGTACCAAAAGGAGTTTGACTAACTGTATTTATTCTTCCGCTTCCTTTACACTTATCACAAGTATGGACCTTAGACTTATCCTTTGCACCTGTTCCATCACAAGTTTCGCAAACAACTTCTCTTCTTACTTGAATTTCCTTACTTACACCAAAGCAAGCCTCTTTAAAAGTAAGATTTACTACCTGTTGGATATCTGCTCCTTTTGTAGGTCTATTTCTACTTTGAGATCTTTGACCACCAAATATATCTCCAAAAAATGAACCAAAGATATCAGAAAAGTCTCCAAAGTCTGAAAATCCGCCACCTGGGCTACCTGCTCCACCTGTAAATGCAGCTTCTCCGTACCTATCATAGGCAGATCTTTTTTCAGGATCTGATAAAATTTCATAGGATAGGCCTATTTCTTTGAATTTTTCAGCTTTTTCTTCATCGCCAGGATTAAGATCTGGATGATACTTCTTAGCTAATCTTCTATATTTTCTTTTTAACTCGTCTTGGCTGATATCCCTATCAACCCCGAGGACTTCATATGGGTCTTTCATTAATCCCTCCTTGACATAAAAAAAGCTAAATCCAAGAGGAAATAACTTTATTATTCATTAATTTTTACTTATATTTCAATAGTTTATTATAACGTAATTTTACAAATTTTAAAAGTAAAAAACTTCATAAAAGTTAAAAGGAACTATTTTTAATAGCTCCTTTTATAATTTAAATTATCTTTTTCTTACTCTTCGTCATCTACTACTTCGTAGTCTGCATCTACAACATCATCATCTGTACCTTGAGCTCCGTCTTGACCTTCTGCACTAGCATTTTTGTAAAGTTCTTCACTCATAGAGTATATAGTTTCAGATAATGCATCTGTTTTTGCTTTGATATCATCTGTATTTTCAGTTTTTAGAGCATCTTCTAAATCTTTGATTTTTTCTTCAATCTTGTCTTTTTGAGCTCCTTCAACTTTAGCATCTTCCATAGTTTTTCTAGCTTGGTAAACTAAAGATTCTGCATTGTTTTTGATTTCAATTCCTTCTTTTTTCTTCTTGTCTTCTTCAGCAAATTTTTCAGCTTCTTTTACTTTTTTATCTATTTCTTCTTCAGTCATAGATGTTGTAGAAGTAATTGTGATTTTTTGCTCTTTTCCTGAACCTTGGTCTTTAGCTGTTACGTTTACAATACCATTTGCATCTATATCAAATGTTACTTCAATTTGTGGAACTCCTCTTTTTGCTGGAGGAATACCTGAAAGTTGGAATCTTCCAAGTGTTGTATTATCGGCAGCCATTTCCCTTTCACCTTGTACAACATGGATATCTACATCTGTTTGTCCATCTGCAGCTGTTGTAAAGATTTGTGATTTCTTTGTAGGAATAGTTGTGTTTCTTTCGATAAGTTTTGTAGCAACTCCACCTATTGTTTCAATTCCTAGTGATAAAGGTGTAACATCTAGTAATAGTAAATCTTTTACTTCACCTGTTAATACTCCACCTTGAATAGCAGCACCTAGAGCTACACATTCATCTGGGTTAATATCTCTTTGTGGTTCTTTTCCTGTAATTTCTTTTACTAATTCTTGTACTGCAGGTATTCTTGATGATCCACCTACTAATAGAACTTTTTCTATATCGCTTGATGAAAGTCCAGCATCTGATAGAGCATCATTTACAGGTTTTCTTGTTTCTTCAACCAAGCTTCTTGTTAATTCTTCAAATTTAGCTCTTGTTACTGTTATATCCAAGTGAACTGGTTGTCCATCTACGGCTGTAATAAATGGTAGGTTAACATTGCTTGTTTTAGTTGATGATAATTCTTTTTTAGCTTTTTCTGCTGCATCTTTTAATCTTTGCATAGCAGTTAAATCTTTTGTTAAATCTACGCCGGTATCTTTTTTGAATTCTTGAGCTAGGTAGTCTACAAGCGCATTATCAAAATCATCTCCACCAAGTCTATTGTTACCTCTTGTAGCTAGTACTTCAAATACTCCATCTCCTACTTCTAGAATAGAAACGTCGAATGTACCACCACCAAGATCGTATACCATAATTTTTGCTTGGTCATGTTCTTCATCCATACCATAAGCTAAAGCAGCTGCTGTTGGTTCATTAATAATTCTACTAACGTTTAGCCCAGCAATTTTTCCAGCGTCTTTTGTAGCTTGTCTTTGAGCATCAGTAAAGTATGCAGGTACTGTAATTACTGCATCTGTTACTGTATCATTTAAATAGCCTTCTGCATCTGATTTTAATTTTTGTAAAATCATTGCTGAAACTTCTTCAGGTGTATATTTTTTACCATCTATTTCTTTTGTTTTAAAATCTGTACCCATTTCTCTTTTGATAGAAGAAATTGTTCTATCTGGGTTAGTAATAGCTTGTCTTTTAGCTGTTTCTCCAACTAATCTTTCTCCATCTTTTGTAAATGCTACAACAGATGGTGTTGTTCTATTACCTTCGCTGTTAGGAATAATAGTTGAGTCTCCACCTTCTATTACTGCGACAGCTGAGTTTGTAGTTCCTAAGTCAATTCCTATGATTTTAGCCATAATTTTCCTCCTATTTACTTACCTTAACCATTGATGGTCTTATTACTTTATCTTTTATTTTATATCCCTTTTGGAATGTTTCAATTATGTGGTTTGATTCAACTTCGTCAGATTCTTCTGTCATAAATGCTTGGTGGAAGTTTGGATCGAATTCTTCATTGTCAGATGGTATTTCTGATAAGCCTTCATTTTCCAAAACTTTCCAAAGCTCATTACGTGTCATTATTATACCTTGTACAAAAGGATCTTTATCATTGCAATCTTTTAAAGCCCTGTCAAAATTATCTAAAACTGGTAGAAGTTTTTCTATCAAAGAACTTGAGGCATAAGATTTAAAATCTTCCTTAGCCTTTTCTTCTCTCTTTTTGTAGTTATTAAAGTCTGCGAGTAATCTTTGATATTTTTCTAAGTATTCACTTGTTTGATCAGGACTTATATTTTCTTCAGGATTTCCATCCTCATCCACAGCTTCAGCTTCTATTTCCTCGATTTCTTCTTCGATTTTCTCTTCAAGCTTTTCTGCTTCAGGATCAGTTTTTAAATCATCCTTATTTTTTTTCTCTTCTGCCAACTTTGCACCTTCCTTATTCATTTACTAAGTAAATCTGATATTAGTCTAATACTTGAAATTACTTGTTTATAGTTTATTCTTGTAAGTCCTACTATGCCAATCTGTCCTATAGTGTCCTTGTCATAGGCAAAGCGTGATGTAATAATAGTAGATGATTTTAATTCATTAATTTGGTTTTCATCGCCAATAGTAACTGTTAAATCTCCATTAGAATCATCCATTAAATCTTTGATTCTTTCCTTACTATCGAATATCTTAATAAACTCTTTAGCCTTCGATAAATCTTCAAATTCTTTAAAATTAAAGATATTGCCAATCCCTTTTATCACAACCTCTTTAGTAAGATCTGATAAAGATTGGTTTTCTATCTTATTACTCATCTCGGTCAAAAGATGACTATAGGCCTTTAAAATAGAATTTTCCAAGTCTTTAAGTTTTTGTGAAATATCATTAACATCTGAACCTACGATTTCTTTTTTTAAGATTTCGTTTATGCTCTTTATTTCACTATTAGATACATCCTTTTTTAAGTATATCCTATCATTAACTATACTCGCATTATCATAGACTGCGATAAATAATAAAGACTTAGAATCAATCTTTATAATTTCTAGATTAATTAATTTTGTTATATTATTTTTTAGAGTCATACTCATTGCTGTAAGCTTAGTCATACTAGAAAGAATGGTTGTAGCATTTTCTACGATATTCGATATATTATCATATCTTTTATCAAGTAGCTTTTCTAATTCTTTCATATTGATAAGATTAATAGTTTCAAGATCATCTTCACTATTTAATAAATGGTTAACGTAGACCCTGTAGCCTTTATCAGATGGAAACCTTCCACTAGAAGTATGAGCTTTTTCTAAAAAACCCATCTTTTCTAAGGTTGACATTTCATTTCTAATAGTAGCTGATGATATATCTAATGAATATTCAGACGCCAATGATTTTGAGCCGATTGGTTCTCCGGCATTTATATATGAGTTTATGACAGAGAAAAGTATCATTTGTTTTCTCTTATTCATGTATTCACCTCATTTAGCACTCTTTTAATCTGACTGCTAATATTAATATACTACCTATATTTATCATGTCAAGTTAAATTATTTCTATATAAAATTCATTGGATAAATCCATGCCCTTAGGTGTAAATTTTATACTATCACCTATTGTAAAATAACCAAGTTTATAAAATTCATCTATGACTTTTTTATATTTTTCTAAGAAATCATGACCAAATTTATTCTTAAATACCTTTAAGTTAATACCAGAAGTTTCTCTAAGTTTAAATATTATATATTCTTTTTCTCTTTCATTTATATCTATATTTTCAAAAGATTCTATTGGAAATTTACCTTCCTTTAATAATCTTTCATATTTAATGAAGTTTCTTACATTGTTGTACCTGTAATTTGATAAAAATCCAGATCCAGAAAGTCCAAAGGAAACATAACCATCTCCATCCCAGTATTTTTTATTATGAAAAGATTGATATCCTTTTTTAGCAAAATTTGATATTTCATACCTATTTAGACCTATTGTTTCTAATTCTTTTACAAGTTGTTCAAAAACATCTCTTTCCAAGTCTTCATCAAATATATCTAACAGACCTTTTTTATCAAGTGTATAAAATCTAGAGCCTTGTTCTATTATCAGTGAATACCATGATAAGTGTTCAGGAGAAATTTTTTTAACAAAATTCAAATCAGTCATTATTTTGTTCTTATCTTGTCCAGGGAGATTTACAATTAAGTCGATTGAAAGATTATCAAAACCTGATTTTCTAATCAAATTTATATCCTTTAAAACTCTATCTCTAGTATGGTCACGACCAATTTTTTTTAAAATCTCATCATCAAAAGACTGAACACCCAAAGAAATTCTATTAATTCCCAAATCCTTATAAATTTCTAATTTATCTTTATTTATGGAATTAGGATTTGCCTCTATGGTAAATTCAATATCCTTATAAACTTTGAAGTTTTTATATATTTCATCTACTACTTCTTTTATATACTTAGGGTTTACGTAAGTTGGAGTACCTCCTCCAATATAAATCGAATCAATCTCTAAGCACATTTTTTCTCCATAGAGCTTTATTTCTTTTTTTAGGTTTTCAAAATATCCATCTATCCAGCCTTCTAAATTTGGAAAAGCACAAAAATCACAATAGTAGCATTTTTTTCTACAAAAAGGAACGTGGATATAGGCACCTACTTTTTCCATCATCTCTCCTTTATTTTAAATTACTTAAACAATATACTAATTTTCTAAAAATTATCTAATATATTTTAAAAAGAAATTTATACAATAACAAAATCAACTTATAGTTTATAATCATCTATTAACTCTCTTTACTAACTATTAAGACGCTATTAAATAAATCAAAATAATCAAAGATTTATTTTACATATAAATAACCTTTAATAAAACTAATAAAAAAATAGCTATTGCTCAATTAATTTATAATTTTGCAATAGCTATCTAATTATTTGATCTTAATGGATTCTATATAATTGATACCTAGAATCTGATCCATCATCTTGAGTTAGTTTTTCTAGATCTTCATTTTCTCCTGCTACAATTAAGTTATCTGTATCTGTAATTACATAACTTGCCTCAGGGTTTACAATAGTTCTATCCATATTATTTATGGCAATAATGTTTATTCCGAAATCTGTTCTTAAACTTAATTCATTTAAAGATTTTCCTATCCAATCCTTTTTTGGAACAAGCTCAACAATAGAGTATTTTTCATCAAATTCAATATAATCAAATATCTGATTAGAAGAAAGTGATCTTGCAAGTCTCACGGCAGAATCAGATTCTGGTATAACAACCTTATCTGCACCTATTTGTGTTAAAACATCAGCGTGAATCTTATCCTTTGCCTTTACAATAACTTCTGGTATACCAAGATTTTTGCAAGCAACTACACTTAAGATAGCTTGTTCAAAATTGGATGAAATTGCAATAATTGCAACATCAACATTTTTTGCACCTAAGGATTCTAAAACTTCTTCATTAACATATTCTATGCTTGCAGCATGTGTAACATACTTGCTGACTTCATCTATTACATCCTCTTTTTTATCTATAGCAATTACTTCGTTCCCCAACTTAGTTAGCTGTTCAGCACATGAAGATCCAAATCTTCCACATCCAATAATTAAAAATTGTTTCATAATATCCTAACCTATAATAATTCCTTCCTCTGCTTCTCTATAAAGTTTCTTTTTATTGTCAGAGTTTAAAGCAGCAATAACTGTTATTAAACCTGCTCTACCAACATACATAGTAAACATAATCAAAAGCTTAGAAATATCATTAAGCCTATAAGTAATGTTTCTAGATAAACCTACAGTACCAAAAGCACTTGTAACTTCAAAAATAGCATCAATAAAATCAAAGTTTGATAAAGTTAATAGTAATATCGAAACTACAGAAACCCAAGCAAGTCCAAGCATAATTATTGTTATAGCTCTTTTTACTAGCTTAGGATTTATTCTCCTTTGGAATACTTCTATATCATTTCTTTGTTTTATTTCACTAACAACAACTATTATCAAAAGTGCAAAGGTCGATGTCTTTATACCACCGGCTGTTCCTGCAGGTGATCCACCTATAAACATGTTTATAAGTCCAATCCCTGCAGAAGCTTCCTTAACTAAAGATTGATCAACAGAAGCAAAACCTGCTGTTCTTAAAGTTATTGCTTGGAAAATTGAATTTGATATTTTATCTAAAGTATCAAAGTTTTTTATGGTATAAGGATTTGCACCTTCTATAACAAAGAAAGATATAGCAGTCAATGATATCAAGAAAATTGTTGTCACTAAAATAACTTTAGTATGTAGATTATATTTACTAAATTTAAATTTATTAGTGTAGATATCTGAATATACTACAAATCCTAAACCACCCATAAATATAAGAATGCTAAGAACAAATAATAAGTACCAATCTTGATTAAAAGATATTAAAGAATCCGGACCTAATATATCAAATCCAGCATTACAAAAAGCAGATATAGCATGGAAGAAAGACATTGGCACTCCAGAAAGTCCATATTTTGGAATAAATCTTACCATTAAAAGTAAGGCTCCAATACTCTCTATAGAAAAGGTTGATATAAGAATGTATTTAATAAGCTTAACCATACCTGCAAGGCCTTCACTATTGGTCTGTTCTTTTATAATCATTCTTTGACTTAAAGTAATTTTTTTCTTTAGAATAAGTGCCATAAGTGTTGTAAAGGTCATAAGTCCTAAACCACCCATTTGAATCAGTATTATGATGATAGCTTTGCCAAATACTGTCCAAGTAGCAAATGTTGGAACTGTAACAAGTCCTGTAACACAAACTGCAGAAGTAGCCGTAAACAAACAGTCCAAATAAGAAACATCATTATTAGCCTGACTTATTGGTAGAAATAGTAAAAATGACCCAAGAAATATTAACAATAAGAACGATATTGTTATCACCATTGGAGGATGAGCTTTTAGATAAGTATAAAATTTTTTCATAAGACTATTTTATTAAAATAATAAATGACCTCCTTGTAAATATCAGATGTATTATAGGTCTCTATCTTTATTATGTCAAATAAATGAAAATTATAAAAAAGATATACTATAAATACATATAGAAATAATTTATTAAGAAAAAACAAAGTAATTAGAATTACTTTGTTAGTTTCTCATATATTGTATTTTTAAATATTACTCTAATGTTTATTATAACAAGTTTAAATAGTGTTTTTCAAATTTTCTTTTATAAAAATTTAATACGCTTATCAATAATATATAGTAATAACAAATATTATATTATTAATTGCTTCTGGATTTTTACTAATATCAATAAAGTTTGTAACTTTTGTATCTATATCAAATTAAATTAGTTTTTAATTTAATAAGAGTTTTTTAACCTTTAAAATATTTTCCCACTTCTCTTTCTAACCAATTAGAATCTTTTAGAACAGCTCTTCCTATTCCTACAAGATCACACAC
>JBQDYR010000013.1:20294-21649 GCA_052105355.1 Anaerococcus sp.
AATATGAACTGTATTTTGTTCTAATACTTTAATAACATCTTCGCCATTTTTTACTCCTCCAGTTAAGATAAGGGGTATATCTACATTATCAAAGATTGGTTTTGATATAAGATCAAAATATCCAGCTCTAGTATCATCTATATGATAAGAAGACATCCCACCTGAAATATCCAAAACATCAACTCCAGCTTTTTCAAATTCTTTGGAAGCTTTTATTGCATCTTCTGTAGAAAGTCCTCCTTCCATAAAATCACCAGCACCCATTCTTAAGAAAACAGGGTAGGAGTTTCCTAATTTTTCCTTAATTCCTTTAATGATATCAAGATGAAGTCTTATTCTATTGTAAATAACTCCTCCATACTGATCTTCTCTTTTATTAGTAAGTGGAGATAAAAACTGATTAAGTAAATAACCATGAGCTGAATGAATTTCAACTCCATCAAAACCTGCCAAGTTTGCTCTAACAGCTACTTCTATAAATTTATTCTTAATATCAGTTATTTCATCTATATTAAGTTCTTTAGGAATAGGACCACTATCTCTTGAAGGGTTAATAATTGGTGATGGAGCCACTGGTTTTTCACCAGTAATTTCTTCTCTAGATAAACTACCAGCATGAGCAAGTTGTAAAATCGCTAAAGATTTATTTTTTTTAATCAAATTAGATAATTTTTTCATGCCTTCAATATCTGTATCATTAGAAATTGAAGATTGATTTTTATTAGCTTGGCCTCTTTTTTCTACATAAGAATGTTCAACAATTACAGTCGAAAATAATTTTGAAGCAGTCTTTTTTTCATAATACTCTAAAGTTTTATCTGTTATATGTCCTTTTTCATCTGCCATTGAAGTTGCCATAGGTGGCATTACTAATCTGTTTTTAAAATGTATATTTTTATATTCAAGTTTATCGTTAATTTTCATAAAACCTCCAAAGTTAAATCTTAATTAATACTTTAACTATTTATACGTCAATCATATTACTAAGTAATTTTTTGTCAATATTTCTATATTTTTTAATTATAAAAAATAATAAAAGTTAATAAGTAAAAAAGACGGCTTTTGCCGTCTATAAAAAACTATTTAATATATAATTTCCATCTTCTGTAAAAGTCTTACTTAATTTGTTCTCAGTAATTATCGTAGGTATTATCATAAGAATCATTTGTATTATAACACAGATTAAAATGTTCATATCTATATTACTTATAATTTTTTTATAAAGCATTATATCTAGTATTAGTGTTAAGAAAAAAATTATAAGACCAATATAAAATCAAAGTTTGCCAACATACATATTAGCAAATTCCCGCGTTTTATTATTTACCATAGAACATTTAGTCCTATATCCATAC
>JBQDYR010000014.1:0-12231 GCA_052105355.1 Anaerococcus sp.
GATTTGTCTTTTTATAAATTATAAAAAACATTCCCAATGATAATCCTATCAGCAATAAAAAATTAAATATAATTTTTTTGATTTTTTCTTTCTTCATTTAAAAATTTCACAAGCTCCTTTAGCATCTTATCTTTTGCACCAAAGTCTGCCTTTCCCTCTGTTCCATCATGAAGTACTAAGACGTTTTTGTCTTTGGCATTTTTAAATAACTTCTTATAAAGTACACAATCTTTCTCCAAAATCCAATCTCCCAGAAGATAATTCCATTGGAAAGCCTTCATATTTTCTTTTTTTATCAAGAAAAGAAGGGTCAAATTGTAAAGTCCATATGGCGCCCTAAAGTAAGTCGGTTTTAATCCATTTCTATTAAAAGCATCTTTAGCCTTATTAAATTCTATATAGGTCCTATAAGGCCCTAGAAGGGCAAAATTAACATGTCTATATCCATGACAACCTATCTCAAAATCTTTGTACATATTTAAATTATATAAATCAAGCTTTTGACCCAAAAGGAAAAATATTGCCTTTTTTTGATGTTTATTTAATTCTTCTATCAATTCTTTACTAATTTCGCTTGGTCCATCATCAAAAGTTAATAGATAATTATCTCGTATTTTAAAGCCTGGTTTCCACAAAATTCTAAGAATAAGTGTAGCCATGTATCCATGACCTAGAAAGATTATTATAAGGATTAAGCCTAATTTTATAATATTCATAGTCCATCCACCTGATTAAGTCTTCCGGATTAAAGTCATCCCTAACCCTATTCAAATTTTCTCTTAGCAAATTAAGGACATTCGAGTCTTCAAATATATCTTCCAAAACATCTACTTTCTGATCTATAAGCTCTATACCTATTTGTTCCCTATCAATAAAATTTTTATTTTCTATCTCTTGAGGAAGGTATGGCGTTAAATAAAGAATTGGTAGATCGTTTTTGATAGAATCATGAATACTCATTCCTCCAGGTTTTGTTATATATAGGTCTGCCCAATTATATAAATCTTGCATGTTTTTTACTAGTCCATAAGTTTCTAAGTTTTTTACATTTAATTTAGAAATCTTTTCATATAATTTTTTATTTTTTCCACAAACTACTACAACTTTCTTGTCAGTATATTTTTCAAAAGACTTATAAAATTCATTATCAGTAGGAAGCATACCAAGACCTCCACCACAAATTAAAATATTATGGTTAGATTTCTCTCTTTCTGGTTTCTCTTTTTCTCCAAATATAATTATCTTATCTTCAGCTATACCTATATCCATAAGTTTGTTTTTAGTAAAGTCAGACATTGTTAAGTAAAGGTCTGTCATATCATTAATCCAAAAATTATGGAAGTTAAAGTCTGTTATATATGTTATTAAAGGTATATCTAGATTTCTTTCTATTTTATAGAGTGAAAGCAAAAAGCTTGTCATCGAATAACAAGAAATAAAAATATCTGGCAATGGTTTTTCATCTAAATACTTAAAAAAAAGTTTTTTTATATTAAAAATCTTTGCTGCCAAATACCAAGATTCATCTTTATCCTTTTCTTTAGAGTTATTATCTTCTTTAGGTTTTAAATGCTGAAAGTAAATCCTGTGTCCCCAATAAATTACATTGCAAAGTTTTGGATGGATAGCTTCGATAAAATCGATAGTAGATATATCACACTGTTTGTTTGATTGTATGTAATTTTCTAACTCTTTGGCTGCAACTTGGTGTCCAGATCCGAATTTGCAGATGAATACATCAATTTTCATCTTATCCTCCTTCTTTTTCTATATTATTATATATATTCCCATTATTCAATTAAAAATTTTTTAAGGAATAAACTTTAATAAAAAAAGTGCATCAATTTTATGTACTTAGCCCTTAAAGATGAAGCAATAAGATTCAAATTCAAAAGCTTTAACTAATTTGATACACTTAATTTAAAATTTTTATTTATCTGATTTAAAATCATTTTTTCCTTCAGCTATTCCATCTCCACTCAAAACTTTTGGTATGGTCATAAGCATAAGTTTGAAGTCCGTTTTGAAATTTACCTTGTTAGCATATTCTGCATCGGCTTGAGCTTTTTTTTCTACAGAAACATTATCTCTTCCAGAAATTTGGGCAAGTCCTGTAATACCTGGTTTTACCTTGGTAGCTCCAAGTTTTTCTCTAAGATCAAGCAAATCTGTTTCTTTTAAAATAACAGGTCTTGGGCCTATAAAGCTCATTTCTCCTTTCAATATATTAAAAAGTTGTGGTAATTCATCAAGTGAAGTCTTTCTCAAGAAAGCTCCTAGGGGAGTAATAAAGTTTTCTGCATTTTCAAGTTCCCATGTCGCAGCATTTTTGGGTGCCTTATCAGACATAGATCTAAACTTATAGCAGTTAAAGATCCTTCTATACTGGCCAGATCTCTCTTGTATAAAAAGAACCTTAGATTTTGGTTCACTTATTTTTATCGCTAAAGCTAATAAGACAAATAGTGGGCTTAAAACTATTATTGCTAGTATCGCCAAAGTCCTATCTGCAGCATTTTTTATATATTTTTGGTACATAAGACCTCCGTGATGGACTAATTATACACTAATATAGGTTTTTTTACTATATTATTTAAAATCCAAAGAGAGACAGCTCATATGAAGATAGTTCCCTATACTTTCCTTCTTCTAAAGATTCATCAAGTTTTAAATCTCCTATAGAAATTCTTTTTAAAGTAGTAACCTCATTTCCAAGATTTGAAAATAGTCGTTTTACCAAATGATATTTTCCCTCTGTTACTGTAACCTTGGCAAGATTTTTTTCTAATATTTCAAGTTTTGCAGGTCTAGCTGTATAATCGTCTTGTGAAATATATACTCCATTTTGAAATTCTTCTATAAAGTTAGGATCTATCACGTCTCTAGTTTCTGCCAAATATACTTTTTCTATTTTTGAATTTGGAGAAGTTACCGTATGAATAAACTTACCATCAGTAGACATTAAAAGTAATCCTGTAGTATCCTTATCAAGTCTTCCTGCAATAGATAAATCAAGTCTTAGATAAAAATCATCCAAAAGTTCCATAACAGTTGGTTCTTCATCATCTCTTGTAGCAGAAACTAGACCTTGTGGCTTATTTACCATAAGGTAAATATTATCAAAATAATCTACAAATTCTCCCTTATAATAAACTTCATCTACATCTGGATCAACATGAACAGAAGAGTCTTTTACAACTTCTCCATTTATTACTAAATCACCTTTCTTAGCGTTTCTTTTTATATTTTTTCTTGTATCAAGATTGGAGTTTCCAATCATTTTATCAACTCTCATAAATCTCTCTTTCTATTTATCGAAAACTTTTCTTATAGCCTCTGTCATTTCACTATAAGATTGTTTAAATTCTCTTAAGTTCTTCTCGCCTTTTTCTGTTATATAATAATACTTTCTTTTTGGCCCGACCTCGCTTTTTCTAAAAGTTCCCATTAGATACCCTTTTCTTGTAAGCCTATTAAGGATTGGATAAACTGTACCTTCTGTCATATTATAAAAGCCATTTCTTTTTAGTTCTTCAACAATTTCGTAGCCATAAGTTTGATTTTTACTAATTATTTCAAGGATTATTCCTTCTATTATACCCTTAAGCATTTGACTATCTATCATTATACCCCCACCTTTAGAACATTGTATAACATAGTAGTTAAATATCAAGTTTTTTGACAAAAAAAATTAAAATATTTTAATTTCTGTAGAGAAATATGTAAATATTATAAGAATATTATTTATTTGTGATTTATTTATCATTTTATTATATTTTAAATAACTTTTGTGCTATACTTGTAATGTAAAAAAACAATTTTTTAAGGAGGAATCATGAAAAAGAAAGTTCTTGTTTTTGTGATGTTTCTAGGAGTACTACTGCAAACTTCCTGTGCAAACAAAGATGTAGAGAGTGAAAAGCAAAGCAAAGACACACTAAGAATGGCTATGTTTACAGAAATAGACTCACTTGATCCATTTAAAAATACTGCTGGAGACACAGTTACAGTTATGAATCAGATTTTTGATGGTCTTTTGGATGTAGACGAAGATGGAAATATGATTTCTGATTTAGCAGAGAGTTATACTATCTCAGATGATGGTAAGACCTATGACTTTAAGTTAAAAAAGGATGTATTATTCCACGATGGTAATAAAATGACTGCAGAGGATGTTTACTACACTTATGCTAACCTAGCAGGACTTTACGGATTTGATAAAATTTCTGATAAGTATTCTGTAATAGAGTCTATAGAGGTTGTTGATGATTATTCAATCAAATTTCACCTAAATAATAGAAGAAATGGTTTTATATATTTATGCAACTACCCTATTTTAGAAAAAGATTATAAAGATAATAACACAAAACCAATAGGTACAGGTCCTTATCAATTTGTATCTTATACACCAGGTGAAGGATTAAAACTAAAAAAATTCGATCAATACCACAATAAAGACCATCTAGCAAATATCGAAAATATTGATGTTATAAAAGTTGCAGACAGACAAAGTCTATTGATGGCACTAAATAATGGGGATATAGATTTAGGTTTTGGACTAGATGCTAATGAGGTGTCACAAGTAAAAGAATCATGTGATATTGTATCTCAACCACAAAATCTTGTACAAGTTATGGGACTTAACAATGACTTTGAACCTTTCCAAGATATCAGAGTAAGACAAGCCCTAAACTATGCCATAGATAGAGATCAAATAGTAGAATCCTTATCCAAAGGAAATGCTGTCAAACTATATTCAAGCTTCTCACCTGCTTTAAAAGAATACTTTAATGATCTTGGAGATTTTTATCCTAGGGATGTAGAAAAAGCCAAAGAGTTACTAAAAGAATCAGGTTATGAAGACCTTAGCTTTAAAGTAACTGTTCCAAGCGACTATAAATTCCATATGGATACAGCTGAACTAGTCGAACAACAACTAAAAGAAGCAGGCATTACTATGCAAATAGAACCTATTGACTTTGGTACATGGACAGATAAAGTTTATAAAAAAAGAGATTTTGAAGCTACTATAGTAGGGTTTATTGGCTATCTTGATCCAATCCAAGTCTTGGGAAGATATCAATCTACAAGCGAAAAAAATTATATTAACTACAAATCTGATGATTTTGATAAGGCTATAGAAAATGCAGAAGTTGCAGAAAATCAAGACAAGTATATCGAAAACATTAAAACTTCACAAGAAATTCTTGCAAAAGATGCTGCATCTGTATTTATACAAGACCCTAACTATAATGAAGCTTTAAATAAAAATCTTACAGGGTTAAAGGCCTACCCTATTCAAAAAATAAACTTGGAAGATATTAAGGTAAAAAATGACTAAGACTCTTATTCGAAAATTAATTTCTTTAATAATGACCCTGTTTTTGGTCTCCTTGATAATATTCTTTGTTTTCCAGATCTTACCTGGAAATCCAGCAGAAATTATTCTTGGAACTGAAGCAGATAAATCTCAAATCCTAGCTCTTGAAAAAGAGCTAGGACTTGATAAACCTTTATTTGAAAGATACATAAAATGGATAGTCGGATTGTTTAGACTTGATATGGGTACATCTATAAAATACCAAATTCCTGTAAAGGAACTTTTTTTTAAGAAACTTCCAGTTACCCTATATCTTTCTATATTTTCCCTTATACTTTCATTAATAGTAGCTATTCCTTTGTCTATAAAATTAGCAGCAAACAAAGATAAGTGGTATTCATCTTTCATAATGACAATAAGTCAACTTGGAATTTCTATTCCTTCATTTTGGTTGGCTTTTCTATTAATTTATCTGTTTGCCGTTAAACTAGGGTGGTTTTCTACCTTATCTTACGATGTTATGTCAGGAGGATTTTTCACTAAACTGAAAAGTTTCTTTTTACCCTCATTATCCATAGCATTTGCAAATATTGCCACCATTCTTAGATACATGCAATCATCTATTTTAGATGAAATTAACAAAGATTATGTTAAATTTGCAAGGATGAAGGGAATGGAGATGGATGAGGTTTTGAAAAAACATGTTTTTAGAAATTCACTTATACCAGTTATAACTATTATAGGAATGATTTTGACTTCATCAATAGGTGGATCCTTGGTCATTGAAAATGTATTTTCTCTACCAGGAGTAGGATCTCTCATTGTTCAATCCATATCATCTAGGGATTTTCCTTTAATTCAATCGGTAGTCCTTGCTGTTTCATTTATGGTGATTATGGTGGACTTTTTAATAGATATTATTTATTGGATAGTAGATCCAAGGATTAGGGGGAGTAAATGATAAAAGAAAATAAATTTACAATACGACTTGGAAAAGCAATTTTAATTTTATATTTTCTTATATTTATTATTGCCCTATTTTGGACTCCATATGATCCAAACAAAATTGATACAGCACAAAGCCTTATAGCGCCATCATTTGCTCATCCTTTTGGAACAGATAATATGGGTCGTGATATCTTATCAAGGCTAATGGATGGTTCTAAAACAGCCATAAGTCTTTCCTTTTCTACAGTAGCCATCTCCTTAACCCTAGGCTCTATAATTGGAGCTCTTTCAGGATATTTTGGGGGAATTATAGATGAAGTTTTGATGAGAATTATAGATGCTCTTATGGCTTTTCCTGGAATACTTTTTGCTATGATGTTGGTTTCAGTTTTTGGACCAGGTTTATTTAATACAGTTATGGCTATTGGGATTATGACTGTTCCTTACTTTTCTAGGGTTGTAAGAAGTGGGTTCTTGCAAGTAAAACAATCTCAGTTTGTAAAATCTGCCATAGTAAAAGGAGCAAGTCCTTTCTATATAGCAATAAACCACATTTTTCCAAATATATTTAATCAATTAATGGTAGCTATAATCCTTTCAATTTCTTCATCCATACTTGCAGAATCAGGACTTTCCTATTTGGGACTTGGAGTTACTCCACCAAATGCTTCTTGGGGAATGATGCTCAAACAATCTCAGGATTATTTCCTTCAAGCACCCTGGTACTTTATTTTTTCAGGTTTAACTCTAACCTTGTTAGTTTTAGGATTTACCCTATACTCTGAGATCTTTAGGACAAAAAGACTAAAGGAGAAAGAAAATGGATAAGATATTAGAAGTAAATAACCTCACAGTAGGTTTTCCAATAAAAAATAAATTAAAATATGCTGTAGATGATTTTAGTCTTGATGTATATGAAAATGACTTTGTAGCAATAGTAGGAGAATCTGGTTGCGGAAAAACCGTAGCAACCCAAACAATCTTAGGACTCCAAAGTCCTGAAGCAGAGATTGTATCAGGTTCTTCTATGCTTGATGGTGTTGAAACGATTAATTTTACTGACAAGGATTGGAAAGAACTTAGATCCAGTATAGTTGCAACAATTTTTCAATCACCTCAAGACGCCTTAGACCCACTTGTAAAAGTTGGTAAGCAAATTGAAGAAGTTTTAAAAATTCATACAAATATGAAAAAAGATGAAAGAAAAAAACTTGTGCTTGAAACCATGGAAAAATGTGGATTAAAAGATGTAGAAAACCTCTATAACAAATATCCTCATCAACTTTCCGGTGGCATGCAACAAAGAATAGTTATTGCTACAAGTATTATAAGAAATCCTAAAATCCTTGTGGCTGATGAGCCTACCACAGCCTTAGACGCCAATATTAGAGGCCAAATTATAAATCTTTTAGAAGAAATTAGAAAAAAGTATAAAGCAGCAATAATCTTTATTTCCCACGACTTAAATCTGGTAAAAGAAGTAGCAGATTCTGTTGTAGTTATGTATGCTGGAAAAATTGTAGAAAAAGGCTCTAGCGCTCAAATTTTTAGTAATCCCCTCCATCCTTATACCGAGGCTTTACTTAAAGCTATACCATCATTTGATAGAAGAAATGAAAGACTCTATAATATAAAAGGTAGTGTTACACCACTTAAAGACAGAGCTCATATAGGATGTCCTTTCTACCAAAGATGTGATCATGCTATGGATATATGTAAAGAGTCTTTTCCCGATGTTTTTATAGAAGAAAAACATCAAGTTTTCTGCCATTTATATGATGGAGGTAGAAATGAGTAAATTACTAGAAGTTAATCACTTAAAAAAAATCTACAAGGATAGGTTTCTATTCTCCCAAAAAGAAAAAGAAGTTCTCAACGATATTTCCTTTTATATAAATGAAAATGAAATTTTTGGTTTAGTTGGAGAATCCGGTTCTGGCAAGACTACTCTTTCTAATATTATCTTAAAACTTTTAGAGCCCACAGAAGGTGAGATACTTTTTGAGGGTAAAAATATAACTGGTCTATCAAAAGAAGAACTTTTCCAATATAGAAGAGATGTTCAGGTTGTTTTCCAAAATCCGTCTTCTGCTCTAAATCCGAAAAAGACTATAGGTTTTTCAGTAGAAGAAATTCTAAATATTCACAAGCTATATGACAAAAACGAAAGAAGGGCCAAGGTCGTTGAAATCTTAAATGATGTAGAACTAGATGAGTCAGTTCTTAACTCTTATCCTGGTTCATTATCAGGTGGACAAAAACAAAGAATTGCCATAGCTGCAGCCCTTGTTGGAAGACCAAAGTTTTTGATTATAGATGAAGGAGTTTCTGCTTTGGATGTAAGTATCCAGGCCCAAGTTTTAAATCTAATTTCTGACCTTAAGAAAAAGTACCAGTTTTCTTCACTTTTTATCTCTCATGACTTAAATGTAATTTCTTACATTTGTGATAGGATTGCAGTTTTAGATAAAGGAGAATTAGTTGATATTTTCTCTACAGATCAGCTTGAAAGCAAAGATAGACATCCTTATACAAAACAACTTTTTAAAACAACTATTTAGCAAAAAAAGCTCTTGCATGTAAATCTTAAGGCAAGAGCTTTTATTTTAATCTCTTTTACAAAAATATTTCATCGAACAGAACTTACACTCTTCTAATTCATCTGTTTTTCGGTAGATATTTTCATCTAAAATATTTCTTGAAATCTCATCAATTTTTTCTATATCGAAGTCATCTTTTTCAAACTCTAAAAGCTTATCTTCTTCAATAAAATACAAGTAAATATGAGCCACATCCTTATAATTTAATTTCATAAGATTGTAGTAGGTAATGATTTGCTTTCTGTACTTTTCTAAAAGTTCATCATTTTTCTTTCCTGTCTTTATATCAACAATAGATCCATCTTCTAATACCAAGTCTATATTACCTTGGAGTATATAAAAATCTCTATCAGTCTTATAGTTAGCTTCTGATGTTTCAACTTTAAAATCCCTAGATAAGAAATTTTCCAAAGGCTTATTATAGGAAGGATTTTCTTTAATAAAATCATTTAAAAGATCAAGAGAAGTTTCGTTTTTTCTCAGATATGAAACATATTCTGAAAGTTCATGGACTCTAGTACCAAAAATTAATGACTTACTAAGAGGACTTCTAAACTTAAGTCTTCTTATAAACTTGTATTTTAAAGGACATGATTCATAAATTGAAATATCTGTTGTATAGGCTAAAATTTGCTTTTCTTTTGTAGGTTCTTTCTTTATAAAGTTTATAGTCCTAAGATCTGAAGAAGATTCTAGTCCTCTTTGGAAAGAAATAAGTCTATTATCCCTAGAATTATCAAGAAGCACACAAAGATTTTTTGCTCTAGTAAAAGCAGTAAAATACTTCCTATAAAAGTCCCTGAGCTTTGACTGAAAGTCTACATGATATCTTTCATAGTGATCTAAAAACTTCTTCCTGTCTCCCCTAGGTGAATCATTAAGGCCAGAAACAAAAACAACTTCAAATTCCAAGCCCTTGGCTTGGTGGATAGTCATAAAGTTTATAGCATTTTTAGGTGTATCAAAATCTTCTAGCTCCTTTATCGCTTTGGATTTAAATAAATAGAATATATATGAGTAGATAAAATCTACAGATTGTTTATCGTAATTTATTTCATCCTTAAAATAAAGATTTTCATAGTTTGCAACCAAGTTTGTAAATGATCCTATATTATCCTGGCTTCTTATTTCATCAAGGCTGTCAAGCTTTTTAGATAAGATTCTCTGGAAAGTTGGTAGCTTAAAACTTTTATAAATAAAATCACTATAGGAGATATTTCTTTCCTTTTCTTTTTTCATTTTTTCTATAAAATCTATGATATTTTGATCTGTTTTAAAAGCTTCTTCTTCAAAAACTTCTATAATATAAGTTTTAAATTCGGTTTGTTGCCTTCTTACATATTTATTCCTTGATGATCCTTTCCTATCCTTAGGTTTTCTAGAAAAGACATTTAAAAGTAGATACATGAGAAGTTTTATTTCTTCTCTATAGAAAAATCTACCCGAAGTTTTGTTTAAAACTTCGAATCCTTGTTTTTCCAAAAAAGCTTGTAGGGCTTTTGGATAATCAGAATTTAAAGTTGGGAAAAGGAAAGCTATCTGGTTTAAATTAATATCTTCATTTAAAATTCTAATTATCTTTTCTAGATTATTAAAATTTTCACTTCTAGCTCTAACAATCGTATTGGAATTTTCATTTTTTTCAAAAGCTTTTAGTGATTTATCCGAAGTTTTATCCCAAATATCTTCCCTACTTATCCACTTATTAGCTAGGCTTAAGATATTTTGATTTGATCTATAGTTTATATATAGGTAATATAAGTTTGCTTGAGTATTTAATTTTTTCTTGCAAATCTTATCAAAATTTAAAAGATTGGAAGGGTCTGCCCCTCTAAAAGAATAAAGAGACTGGTCATCATCTCCAAAAACTAAGATATTTTTCTTTCTTACAAGCAAAAAACCTATTTCTTGTTGGATAAAATTAGTATCTTGATATTCATCTATAATTACATAGTCAATCGAATCTCTAATCTCTTTCCCAAAAGCTGGGTCTTTCAAAAGATCATAGAAATTTTTAAGAATCATCTGATAGTTAATAAGGTGGTTTTCCTTTAAAAAATTTTCATGTCTCTTATATAAGTCATATGCAAATCTGTCTTTAGGCTGTTTTGAATTTTTTAAACTATCTAGATTAATAAGATTGTTGGTAATATCTGAAAATATTTCATTTATTTTCCCTACAGGATTAAAAGGAATAAAATCTTCAAAACCTTCTATATTTTGATATATAGAAAGATTTTTTTCTATAAGATATCCTTCAGTAAAAGAATCTATAACTGTAGAAGAAAAAATTTCTTTATCAAAAGTCTTATATTTTTTCAGGAAATTTAGCGCCAAGGAATGAAAATTACCTATCAGCATATTGGAAGTATTAAGCTTTATATCTTCTTGTTTTAACTTACTTTGAATTCTTGTAATAAGTTCATTTGCAGCTTTTTTTGTAAAAGTTGTGATAAGAATTTTGTTGGGGTCAATATGGTGGTTTTTTATTAAATCTATAGTTTTTTCTACAATAGTAAAAGTTTTACCAGTTCCTGGACCTGCAATGACAGCCGCAGGAGTATGAGCATCTTCTATTATTATCCTTTGCTTTTCATTTATCATATTATTCCCCTTTACTTTTCTTTAATTATATCAAAAAAAGCCAAGTAGATATTTAGATTATATTCTCCAAATAAACTTAGCTTTATTATATATTTTTTATTTCCAAGAAGGTATTTGTGAACCTTTAGAAACTTCTTCAACTTTTTTTGCAGTTTCTTCTGTTTGATAGTAGTTTTCTACCAAATCTTTAAAAACTTTATTGTTCTCATCTTCTTTTCTAGCTGCAATAATATTTACGTATATTTTAGCATCTGGGCTGTCTTTATCTTCTAAGAATAGAGCGTCCTCTGTTGGAATAAATCCAGCATCTACTGCCATTCCTGAATTTATTACTGAAGCCTTTACATCATCAAGACTTCTTGCAGTTTGACTTGCTGCAAGCTCTACTATTTCTAAATTCTTTGGATTTTCTATAATATCATCAATAGTTACTGCTTCCCCTGGATTTCCATCAACTTTGATTAGTCCGGCACTTTGTAGGAGGAAAAGCGACCTTGCACCATTTGATGAATCATCTGGGATTGCTATTCTATCACCATCTTCAATTTCATCAATAGATTTAATTTTTGACGAGTAAATTCCAAGAGGAGCAAGAACTGTATCTCCAATTTCTACTAAATCTGTTCCATTTTGTTCATTAAAATCTTGTAGAAACTTTTTGTGCTGGAAAGAATTTAGATCTATATCTCCTGAGTTTAAAGCTTCATTTGGTTCATTATAATCTGTAAAGGTAACAAACTCTATTTTATTTCCGCTCTC
>JBQDYR010000014.1:12241-21470 GCA_052105355.1 Anaerococcus sp.
GAAGGTCACGGGGGAGGAGAGGGCGTTGCCGCTCTCCTTTTCATATCGTTCTTTTACATCTTCCCAGACTTCATTATTTTCTCCAACAAAACCAATTTTTATGGTTTTGCTATCTTCTGTTCCTTCTAAACTTTCTTCATTTGTATTTGTGTCTTTATTTGCGCAAGCTGCAAATAATAGTGTTATTGCTAGTCCTATTCCTAATTTTTTAATCTTTCTCATTTTTTTCTCCTCAATCATACTTATATATAATAGTTTGATATTATACTAAAAGAATAAATACTTCTTAAGTATTGAAAACAAAAGTTATATAACAATATTTAGCTTTTGTAGAATTAAAGTTTTTCACCAAGCTGGTATCCATGCACCATCTGTGTACTTATCATAATCTTTTGTAGTTTCGTCTGTTTGATAAAAGTTCTCTACCAAATCTTTTAGAACTTTATTATTTTCATCTTCCTTTCTTGCTGCAACTACATTTATATATTGGGAAACTTCCTCACTATTAGCATCTTCTAAGAAGAAAGCATCTTTATTTGGTTTTAGTCCTGCATCCAAAGCATAATTATCATTCACAACGGCAGCTGTCACATCTTCTAAAGACCTAGGGGTTTCAGATGCATCAAGTTCTATTATTTCTAAATCTAGCTTGTTTTCTGTTATATCATCAATAGTAATTGATTGACCAGACTCACCCTTAACTTTTATCAATCCAGCTTTTTCTAATAAAAATAGTGCTCTTGAACCATTTGTAGGATCATTTGGAATAGCAATTTTATCATTCTCTTTGATTTCTTTAACATCTTTAATCTTATTTGAGTATAGACCTATAGGCCCAAGCATTGTATTTCCAATGGCAACTAAGTCAGAATTATGATCTTTATTATATTCTTCTAAGTATTTTTTATGTTGGAAAGAATTAATATCTATTTCTCCGTTTTGCAAAGCTTCATTATGTTGGACATAATCAGTAAATACAACCAATTCAAGTTTATCTCCTGTCTTTTCTTCGTATCTTTTTTGAACTTCTTCCCAAACTTCATTTTTTTCTCCAACTAGTCCAACTTTTATTGTTGTATTAGTATCTGCTTTTTCATTACTTGTAGTATCTTTATCAGAATTTCCACAAGAAGTTATTCCCACTGTCAATAATAATGCTAATGCTATTTTACTAATTGTTTTCATTTTTATCTCCTATAATGTTTTTAATGTGATGTTTTTCTAATCAAATAGTTTGCTATTGCTTGAATTATATAAACAATTATTAATATAAGGATAACTGAAACTATAACAACGTCATCTTTGTATCTGTTATAACCAACTGCTATGGCAAGATTACCTAGTCCACCTGCCCCTATTGTTCCAGCCATTGTTGTTAAACCCAATAAAGAAATTAGAGTTATTGATGAGGCTCTTATGATACTAGGTAGACCCTCTCTTAAATACACTGATATTATTATATTGAATGGACTTTCTCCCATAGCTTCTGCTGCCTCTATAACCCCCCTATCTACTTCTGCCAAAGCTTGTTCAACCTGTTTAGCAAAAAATGGAACGGTTGAAAATACAAGTGGTACAATAGCAGCAGTGGAACCTATTCTACTTCCAACAATTGCCCTAGTTAAAGGCGATATAAAAGCCAATAAAATTACAAAAGGAATCGCTCTAAATAGGTTGGTTATTTTATCTAAAATACTATAGACTTTCTTATTTTCTAAAATACCTCCTTCATTCGTCACTACTAATATAACCCCTACAGCCAAACCTATTACTCCTGCAATTACAGCAGATACTAATAACATATAAAGCGTAGCCCAAAGGTCAGATATAATTCTATCCATAATAGATATTGAATATTCAAAGAACTTCATTTCCAACTCCTAACATTTCCAATCTAATATCTTTCTTTTTCAGATAATCTTTTACTTCATTTAAATCTTTTTCTTCACCTTTTAAAGCCAATATTAAATAGCCAACAGGAGTATTTGATATAAACTCAATATTTCCTGCAAGTATATTGGTCTTTATATTAAATTTATCATATATATCATTAATTATAGGTTCAGTAGTGTTTGAACCTGCATAGGAAAGTTTTACAAGCATTTCTGTATCTGAAAGAATTCCTAAATTAGCTTTTACCTCTTCTAGAATTTCTGTAATATTAGTAGATGTTTCAACAAAATCTTTGGTTAATTTTTCTTTAGGATTTGAGAATATATCTAAGGTAGAAGTCTTTTCAACTATTCTACCTGCCTGCATTACAGCACACTTATTACAAAGATCCTTGACCACTTCCATTTGATGAGTAATTATAACTATAGTCAAATTTAAGTCCTCATTTAATTTCTTTAGTAATTTTAAAATTTGCTTGGTTGTTTTAGGATCTAATGCACTTGTAGCCTCATCGCATAGGAGTATTTCAGGATCACTTGCAAGAGCTCTAGCAATTGCACATCTTTGTTTTTGACCCCCTGATAACTGACTAGGATATACATTTGCCTTATCCTTTATCCCCACCAAATCTAAAAGTTTTTTAGCCTTAGCTACTTTTTCTTCTTTTGAAAGTTTTGATTTTCTTATAGGATATATTACATTATCTAGAACAGATATGTTTGTTATAAGGTTAAAATGTTGGAAAATCATCCCAATTTTTTTCCTTCTTTTCCTTAATTCTTTATTACTTAAGTCTAGAAGATTTTCACCGTTAATAATAACTTGACCTTTTTGAGGTCTTTCAAGTAAATTTATTGTCCTTACTAAAGTTGATTTTCCAGCTCCAGAAAATCCAACAATACCATATATATCTTTTTTATCTATTTTTAAACTTACATCATCCACAGCCTTAACATTCTCAAACTCTACACTAACATTTTTTAGTTCTATCATCTCATTCCTTCCTATGCCAAAAATTCTTTTGCAAACTTGGCTGCAAGTCCTGAGCCATAATAAATAACATCAGTATCTACATCAAACTTTGGAGTATGAGCGCCCGCTCCAGTTCCCAAGTCTTTATTTCTTATACCAAGTTTTACAAAAACGCTAGGTCCAAGTTCACCATATCCTGAAAATGATTCTGAACCAAAGCTTACACTTTGATTAACTAAAGAATCTTTGAAAATTTCATCCAAAGCTTTTATTCCAAACTCAGCAAGTTCTGGATCATTGTAGGTAGGTTTTGCAACTATCCTTGTATAATCATTAAAACGAATTTTACAACCATTAATCTTTGCCGTTGTCTGTGTTATTTCTTTTAAAATTTCCAAGGAATCTTCTCCAACCTCTTGGTCAAAAAATCTCATAGTTCCTTTAATATTGCAAGTATCAGGAATCACATTTGGTGCAAAGCCTGCATTTATAGCCCCAATTCCTAGTGTTACCTTATCGTCTTGGTTTATCCTATTGTTCCAAGCTGAGTTTAAGGCATTTACTATATTTACTGCTGCATTTATAGGACTTTTTGTTAGATCTGGTCTTGATCCATGACCACCTGATCCGATAACATCAAAATCTATTCCTCCACAACCTGCATATACTGGGCCTTTTCTTATAGAAAACTTTCCAGTATCTATTGTTGTATCTACATGGTTTCCATAGAAACCATCAAGTCCCTTATCTTTTAAATGCTTAACCATAGCCTCTATACCGCCTCCAGTTTCTTCACCTTCTTCAAAGATAAAGTAAACTTTTCCAGAAAGCTCATCTTTTAATTCATTTAGTATCTTTGCTGTAGTTATGGCTATGGACATATGAACATCGTGCCCACAAGCATGCATAATATTAGGATTTTTAGAAACAACAGTTTTATCAGCTTTTAAATTTTTAGGATCTTCGTTTATAGGAAGTGCATCTATGTCTGTCCTTATTCCTAAAACCTTACCCTCTCTTCCTGTATCAAGAAGAGCTGTAAAGCCAGTAGAATTAGGAACATCTTCAACTTTTAAGCCAAGCTTTTTGCACTCATTTTTTAAATACTTGCTAGTTTCATATTCTTTTTCACTAAGTTCAGGATTCTCATGTAAGTATGTCCTAAGCTCACATCCTTCGCCATGATATTTTTTTGCTAGTTTTTTTATTTTTTCGTTTATAGTCATTTTTATCTCCTTTAAAATTTAATATTTATGCAAAATCACAATTTTTAATTTTTTTTAAATACTCGCTGGTCTAGGTATAAAGAGTTTTTGCCAATCACAAGACTTTATCTTGTTCTTGGAAAATTAGTTTTTTCTCTACCTTTCATTTTTATTAATGACTCATTTTTATGATTTGATTTACATATACCATTACACGATAGGTTATGGCATTTCAGCTTTTCGCTCAAACGCTCAGCAACCTCAGTGTAAGGAATTTTTTGCCAATCACAAGACTTTATCTTGTTCTTGGAAAATCACTTTATTTCTCTGCTATTTATTTTTTGCTTAATGACTTAGTTTTATGATTTGATTTACATATACCATTACACGATAGGTTCTGGTCTTTCAGCTTTTCGCTGAAAAACTCAGCAACCTTAGTGTAAGGAATTTTTTGCCGATCACAAGACTTCGTCTTGTTCTTGGAAAATTAGTTTATTTCTCCACCTTTCATTTTTTATTAATGACTCATTTTTATGATTTAATTTATATATCACATTACACGATAGGTTATGGCATTTCAGCTTTTCGCTGAAACGCTCATCAACCTCAGTGTAAGGAATTTTTTACCAATCACAAGACTTTGTCTTGTTCTTGGAAAATTCCATTAAAAAAGTCCTTATCATTAGCTAAGCTAACAATAAGGACGAAATTTTCCGCGTTACCACCTTTTTTGTGTATAAAAAACACACCTCTTTAGATACTGACATATCCTAACTCTATAACGGGAGTTCCCGTATGGCTCTAATATCGAACCATCCCATCTGAGGCCATCTTCATCTTAACTTATTTTCGCCCCTCTCACCACAACGGGGTTCTCTGTAGAAAACTTATTAAGACTACTCTTCTCTTAATCTGGTTTAGTTTTTCTTCTTGTTGGTTAATATGATACTACCTAGAATTATTCTTGTCAAATTTTTTATAAATTATTTTTTATATTTATAGATTTCCTCTAAAAATAGTCAACAAAAAAAGATCTCGTATGAGAGATCTTCTTTGGGTTTTGGTAAAATAAATTCATTTATAATATACTTTTGTTTCTCTCAATTGCAAGGTAATTTTCCCTAGTATCTTTTCTTCTTCATCTTTTTTATAGTCGATCTTCTAATCCATTCATTAAATCCGATATATATTAAACCACCAAACACAATTTTATACCCGCTTGCTAGTATATCTGCAGACTGATTGTTAAATGAAGCGAAGGATAATATAGACATAAAAATTAGTCCTAATACTAGTACAAGAAGTGGTGATAAGACAAAGGCCGCATCTCCCATATTTACAGAAAAGTTTAGTCCTATATTCATCATCGAATATCCCATCAAAATATAAAATATGGTTTGATCTAAAAGATCTTTTATATCAAAATAATAATCATTAAAATATGTGATTATAGCTAAGGATACAATATTTGCTAGGATTATTAATACCATTAAAATTATAGAAAATACTAATTTTTCATTTACATAAAGCTTTTTACTAATTGGTAGTGATAAAAGATAGGACAGGGAGTTAGTGTCTTTCTCATTTCTCAATAAATCTTGCATAACTATTATTGGAATGACAGCAATACTAGTGAAAAACATATCAATTGACTGTTTATCTCCAGATCTTATTACTGTATAAAAAAATATATAAATAGCCATCCAGAATGTAATAGCCATAAAAATGGTTCTTTTTTCTGAGTTAAAATCTTTTGTTAGTAAGCCTCTCATATTTATTCTCCTTTCTTATAAACTGCCCCTATCAAATCATCAAGACTAGCTTTTTGTATTAATAGATTTTTGTTCATATATTTTTCTCTATTTTTCACTAAGTAAATTGTTACAAAGTCTTTTTCTTTTACTGAAAGTAGGTCATCCTTATTTACAAGATTTAAAAATTTATTATCAGATTTTACTATTGCAAGAGATGAGTCTATAAAATCCATATCAACTTGATAAATAATCTTTCCCTTATCGATAAAGGCAACCCTATCACAAATCTTTTCAAAATCACTTGTTAAATGTGATGAAATTATTATTGTCTTATCGTCATCCATAAAATTTCTTATAAGATCCATTATTTCATCCCTAGCTATCAAATCAAGCCCCAAAGTTGGTTCATCTAAGATAAGTATTTCAGGATTGTGGCAGATAGATGAAATCATCTTGAGTTTTGCAAGCATTCCTAAGGAAAAGTCTTTTATTCTTTCGTTAGATGGAAGTTCAAACTTTTTCAAATATTCATAAAATAAATTAACATCAAAGTCTCTGTAGGTATTTTTTAAAACTTTAGCAATTTCTTTTGCCTTAAAACTTGAAGGGAAAAATGAATCTGAGAGTACTAAACCAATTTTGTTTTTATCAAATTTTTCTATATCTTCTCCATTTAAAAGCAAAGTTCCATCTTCTAATTCATTTACTCCCAAAAGAAATTTAAATGATGTTGTTTTTCCAGAAGCATTTCTTCCAACAAGAAGTAGAATTTCTCCCTTATTCACCTTCAAATCTAAATCAAGACTAAAATTATTGTATTGTTTTTTTGCTTTTCTAAATTCAATCATATAAGTCTCCAATAACAAGTGCAAAAATATCCGTTACTTCATATTTATTCAAAGAATTAGCCATGGCTTTTTTTATAGTTTCTTCAAATTCATTTTCTATATTTTTTATAAGTTCTTCCTTTTTTAGATTTGGATTTATATCTAAGATGTAAGATCCCTTACCTGGAATTGTCTCTATAAAACCTTCATCTGCTAGCCTATCATAAGATTTTTTTATGGTTAAGGCTGAAACATTTAAACTTCCAGCAAGTTTTCTTACCGATGGCAAAAAATCTCCTGGCTTTATAGTTTTATCTATTATTTGATTTTTAATTTCCTCATAAACCTGCTCATATATGGGAATCATAGATGAATTATTAATTAATATTTTCATATTATTCTCCTATAAACAGTATATAACGGCATATAACGGATGTCAAATTTTCCAAAAAAAAACGAGATTTTACTCTCGTTTTAATATTTTTATTCTACTGTTACTGATTTTGCTAAATTTCTTGGTTTATCAACATCAAGTCCCTTGGCTAGGGATGTATAATAAGCCAAAAGTTGTTCTGGTATTACTGAAAGTATTGGATACAAAGAGTCTATTGTCTCTGGCAATTCATAATATTTATAGACTACTTCTTTAATTTTATCACTATCTTTTCTACAAATTGCAAAAACTTTTGCTCCTCTTGCTCTTACTTCTTCTATATTAGAAAAAGTCTTATCTATAATATTCTCTTGAGTTGCAAGAGCTACTACTGGAGTATCTTTCTCTATTAGGGCAAGGGTTCCATGTTTTAACTCTCCTGCCTGTAGAGATTCTGCATGGATATAGGAAACTTCTTTTAACTTTAAGGCTCCTTCAATTACTGAATAATAATCTAGACCCCTTCCTATATAGAAAAGTGAGCTTTCATTTTTAATTTCTTGAGCGAATTCTTTGATTATCTCTGTATCTTCTAAGATTTCACTTATTTTTCCTGATAGTGTTTTGATTTCTTCTAAAATCTCATCTACCTCTTCTTTAGAAATCTTCTTAAGTTTTAAAGCAATATCTAGGGCTAATATATATAAACTCATAGCTTGGGTTGTATAAGCTTTAGTAGAAGCAACTGCTATTTCTGGACCTGCCAAGCAATAAATAGACTTATCTGCTTCCCTATCTATAGATGATGCAACTACATTTGTTACAGCAAGAGTTGTAGCCCCATATTTTTTTCCTTCTCTAAGAGCTGCTAGTGTATCTGCAGTTTCACCGGATTGACTTACCAAAATAAGCAAAGTATTTTCGTCCATAAGATGATCACTATACCTAAACTCTGAGCCCATATAGGTTCTTACAGGAATTCTAGCAAATTTTTCTATAGCATATTTCCCAATATTACCAGCATAGGCCGCAGTTCCACATGCAACTATATAGATATTGGTAAAATTCTTAAGTTCCTCTATTGTAAAAGATGCCTCGCCAAGGTCAATTTTTCCATCTATTACTTTATTTCTTAAGCAATCTTCTATAGCCCTTGGTTGTTCATAGATTTCCTTTAGCATAAAGTGCTCATATCCATCTTTAGTAGCATCTTCCAGTGACCAAGTTATTTCTTTTATATCTCTTGATACTATATTATTGTTGACATCATAAATTTCATATCCATCATTTATATCAAGTAAATCACCATTTTCTAGATATATTAGCTTATTTGTGTATTTTAAGATTGAAGGTATATCTGATGCAACAAAACAACCTTGATCAGAAAGTCCTAAAATTAATGGACTTTCACATCTTACACAAATTAGCCTATTAGGCTCACTTTGAGCTATAACTCCTAAAGCATATGATCCTTTTAAATCTTTTTTTGCTCTTCTTACTGCTTCTAGTAAATCTCCATCATAATATTTTTCTATCAAAACTGCTATAACTTCTGTATCAGTAGATGATAAAAAATGATAACCTTCTTTTTTAAGTTTCTCTTTTAGTTCATGAAAATTTTCTATAATTCCATTGTGGACTACAGCAATATTTTTATCGTTGGATAGGTGTGGATGAGAATTTATATCTGTTGGAGCTCCATGAGTTGCCCATCTTATATGGCCAATCCCAATATTTCCTTCCAATTTGTAATCAGAAAGAGCAAGCTTTAAATTTGATAGCTTCCCACTTCTTTTTACAGTTACAATCTCATCTTCTTCAATGGTAGATAAACCTGCTGAGTCATATCCACGATATTCTAACCTTTCCAACCCATCAAGAATCACATCTTTTGCATTTAAAGATCCCTTATAACATACTATTCCGCACATAGTGCCTCCTTATTTAATTTATTAAATTTTGAGGCCACTGTATATTTTCTGTTATAAGATTACTCTTATTTTTTGTTATATACTAAGGCTGTGAGCCCATGGAGCACCCGCCGAACTTTCGATAACTCCATTCCTCGTCATCCCATAGGGATCTGGCGCTTTTTTAATTTCTACCTCGTTTTCTAATTATACCATAAAATTTATATTTTAGAGATAATTTTAACAAGCCAATAAGATAAAGTATCTATGCTATAATAAAATCAGTTTATAGATA
>JBQDYR010000015.1:0-20511 GCA_052105355.1 Anaerococcus sp.
ATTTAGAAGAAATATTTTTCTTTCTTTTAGGACTTTTTCTGTGCAATCTTCCCACGTTGGATTAGAATCATTACCATTATTACAAGCTTCTACCTTAAGTATTGCCCCACTTGGTATAGACCCTAAAACATTTATCATAGCTTTTGTAACCATAGCATCTGCAACTAGTGGTTCTTCTAATGTAAATAGTATCTTTGTTTCATTCTTACTAAAATTAAATACCTTTTCTGTAACACCCCCATAGATATCTATTGCAACAATTTTTACATTGTGGTTGCCGTTTAATAATTTTTGATAGGCTATTCTTGATAAGGTAAAGGTATATGTCGATCCTGAAGTTGCATTAAAATCTTTTGTTTTTTTATTATCTACATACTCTTCAACACTTAGTGTTTGCCCTGCATCTTTTTCTGTAACCGTATAAGTAAAACTAAAACCACTTGATTTTGTACCCATATTGGTGCTTGTAGTACTTTCTATGATTGGTGGTTGATTCCACTCTATAGTGTGTGCCCCGTCAGAGTCTTTATTTTCAGATACCAAGATTTCAGATTTCAGATTGCAAAGAGGACGCACGCCATAGTCGTCGTACGGGCTGCGGCCGTGAGAAGAACCGCCCGAGAGGACGCCGCGGACGAGGCTGGAGCTGTTGGCGGTTCTTAACCACCATATAACAGTCTTATTATCAAAATCTTTACCTATTCTACTATTGCCGTCAGTAAAAATTGGAAACTTATATCCTTCTTTTGCAGAATCTCCGCCTAATCCTACTTCTGCCCTAGAAGCTAAAAACATTTTGTCCGTAACGTTACCGGACGCAGTATTTACGTTTGTGTCGACGATGGCGTTTTTAAAATCAGACGAAAAATCTTTCAATAAACCGTTACTGTCATTAATCCATCCCCTAAGTCCTGAATTTTTATAGGTCGTTGTATAACCATCAAATTTCTTATCTAGCAAAACCTTCTCACTTATAAGCGTAACACTATTACTAGGATAGCCTTGGTGGTCTTTATCAGCTATTAGCCATATTAGTGTTCGTCCACCATATTTGGTATTCGTTTCTTTTATTTTTGCCCCTGTTGGCAAATCGCTTAGTCTTTTTAACATTTTTAATCCTTTTTTATTTTCTTATCATAATAGGAATCCATCTTTTTTATTAGATAATAGCTATTACCATGTTTAGCATGTGCACACCAAGCCTCATAAGACTGCCTGCACTCTTTTTCGCCAATAGCACCTTCTTTTAATAATTTTGATTTTTTCCTAATCTTTTTTCTCATTTTGTCCTTACTTACTTTCCTTAACTTTCTAATAACTTTTCCTGTTTCTGTTAGATAAGTGTGGAATCCTAAAAAATCTATACCGTGCCTAAGAGGGAACATTTGAGTCTTTTCATTTAATTCTAGTCCTATACCTTCAAGGTGTTTTTCGACTTCTTTAAGACAATATTTTAAATATTCTTTATCTTCATGAATCAAATAAAAATCGTCCATATATCGTCCGTAATACTTTATTTTGAGCTTTTCTTTAATCATATGATCCATATCGCTTAAATAAAATATTGCTATCCATTGTGATAATTGATTGCCTATAGGTATACCTGGGTCTTCATCTGAATCTATTATGTGGTGAATCAACCACCTTACTTTTTTATCAGCAAAATACCTATCCATTTTTCTTTTAGCATCTTCATGCCTTATGTTATAAAAATATTTCCTTATATCGCATTTTAGAACATATCCGTCAGAGCAATATAACAAGTCTTCTTTATCCGGATATTGACCTCTGTCTTGGTAGTACTTGTTTATTTCTGATTTTCTCGAGAAATAATAACTTCTAAGAAAATAGGAAAGTCTGTCAAGACCAAAATGTGTGCCTTTACCCTCTTGGGATGCATAGTTGTCTTTTATTAGTACTTTAGATAAGGTCGGCTTAACAATTTCCTCGCATAAGGCTTGTTGTACTACTTTATCTTTAAATGGTGCGGATTTTACAAGTCTTTGTTTCGGCTCGTAAACATAGAAGGTATAATAACCCGACATTCTGTACTTGCCTGTTTTAAGTAGATATTGTAGGTATAATATGGACTCCATTAAATTATTTTCAAATTTAGCAACACTTACCTTATTTCTATTGCCTAGCTTTGCTTTATTAAAAGCCTTGTATAAGTTATTAAAATCATATATTTTTTCGTATTTCATTTTTATCCTCAAGCCGTGTATAACTTTTTATATTTTAGAAAAGATAAAAAGTATCAGCTTTCTTGTATTTGTCTTTTACGACGGGAAATAACTTCCTTTGATTGTGATAGGGCATTGTTTTCGATAAGTATCTACTAAGTCTAGCTTTTCTATCAAAGCAGACGCACGCCATAGACGAGGAACGGGTTGTTGTTGTTTGAAGAACCGTCCGAGTTGACGTTGTGGACGTTGCTGGAGCTGTTGGCGGTTACAAGTTATTCCCCATTATTCTATTTTAGTTTTGCTCTATCTTTTGTATGCCAATTTATAGTCATATTTTTCACATTGCACACATGCTTAGACCAAACCTCGGCTCGTCTATGGTCTATTCCTATAGACTCCTTTTTCAAACATAAATCAATTAGGAAAAGCATGGTTTTACATTTAGTTATAGCTTCATTTTGTAGTTTTAGCCTTTCGATTAATGTATCTTTGTTATTTGTATTTAATTCATTTGCTGTATTAATCAATTCATAAATATCTAAAACAATATTTTGCATGCGATTTACGAATGTAAACCTACACTTTTTAGGAAATCTCTTGGAGTTATCAGTTACTTCTAAGGTGTATTCTATTAGGTCTTTAGCCTTTACTAGGAGTAAAAATTCATTGTTATTTGCCGCCATATAAACACCTGCAACTTCTTATCTTGCCAATCTCTTTTAAAGTATCTTCTGATCCGTAAACCTCAAAGACTCCTTCTTCTTTAATAATTAGCTTAACTTCTTTACCATTTTGCCCTAGACCAGTCAAGACCAGGCTATCCATATCATCATTGCAATCTTTGCAAGGTGGATAAATTTCTTGAAAAATATGCCCTGCCAAGCAAGAAATATTTTTGTAGCTATCGGCAAGCTCTTTCTTCGCTAGCACTCTAACCTAACCTTGGACTCATTGAAAACACCATTTGTTAAGTTTAAACCATTAATGTCATTAAATGTAATAATAAATGGGTTTCCTGTTATATCTTCATATAAGGCATTTTCAAGTCGTTTTAGTCTTACTTCTAAACTTGATGCTATCTCATTTTTCATAGAATTTATTTCGATATCCACATAAGACTTATCCGCCTTTTCTTGCAGCAGGTCTGCCATGTCTGCCTTGATAGCATCACTTATCGTCTGAGTCTTAGAGTCTATCTCTTGTAAAGCTTGGTCCTTCGCCGCTGTTATACCTGACTGCTCTTGGATATCTTCTACGATTTCTTCTAAAGTTCTTTCTGACTTTTCAGCTGTTTCCTTATCTGGTAGATTCTTAAAGCCCTGGGTAACTCTTATAATTAAATTACGATCACTTGGAAAAACATATCCTGCTACATGTATATCAAGGAGGTAGTCATCTACTGCAAGATTACCAGGTAAAGAAAAAGAGACTTCCGAACCTTTTACTGTGGTGGTCGTCTCCCAATATTTCCCTTGACTTGTATATAAATCTACCTGTGCTGACTGGCCATCAAGATTTTGCTCTCTGCCTTTGGCGTCTTGCAGAATAAATGATAGGACAGAGGACCTATCAGTCTGCTTAATGACAGTGCCGCCTTTCACCTGCCTTAGATTAGTAGTATCCATCTACTCCTCCGTTTCTTTTTCGTATTTATCGTCTTCTTTATTCTCTGATTTCTCTTCCTTAAGTTCTTCTATTTCTTTTCTCAGTTCGTCGTTTTCTTTTTGTAATTTTGCAATTTCAACTATGCACACAGCATTTTCATAATCGCTATCCCTTAATTTGTTTGCGTATACTTGTACTAATGGGTCCATAATTCCTCCTAAGTTATTTAGTAGCTACTTCATAAAGACTTCCGTCTTTTTTTACATATACAACGCCATTTTCCATAACAAAGATCCCGTTGCTACTATAATCTTCAAGGGCTATTCCATTATCATATTCTTTAAGTCGCATTTTCTTAAAGTGTATGATATTTTCGAATTTTGATTCTCCTTTAAACCTTACACCTTCATTCATAATTATTGAGTGGGCTTCACCACCGTCGCCAGTATAATTCCACCTATCAAATGTTACATATGGGTGCCACATTTCTGTATCATTACTGTAGTATGAAACTATACTTTTTCCTGTTTGATAGTGCCCAAAGTTAAAGGTGAATCCCATATCTGTATTTACAGGCGCGGTAACATTTATCTCTCCCAGTATCGTGGTGCTCAAACTATCGTCATGCCACCTTGCCTTATTACCAAACATGTGGATATATGAAGAATCACTAGAGGGACTTGTTTTAAAATCTCCTTCTACACCCACATTACCTGTAAGGTCAATCCTACTAGCCTGAATTTTAATCTGTTCAGGAGATTTATTTATTTCAGATATGACGTCACCACTGGAGACTTTAGAAGATATCTCGTCCGTTACTGTGTCAACGAGTGAAGTTCTGATGTTTGTTTCTGTTTCTATGATCCTATCTTGTAAGGCCCCTAAGGGCTCGCTTAGTCTTTTATCTCTTTCAGCTGGGCTTATTACAAGTTTATCTCCAAACTCTACCTCGACATTGCCTGTTAGTAGGTTTCTATCGACCTTATAGATTCTGGTGCTATAGTAGATGTCAAGGTCTTTTCTTATAACTCTTACTATATCCCCTACATTAGTGCGTGATTTCTTATAGACCTTTGTCTTAAACTGCACTAATGGTCTTGAATATCTAACAAGGAAGTTATATCCTGCCTTGATTAGATCTTCTGGGTTTTCTATGTCCTCAAAGATTTGTACTTTTGTTCTTGGCTCTCCATCAGAAAATCCAAACTTCTTTGTCATCTCGACAGACTCGATAAATTCTTGGCCTATAGGCTTATCTATAGGGTCTCCCTTAGCCTTGGCCCAAACTACATCATCTATCTTGATTCTTCGTCCGTGTCCGTCTGTAGGCTTGCCGTTTTCGTCAAGTTTCTCTTCTCCCTTACCTCTAGGAATTATCCTGGTATATACTTCCGACTTATCAAGTTCTTTGACTACTTCAAGGGCATTAGATCCATACACGAATCTTTCGCCTGTGTCTTCTCCCCTTTGCTTGTAGAGGTCAATATATCTTCCAGTTATCCTAGAACCGTTAAATGTTAGGTGAAAATCAAGGTCCATCTGCCAAGTGGTTAATATCTTGGATAAGGCTTCTAGTCTCGTACAATCATAAAAGCTTGCTGATAATAAGTCACTATCATCTACCTTGCCAACCTTCCACCTAGTATCGCTTAGGACTTCACTAAGAACCGCTGAGGCTTTCGCTCCATTCGGTCTCTTATCTCTTATATAACCATATGATTTTAATTCATCAAAAAGTATATGGATTGCTTGATAGTTCATACAATTAGAGTCTGGATCGCTTGTTAGTATCCTATACATTTGTATTCGCTCGGGGTTCTCAAAATCCCTATGAGCGACATACTCAATACCGTCCATCCAGTCTATATACTTAAGATACACACCGAATTCAATCACCATAAGCTTATTAAGTTCTTCTGTTTGGTGGATTGAAGATAACTGTGTAGATGATAACTCATGTATTAAATTTTCGTCTTTATCAAATAAATACAGCATTACAAGCTCCTTAATCTATAAGTTATCTCATAGTCGCATGGAGTAGTAAGAGTAACTTCCTCTAAGCCTTGGATATTAAAGTCTTCTTTGTCGCTTAGTATATTAAGCCTTGTCATGGCGTTTAGGCCATTAATTCTAACATCGTCATCTGGGGCAAAAGTTAAAACGTCTCCGATTGTAAAATCGTGATCTATTATCATCTGCAAATTTTGATTTTGATTCTTGATTATAAGCTTATTAGTATTTTCCTTAAGTTGCAGCTTAACATCTTCAATAGAAACTATCTCGTCTATATCTGGCATGTTAATGCTTGTCCCACTTCCTTTAAGGTCATGAGTGATTACGCTGGTCTTAAAAGCGTCCACACATGTAATCTTAAATGTTGACTTAATAGTATTCATTTCCTCTTTAAAGTCTGTCATTTCGCTTAGTGTGCCTACATAGTAGTACATAGGGTCATCAGTAAATATCCACTGTGCTTGTTCTTGATGTAGGATATGGCTTAATCGAGATAGACGTTGCCTAAATTCTTTGTTATTCCTTCCTTCTATAAGGAACTCGACTTCTATTATTACTTCTTGTAAATCAGAACCAAAAAATACGTTGGAACCTTGATTATTAAAGTTAGCCCTATTTGATTTAGATCCTTGAGCTTTTCTAGATGAGTATTTGAATGTTTCTATGTTTCTTCCTACTACACTTCTTCCAGATACATTTAAAGTCCTATATCCGCATAACTCAGTATCTAGGTTATAATCGTTTATTATTACTTGTATAGAGGCGAGAGATTGAAGGCCCGCCTCGTTTACATCTATGAATTTATAAGGCAAAGTTTTCCTCCAATCTTAAATCTCTTCCTTGTTCGCTCGTAATATCTCTTGATATAGCTCTAAACTCATTCTTTCCTACGCTTACATTAAGTACCAAAGGTTGTGCTTGGCTAGATGTAGAAAAGTTTCCATAAGAAGAACCGAATCCTACTTTGGTATTTGCGACTGTATTTGATAGTCCATCTATAGCGTTATTGACGTATTTCCTGGACTTATCAAGTCCTACTGCAAGTCCTTCACCTGCGTATGAACCTAGCTCCATCATTACCCTCGATGGAGAGTGAATGCTTAAAGCTGATCTAATTCTTGCAGAAACAGAGGCAGCAATTGATGAAGCAAGTCCCATAATAGAACCTCTTGTACTTGCAAGACCATTGTAGAAGCCCATACCTGCGTTATGTCCTGCACTTCGCATTTCGCCTGCTGTGGAGTTCATTATGTGTATTAGGTTGCTTCTTAAGTTATTAGCTAGGCTTATCGTCCTAGAGCAAGCATTTGAGTAAGCTTTGACCATGTTATTGCCAGCCTGCATTACTTGGTTAACTACGCTCTTCCATGTTGCGTTGGTAACATTTTTAAATCGACTATTATAGCTGTTATATTCGCTCGTCATTTTATTCAAGTGGCTATTAAAGGTATTTGCTTGCCTATTCATGGCCTGTTGACTCATGCTATTAAATTGATTCCACATATTAGTATTAGTGGATATAAATCTGCTTGCAAATTGAGAAAATGAAGCATTAACACGATTGTTCATGTTTTTAATGCTAACTACAACCTTATTCGTTCCAGCGGTTACAGTTCTACTAATCCTGTTAAATGATGATGTAAATCTACTAGATAAGTTATTAAGTCCAGAATTAGAAATACTATTCATTTTTGAAATGGAAGATTTGAAAGATGAAACTATTTTTTGCAAATTACTATCGACACCCTTTCCTAGTGCATTAAAAGAATTTGTAAAAGACTTTGAAACATCGTTCAAAATAGTATCAGTCTTATCTGGCAATGTTCCAAGCCCCTTCTCAAAACTAGAATTTATTGTATCAATTCCACTTGTTACAGCAGTATTTGCTTGTTCGGTAGATGATGTTATTCTATTTGCCAAATCTTCATATTGTCCTGCCGTAGCTTGATTAGTTGCACTTGCATCAGCTGGGAGCTTTGCACTTAAACCATCAAATTGGCCGCTTGTTCCGTCAACTCCTCGAGTGATAGAATCAAGCATATTGCTTGCCATTTGGTCAGTTTCCCCTGATACATTGGCGTTCATTTCTTCTGCGGTGATAGTTATTCCATCTTTTGTAATTTGGCCTTTAGAAGTTATTTCTTGTTGGATTTGATCCATACTCATTCCAGTATTAGCTTGCAATTGTGCAAGTTTTTCTGAAACGCCAGTATTCATCAAGCCAAATTGTTCTATGAATCCTGATTTTGCTTGACTAGCATTTGCGGTTGCACTTGTTGCAGCTTCACTCGTTTTGCTATCAATATCAAGTTTCATAGTATCAAGGCTTGTGCCTACATCATTTTTGGCGCTTTCTGCCTCTTCTTTACCAGGGCTAAAGATATTTTTGAAGAATCCTTTAATACCACTAGCCACTTTCCCAACAACTCCTGTCAGAGCTTCTAATATTCCAACAGCTAGAGCTTTTATAATCTCCCATGCAGCAATAACTATCGCTGGTAAATTTACTATTATTCCTTTTATTAGCTCAAAGATTATTTTTATACCTGCAACTATTAATCTAGGTAAATTTCGCACAATTCCTTGTAAAAACGATCCTATTACTGTTATCGCTGATGATATCAACATTCCAGCATTAGAACCTACAGAATCTACAAGAGACAATATTATGTTGACCCCTTGTTCCATTATTGCAGGCATATTTGTTGCTAATGTATCAGCGAAACGAGCAACTAAAATCGCACCTTTTTCCACAAGATCAGGAATTTCATGTGTAATTCCTTCTCCTAAATTAGTTATTACTTCAGGACCCTTCGTCTTTGCAACTTCCAATAACTCATCAATTTGTGTGCCAAATTTAGAATATAAAAGTCCAAGTCCAGCCAGAGCTATACCAATTACAGCAGCAGGGAATAATGCTTGCATACCTATATTTGCTAAAGATACAGATTTTCCAACCATAGGAGCAAGTTTAGCTAATTTGTTGCCTGAAAGAATCATAGAAAGCTCTATTTTCTTTACAAATTTCTTTAAAGCACCGTCTGAAAAACTATTTAAAGCATTACCTGCAACATTAGTAAATGTTTTAAATCCATTACCAACTTGACTTAAAACTCCAATAACAGGCGATAAAGTTTTTGTTATCTTTCCACCTATTAACAAAACTGGTCCAATTGCTGCCAAGAGTCCGCCGATCTTTAGTATCATTTCTCCTATAGCTTTTTTTGATGTTTCGGATAAATCAAACCATTTTTTAGCAAATTCATTTACCCTATCAGTCATATCTTTAAGAGCAGGAGCAACAATTGAAAATATATCCTTTGCTATATTCCCAAAAGTATTTTTCAAAGTTATTAATTTAGCATGTAAAGTTTTCCAAGCTTCTGCCGCTTCTTCTGCCAAATCATTCCCATGATTATAAGCATCATTTGATTGTTCCATAGCCTCTGATAATAATTCGTGATTTTGAGCTAGAGATTTAACAGCATTAGATTCCCTAATACCTTTAATTCCTAACATATCCAAAATTTGATTCATATTTCCACCAGATTTTGAAGCCTTATCAAGACCTTGCATCAAATCTTCTAAAGCCTCTGTTGGCTTTGATTTCCATTTAGCGGCAAAATCTTCTGCACTCAACCCTGCAACACTTGCAAAGTTTTGTAATTTTGCTCCACCACTAGCAACAGCCTTATCAACTTTTGTCATAACTGTAGACATAGCAGTTCCACCAGCCTCAGCACTAATTCCAACAGAAGACATAGCAGTTGCAAGACCCAAAACGTTTGGAGTTGTAATTCCTACAAGCCTCGATGAAGCTGCAAGTCTTGAAGACATAGCCATTATTTCAGCTTCGCTTGTTTCAGAGTTATTTCCTAGCCTAACAATAGCACTTCCAACTTGTCTTATATTTTTACCTACATCAAGACCCATTACATTGGCAAATCTAGCCATTGCCAAAGCGCCTTCTTCCCCTACGAGGTTAGTAGCAGAACCCATCTCAGCCATAACTCTTGTAAATTCTAACAAATCTTTTTTGCCGTGGATTCCCAATTGCCCTGCAGTTTCTGATAAGCCTAAAAGGTCATTAGTAGATAAAGGAATAACAGAAGACATTTTTGCAATATCATCTCCAAAATCCTTTAAATCATTACCAGCCATTCCTGTTGTTTTTCCAACACCAACAAGTCCATCTTCAAAATCAGAAAATTTTTTCCCTGCATAAGTAAAAGCTGCACCTAATGGCACGGTTAGTTTTGTAGTTAAACTTTTCCCAATACTTTCTGTTGCACTTCCAATCTTAGCAGCAACTCCACTAACTTTCCCAGCTTGTGTTTGTAATTTCTCTACTGACTTAGTCGCCTGATTAAATTTAGAAGTAAATCCAGAATCAACCGCAGAAAGAATGGCCTCAACTCTATAACTCATATTATTCACCACCTTTCTTCTCGTATTTTTTTACATTTAAAGCGATATTTCTTAATCTATCAAAGGTATTGTCATCTTCCGTTTCTTCTCCAAGAACCTTTTTTTCCGCCTTCTCATAATCAAAAATATCTTTAATATCATTGATCACATAATAGGTCTTTTTGCCCTTAGTTTCCGTTTCCTTTAGCTTTCTTTTTAAAAATTCATTCTTAATAAAATCTCTCTTCTTATCAATTTCTTTTAATCTAAAAGCTGTAAACATTGTGAAAAAATCAACCAGGGTCATTTTTTCAAGTTCTTTTATACTTTCGGCAAAATATCTCAAACCCTCGATAATTAAGTCCTTATAAAGTAAAGGCTCTATTTGTTTTTCTTTTCCTCTACCTTTTCCGCTTTCTTCATGCTCTCCCATACTTGTAAGGCTTTCTTCTTGGTCGCTGATTGAGTTTTTAATTGCTCTAAAAAATCATCACACAACTTTCCTAAGTCTTCATGCTTATCTAAATATTCTTCAATCTCCTTATCACTTGGCTTTTTATCTAAGGTTGCAGCAGAAGCCTTTATAAGTTCTGGCAAAATTAAAACATCACCAGTATATAAAGCAGTTGTAGCATTTTCAATTCCTAATCTGATATCAATACCATTTGTATTATTTGATCTGCCTTTAGAAATTTCCCTACAAAATTTAAGACCGAAGTTTAGTTCATAATCATTTCCGTTTATTTTTAAATTCATATAATCTCCTTAAAATTTATAAAATAAAAAGGACACCTGAAGTGCCCTAATCTATTCCGTTATACCCCTGTTCCTTCTGAACCGTCTTCTCCCTCAAAGATTGTTACATCTCTAAAAGCGTAAAGCACTGCTTTTTCTTGCTCTTCGCTTATAGTTGCAAATCCATCTTGTGGGATTCCATCTACTTTTAATGTTGTAGAAATTTCAGCCAAATCTTCAACGTTTGCTGGCATTTCCCAAGATTCAAGTTTTCCTTGCATATATTTTGCCGGGTATTTTCCTTCTTGTGCACCTCCTGCCAAGTCAATCTCCCAACATTCCAATACTTTTTGTTCAATTACTGATTGTTTCAACATTTCATTTACTTCATCGTGACTTGCAATGGCATTTATTTCCAAAGACACTTCAATACCGCCATTCGATGTTATTGCTCCATCTTTTGTTTGTGTTGTATCAACATTATTTTCATAAGATAAAGTGTGCTCAGTTTGTAATGCTAGCTTAGTAGCATTTTCTAGTTCGGCATTTTCTAAAAGCCTAAACATTAAAATTTTATCTTTTCCATAAATCGCTTTTATCATATTTTCACTCCTTAATAAAATTTATAAGTTAAATTCAAAACTCCATGCCAAAGAGTTTCGTTTGTTGAATTATCTGCCAAAACTCTTGTAGAACCATCAAGCAAAATCCAAACATGAGGATCTGTAAACTTGTGACAAGCAAGGTTGATTTTTTGGCACATTTTTTCGCATTCTTTTCTTGATTCTTTTTTTGTCCATATGTGTATAAAAATAGAGGCTTGACCCAAAGAAAAAGACTTAGTGGCCTTTGGCTTAAGATCGACCTCTCCTAATACAGCAAAAGGGTATGCAGTTCCCTCTTTTGGCAAAAAGGGGTAACAGTCATAGCCTAAATCCTGTATTCTTTTAAAAATTAGATCATATATTTCTTGATTCATCACTTATCCATCTTTTCCAAATCCTCTATGAATCCTCTTTCTACACTGTTTAAAGAAGGCTTGACAAAAGGTTCTGCCTCCATGTATCTTGTCCCATATTCTAGATATGCTGCATATTCAGTATTGGGAGCAACAACAGCAGTAAGTCCGTTGTCTATTATTTCTAATTCTGTGGATCTTTTAGTATCTCCATGAGAATATCCTTTTACAAAGATTTTTCCCGGTGTAGCATTATCTTTCATTGTCTTTTGCAGCTTTGCCCCGTGCTTTTTAACAGTTTTTCTTGCAAATTCAAGGTCTTTTATTTTAGATAAATTCTTGGTCAATAAATCAGTACCTTTTATAGATATCTTCATATTTTCCCCACTACATATCCTGTCTTTTGTCTAAAAATTTCTTTAGCCAAGACTTTGTATTTTTTATCATTCAAAATCACATAATCATAGTCAGGACTTTTTCCATTAACTACCAAACTAATAGCACCAACATCAACTTTAGAGAATAACTCGTTTTGCTCTTTAAGGCTCACCGACCTATAAGAGCAATATTTTACATCCCTTGTTTCTGTAGCTTCCATGCCGCCAATTTGAGGATTGTATCTTTCCTCTCCCTTTTTGATAAAAATAACTTTTGTATCAAATCTCATAAGAGTTTCACTCCCCATTTGGCTTGTATACCACTAGAGTTTTTTGCATAGTCAATGCACTTGTTGAGTAATTTGTCTTCATAGTTTGGATCGTAGGATTCAGTTCCTGCTGTCTTAGATTCACTTGTCATTCCCTCAGAGCCTATCTTGTTAAATCTAAAGATGGTGAGTTCCACAAGAATATGATTAAGCTCGTTGGGAATTTCTGTAAGGTCTATAAAAGGACTTATTACATCAATCATTTTTGCTTTTTGCAAATCTTCGATTGACTGTATCAAGTCCATATCAATTTGCCCTATTAATTTTTCATATATTTTTAAATTATCCATGCTCACCACCTATTTCCCTATGCTGCTGGACCTGTTTCTTCTGGTGCTTCTGTAATATTAAATTTAAAAACTCCGTCAGTTCTTTCAGCAAATAATTTTATTGCATACATAGCATAAGTAGAAACGGACATTCTATCTTTTTCTACTTCTCTTGTAATTCCTATAATTCCTGTGGTATCAGTTGTAAAACCAAAGTCAGCTTTTCCGATTTCTCCACCAGATACATTTGCATAAGCAAGATTTAAGTTTTCAGGTGCTGTTGCATACATTGTGCCTTTTGGTATTTGGCTTGTAACAATAGTAGTTGTTGTATTCATAAAGTTTGTTAAATAAGTCAATCCAAAAGCAGTTTGAACTGATATATTTTGTTTAGATAAATAATCAGATACATCTAAAGGATTTACAAAAACAATAGTTCCTGCCCCTTCTCCTGCAAATGCTGTATTAACATTTCCCCAAGCCTTGGCAAATCCATCTTGAACCCCAAAGGCGTCTGCTGTTTTCTTTGTAGATTTAACTTGGGCAAATAAATCATTTCTGATATTTTCTTGCATTTGTCTTGCCATAAGATCGTCAGTATCAGCAACAGCAACAGCAAAACCTCTTTTTTGGATTTCTTCTGCTGGTACTAATTTTCTATACTTGTTATATTCCAAAGTATAAGTTTGGTCTGGTTCTCTTTTAGTAGTAGAAAGAGGAATAATATCTCCAGCTGCTACTTTTCCATCAGCTAAAGTTACAGATGATTTATAGGTTTTAATAGTATCCCCTATATTCATTTTTGTAGATCTTTGAATCCCCAACATCTCTTGTAAAGATTCGATTTGATTTCCAAATACATTTACAAAATCTTGATCTGCAACTTGTAAATAGTTACTTGCATTCATTGTATTTTCTAATACTGCCATAATTTCCTCCTAATTAAATAATTCAGGGTGATTAAGCATTGCCTCACGTCTTTTAACAGCATCTTTTATCCCTAAAATTTCACTTCTTTGACCTTGGCTTGACTTAACACCTGTCTTTTTAACTTCTGGACTTTTGCCCTTTAGTCTTTCGTTCACTTCTTTTTCCACCAAGTCTTTAAGCATTCCAGCAAAATCTTTCACATTTTCTTTTGTAGTTTCTGCCTCATCAGTTATTAAGTTATTGACTAAATCATCAGAAATATTGAAGCCTTCCTCAACCAACATATTTTTTGCAACCTTTGCCATTGCTGATTGATTTTCCCTTTGCTTGTACTCTTCAAGTTCCTTTTTGTACTTGTCAAGTTCGTACTTTAACTTTTCATCTTCATTCATTTTTTCAAGCTTTCTGGCTTCTTCAATCTCTTTTATTTTCTCTTCTTGTTGTTTTTGCCATTTAGCTTTCTTTTCCTTGATAATTTCGTCTACTTGTTCATCAGAATATTTCTTTTCAGGCTCTTCATTCTCAGCCTCTTCCACTTTTGTTTCTTCGATTTCTTCTGTAGTTTCTTCAACTTGGTTTTTATTTTCGTCTGTCATATTTACCTCCATAATTTAAAGTTGTAATGCTTAACTATCCTTAGCTTTTAATGCCTTCAAAGCTTGGGCAAATAAAAAACGGACATCTCATGTCCGATTAATTCTAGTATTTAATTCCTTTGTTTACATTGCAATACCTTTGCTTTTTATCAAGCTTCTTAAATTCTTCTTCTGTAAGTATCCTTTGCATTGCTATTTTGTATTTCTTGTTATAAGGATACTTATTTCCATCAATCAATCTTCTAACATTTAAAGCATCTTTTTTGCATAAAAAATGGGCGTGCTGCTCATAAGCCCCACCCTCTCTTTTAAGTAACCACTTTCTTTTCTGTAGTTTTGAATAGTATTTAATTGTTAGTTTCATAATCATTAACAGTTTTTTCCTATATTTTTATATCCCTCATGTAAGCCTTCCACCATACCTCTTAAAAAAGTTATAATTAATGGTGCTAAAACTAAATCCCAGGGCCAATCAATAACTTTTACAATCTTAAAAAATAATAGAAATATCTGTAAATAGCCTATAAACATTATTAGTCCTCCTTGAAATATGCAACAGTAGTACACCTGCACCTTGGATGCCACAAAGGAATATTATCTCCCTCAACTGCTTCAGATATCTTTATAATCTCCCCGTTATGAGGGCTGCAATGACTGCAAGCTGTAGGCTCGGTCATTATTTCTAGATACTCATACCCACCGTCTTTATATGCTTCTATTTGAGTTTGAATCCATACCCTGCCGCTTTCTGTATAAGCTAATCTTTCAGTAGCATTCGTTATATTTTTAATATCCTTGCTAACTAAATCTCTTAGTTTTTTTGCAAATTCTCTAGGATTTTTGCCTTGAATTACAACGGATTCAATATCTCTTTCAATTCGTCTTGATAATTCTCTCGTATCTCTCCAAACTCTATCAGAAAAATGAGCGTTATGATAGTCTTGGTCTACAATAAATTTTGCCCTTCTTTCTATTCCTGCTCGGTTTATATTAAGCCCCAAAATACTTGCTTGGCGATTGTACTCATCAATAGAACCTTTTATCAAATGATTTTGTAATTCATTTTCAATTTTTGAACCAGTTCCAATAATATGCACTCTTAACATTTGATTAAGCATTTCTAGTCTATTAAGTCGCATTGTTATATTATACAGTTTCATTTCTCTATTGGCTTTTTGACTAAAATCTTTATCTTTTACATAAGTCTTAGCAAGATACTTATAATCTTCAACATCAGCCTTTTCAATTCTCTTTCTAGCCTCATTGATGGATATTCCTTGACTATCAGAAAAATTTGTGATTTGACTTTGTATCTCTTTATTTATGTTTCTTAAAAGCTCGTTATAAATATAAGCAATTCGCTCTTTTACAAACCTTTCATCTCTATTCTTGGACTTTAGAAGATTTTGATACTCTCGACTTCTCCAATATTCCTTGCTCGTTGACATCTTCCATACTCCAATCATCTCCGTTATCATGTACTATATCTGTTTTGAATTCATCTTCTTTTTCCATTTTTTTTATTTCTTCTTTTACATTATCTACAATAGACAAATAAGATAAACCAGTTTCTTTACTCACCAATCCATTTAAAGAATTAACAACTTGTGCCTCTTCTAACACGTTTTTAGGAGCGTTTCTAGTGAATCGATAGGTAATTCCCTTGTAGGCTTCCTTATCTCCCCAATTTGGCAAATTACAAAGAAGTTTATACCTTGTATTCAAACCAGCCGTAAACTTACGCTCTTTAGATTTGCAAAGATTATCCAAGCCTTGCAGCTTATAAGACAAAGCAATTCCTGATGATGTTCCAAAGTTTTCATCAGACAAATTCGGTATCATAGAAAGTTGATAGATCTTTTCTTCAAGCCTATCAAGTAAATTCTCTTGCGTTTGGTCGGCATCTGGCTTTTGTAAAAAATTAACATCAGGAATAGTTCCATCAGCTTCATTCGTTGTTTTATACAAATTCCAAACTCTATTATCTTTTAAAAATCTTACTTGTTCTTCGTTTAATTCAACTCCAATAACCTTTAAATAAGCATCAGCAAAATAATCAACATCATTCGCCTTTTCACTTATAACCTTATCAATCTGATTTATAAGCGTATAAACCGATTCAAAAGCTGATTGGCACTCCTCATTTTCCCTATATTCAATAACTGGACAAAAGCCAAAATAATGAGGATATTCCTCAACAATATAAAGTCCGTCCTCGTCCTCTTTAAAATAATAAATATTTTTATCATCTGAAAAAGTACCTTTTAAATTTCCGTCTTGGTCTTTGTAATAATGGACACCATATCTAATTTTTTTTCTTATAGAATTATCTCTAATAACAAAAGTTTCCAAAGGACTAACATGCAAGATATTTTCAACTGCATTTTCATCAAGATACAGCATTTCATAGCCTACACCAAAAATAGACATATCCTTTGCTAGCTCATACTGCTCATCATCAATATTGTTATAATCTGAAACATCAGTTAGTTTGTTGACATATTCTTCGCTCTCGTGATTGATTTTAATAGGAATACCTAAAAAATATCCATTAAGCGTATCAACAATATACTTAGCAAAGTTCATAACTACCTTATTATCAGGCTTATTAAGTGGCTTAGGCTGCCAAAATAAAATATTGTGTTTGCCTTGATACATATTTAAAAGAGGCTCATATCTTTCAATTACCAAGCTTTTATGTGCATTAATAAAACCCTCCAAACTTTCCAAGTTCAAAGGGTCATCTTTATCAATTATAAATTCTTTAAAATCACCAACGATTGTTTTTGTACTTATCAAATAAAACCTCCTTTAAACATTTTAATTCTTGCACCGTCATCTCTTAGATCAGTATAAATAGCATATCTCATAGCGTCCATTACATCGTCATATTGCTTTTTAACTTGGTCTCTTGTTGTATTAGTTTCCCAAACATATGAATATATCTCTTCTTTAAATCTTTTTGCTGTAGGCTCATATACCTTTAATTTTAAGGTCTTGTATAAGATAGCCACCTGCTCGATACCTTCAACAACTTTTTTACTTGCAAGCTTAGCTTTCAATCCGTCTTTGATAAATCTATCAATATGCTCAACTCGTGCCGAATCACAATAAAAAACTAACTTAGGATATTTTTTATCAAGCTTTTTTGCTTCATTGACCCACCAATCAATCTCTTTTTGTGTTTCTGCAACTTCATCAATCATTATGTACTCATTATTATCAGTTATACCAAAAACAACAATAGCTCCATAATGCCCATATCCCCAATCGACACCAGCAATGTATCTATTAAATTTATACTGATCTAAATCATTTATAAAATGTTTTTTAGCATCAAAATCTTTATAAACCATTCCATCGCCAGATACCCAATTCCCATAGATATTGCGTTCTGTAAACATACCAGCAGGCGTTGTCTCGATTGTAGATTGTAAATATCTTTTATCCAAAAAATCATTGTCAAAAATTGTAAACTTGTAAGATAAAATCTTATCACTATCATTGTCTATATAATCTTTTTTAAGCCAATGCTCGGGATTGTCGGGATTGGTATCACACATTATCCTTGCACCTTTACCAGAGCAACGGGAACGGATCTCATCAAACACTTGTTCGTTTGCTAAAGAAGCCTCGTTAATATAAGCTCCATAAGAAGTCATTCCTCTAATACGACCTAATGCATCAACTTTACCATGTCCCACTTGCACTACATAAACTCCCATAAAAGTAAAGTTACCTAATTTATCAATCTTAAAATCCATTCCATACTTGGAAGATAACTCTATTAGAATATTTTGATAAATAGTGGATATAGAAAAACCTGCCAAGATATATTGAGGTCGTTCAACACCTTCCATTTTAGCTATTTTCTTAACTCTTATTAGTTCTCTTATAAATAAATCGTTGTTTAGTTGTGTTTTTCCAGACCTTTTTGCACCATGTAAGATTAAAATAAACCAGTCATTAAGTGCTGTTTCTCTATATATTTCTTGTTGTTTTTTTGTATAAATTTTATTAATATTACTCATCTTCTAACAACCTGTCATCTAATAATTCAAAATACCTTGCTAATTCCGAATTATTTTTATTATCATTATCTTTGGCTTTTCTATCCATCCATACATCTGGCTTTCTATTTTTAAGCCAAAAAATTTGTGCGGTAGAATTTGGAGACACCCACTTTTTATACTTTTCAATCTTTTTAGTTTGAACCCCATTAGTTTCTGTAATACAAGTTTTAGTTTCCTCTACAAAATATCCGATTGCTGATTTGTGCATTGCATTCTCGACTTCAAAATCCGTTACTTCTTTTCCCTTTTTTAAAGAAGCCGAAAAAGCCGAATATTTCTTCTTCCAATCTTTTAAAGTAGAATATGCAATCCCCATATTGTGAGATATTTGTTTCTCAGATAAACCACTTTTTGCCCAAGCCTCAACCTTAAATAAATTTTCTTCCTTTAACCACTCTTTATATTTAGCTCGAGCCATTTTGTCACCTACCTTATAAGTCCCCACTCGGCAAACTTCTCGAATCCTACAATATTTTAAATTCACCAACTAGGCTGCCAAGACTAATAAAAAGAAAATTCAAACTTATTTTTTAACACGATAAAAATATTTTGTAGAAAGGAGGTTTTGGCAGCTTGGTTCATAAATTTAAACAAAAAAAGACAGGTTCCCACCTGCCTAAAATATTAACTTTGCAACTCCATAGCCGTTTTAATAACGACTTATATTTTAACACTTACCATTATATCATCTAAAGATAACTTTTTCGTTCACTTTTCGTTCACTTTTTGTTCACCATTAAGCATAATTAATATTCTTTAAGTATTTCATAGATAGCCTTTAAAGCATGATCAGACTTTTTCCATATGGCTGACTTGCTCAAATGTAACTTTTTCCCCATTCCCTCCATAGTCATATCGTTATTGATCCAAACATGATGAACAATAGACCTATAATCATCATCTTTTAAGTTTTTAAGAGCATACCTTACATCAGAATTTTCAAGCCTAATTTCTTTAATTTCCTTATCAATTTTGCTTATTTTATCAATAACCCTTATTATTTTTTCTTCCTGTGTAGAACCACCACCTTGGACTGTTTCACTATCTGACATACAAGCCTTAACACCATCAATACTCGCCCTTAGATTATCTCTCTTATCCATTTTCATATCGATATAATCAAGGTCATACTTATATTTTTTTAATCTTTTCTTAACACCTTCCCTTTCAATCTCGTTCTTGACATCTGAAACGATTTTTCTTCTCTTATATTTCATCACTTCTCCTTAATTGTAATATTGCCCCTAATATCTTCCCACTTGACATAGTCGTTATTAATACAATCTAGTTTATTTTCCAATCTGTCCTTAAACTGATTTAACCTTTTATCTCCAAAACCAAATTCATCATGGAGAGTTTCCATAGATAAATCAAGAAAATTCAAAATCAAATCTCTTGTAACCGTACTTTTTACAGTATCCTTAACAGCTTTATTATAAGTCTGATTTATTTTTTTCTTAACATAAGGACTGCCATTCTTATATTTAAAATTCATCTTTACTAACCTCTCTTTTAAGATAAAACAAAGCCTTATTTAAATCTTTTTCCTTTTCTTCACCTTGCTTTTTGCCAGCTCTTAAAACGTATTTAATAACATTTCCAAGATTAAAATTTAAATCAAAAGCTTCAATTACATCAATTGTTTCAATCCCCTTAGATTTATAATAGTCTGGTCTGATTTCTTTCATTCTTCATATCCTTTCAATATCAATTTCCACCCTTGGTCTATCCTTATCAAAAAGAACCCTAGACCCATCATGACCAACAACAATTTTACAATTATCGTCTTTTATAACTCCACAATCTGCCAAAATATCACAAGTTGCAGCCAAAAGATTAGTAAGATCCACACGATGCTTAGTCTTTCTGTAATAAACACATTTAAGATTAATAGGATAATCTATCTCTTTCTTATATTTCCCTGTAATTTGCTTGCCACAATCTTTCGCATATTCCTTGTATCTTGTTGACTGAGTCAAAAAAGGTTTCCCAGTCCTAGAGTTCTTAAAAATTTGCATAGAATTTTTCTTAGT
>JBQDYR010000016.1:0-19708 GCA_052105355.1 Anaerococcus sp.
ATTTATTTGTCTAATAAGTTTTTTTGTCTTATTCGAAAAATCTTGGACAGAGAATTCATCTCTTGGATCTACAAAATCTATTAAATGGTGTTTTACACCTTCCATCTCAATATTTTTGATTTTGTTGGTACCAATATTCATGTCTTTATATATTTGTTGAGAATCACAAGAAATAATCTCTGTATTTAATTTTTTTGCAACTTGTACAGCTAAAGAGCTTTTTCCACTTGCTGTAGGACCAGTTATAAAAACAACTTTATCTATCAAAATATTTCTCTAACTCACTTTCTTTTATTATCACCACAGTATTATGTCCCTGGTAATTTTTATAGGGATTATCTAACTTTTTCAATTCTCTTATTAAAGTATCAGCTTCTTCTTCATTTATATTATGTCCTTTTTTGAAAGATGAGCTACTTGCTAGTTTAAATATCTTTTTATGAAGACTTTCTTTATTAGTATTATAATCAATATCAAGAAGTTGATAAAAATAATCTATTCTTTCTGGATTTTCAAATATAAATGGTATCTCTCTAATGATAATTTTCCTATCACCAAATTTTTCTATTTTAAAACCAAGTTCTTTAAAAATTTCTTCTTTTTTTAGATAGGAATTAAATGAATTTGAATCAAGTTTTAATATTGTAGGTTCTAAAAGAATTTGAGATGATACTTTTTTCGACTCTAATTCATTAATAAACTTTGTAAATCTTATAGCTTCATCTGCCCTTCTATGATCTAAAATAAGTAACCTATCTTTTTTTTGGTATACTGAGTATCTATTAAAAAAAGAAGTCTTATATATAATATTTTCAAAACCCAAATATTGATTAGAAGTTTTTACATCCCCTTCTTTATAATCATCAATCTTTTTCGAATATTTGTTATCAATAAAGTTTAACTCTTCTTCTATAATTTCTTCTGAGGTTTTATCATTTTTAAAATTTAAAAAGAAATCTTTATCCACATCTTCTTTTTCTTTGTTTTTATAAGCATTAGAAAAATTAGTTTCCGATACTATTTTATTGTATGTGTTTATTACATTTTCATAATCATCATAAAAATTTATCTCATCCCTCTGATCTTCTACTTTTTTAATATTCCTTATAGAATTATTATCATAAAGAGCTTTAGAAATATTATTAGTTAGAAGTTCAAGTAAAGCTTCTTCATAAACAAATTTAATCTCTTTTTTATTTGGATGAATGTTAACATCAATATTTCTACTTGCTGTATCTATAAATATAAAAAATGCAGGAAATCTTGAGTTTGGTATTAGACTTTTATATTCATTTTCTATGCATTTAGTAATAGAATCATTAGAAACATATCTATTATTTACATAAAGATACTGTAATGATCTATTTCCTCTATAATATGAAGTATTTGATATAAATCCACTAACCTTATAAATATCACTTGTAAATGATATAGAGATTAGATTATCTTTTATACTTTCATCTAAAAGATTTGATATTATATTATCTAGTCCTTCGTTGTTTGTATGAAAGTCTATCCTATTATCTCTTATATACTTTATTGATAAATTTGGATTAGATATAGCCAAGGCATACATTAGTCTATTTATTTTATTCGTCTCTGCAATTTCTGACTTTAAGAATTTCCTTCTTACAGGTTGATTTTTAAATAAATCAAAAACTTCTATTGTAGTTCCAGTATTTGTAGCAATACTAGATTTTGAATCAAGTTTTCCATTTTTGTATACAAGTTTTTTTCCTATGGATTGTTCTTTAGTTTTTGAAATTATTGTAAGGTCAGAACAAGTTATTATAGATGCTAAGGCTTCACCCCTAAATCCAAGCGTAAATAATTTATACAAATCAGAAAAGTCTTTAATCTTTGAAGTTGCATGTCTTTTAAATGCAAGTTCTATTTCATCTTCTCCAATACCTATACCATCATCTGTAACTCTTATATATGTTTTACCACCATTTTTTATTTCTAAAATTATATTTTTACTTTTGGCATCTATTGAATTTTCTATTAGTTCTTTTACAATTGAAAATGGAGATTCTATAACTTCTCCTGCTGCTATTTGTTCAATTGATTGTTTGTCTAGTTGAATTATAGCCATTATAACTCTTTTATCCTTTCAATTAATTGATATAAAGTATTCATGGATTCAATTGGCGTTATAGAATTAACATCTATTGAATTTGCATAATCTTTTAAGTCATCATATTTATTTTCTTCTATATCTTTTATAGTTTCTAATACATTTTCTGACTTATTTTTAGAAAATAAATCTTCTTTGTCAATTTTTTCCATAAATATTTTGGCATTTTCTATTAATTGATTTGGAAGCCCCGACATTTTAGCAACTTCTATTCCATAAGATCTATCAGATTTACCCGCTTTTATTTTCCTTAAAAAGATTAGTTCATTATTCTCTTCTAAAATATCTATTTTTAAATTTTTAACATTATTTAGCTTATTCTCTAGAATAGTAAGTTCATGAAAATGAGTGGCAAAAACTGTTTTAACCTTTTTATGTTTACTTAAATATTCTACTAGACTCATTGCTATACTAAGTCCGTCATCACTTCCAGTTCCTCTTCCTACTTCATCTAAAATAATAAATGAATCTTTTGTAGAATTCTTTAATATATTAGAAACTTCGTTCATTTCAAGCATAAAAGTTGATTCACCTTTAGAAATATTGTCGCTGGCACCAATTCTAGTAAATACCCTATCACATATAGATATATGTGCATTGCTTGCTGGTACAAAAGATCCTATCTGAGCCAGTATGATTATTATAGCCATTTGTCTCATATATGTGGACTTTCCTGCCATATTTGGTCCAGTTATTATTTGTATTAGATTATCATCTTCTCCAATATCTGTATCATTAGCAATAAATGAATTCTCATTTAAGTTTTTTTCTATCACTGGATGTCTTCCATCTTTTATAAATATTCTATTGTCCCTAGTGATTTTAGGTCTACAATAATTATTAATTCTTGCAACTTTACTAAGTGAATTAAAGGCATCTAGACTTGCTATCATCAAAGCAAGTAGCTGTAAATCTTGTGTATGATTTAAAATTTCACTTCTAATTTCTTGAAATAACTCGTATTCTAGTGTGTTAATCTTATCGGAACCCCCAAGAATTAACTCACTTAATTCTTCTAATTTTTCACTAGTATAGCGTTCTTGATTTTTTAATGTTTGTTTTCTAATATAGCTTTCAGGAACTTTATTAATATTTGATTTTGTAACTTCAATAGAATATCCATTATTTTTATTAAATACTATCTTTAAATTCTTAATATCTGTTTTTTCTTTTTCTTGATTTTCGTAATATAAAAGTTCTTCTTCTGCTTTATTAGATTTTTCTATTAAATTATCTAATTCTTCATTATATGACTTTTTTATTATATTACCTTCAGAAATTGTAACAGGAGGATCATCAACTATAGAATTTTCTAAAAGTATATATATTTTTTCTACATTGGGTAGATTTTTTGCAAAAGATTTAAAGTTATTATCCTGCAAATCTCCTAGGTAAATTTTTAAAGATGGAATATTTTTTATAGAATTTTTTAAAGAAATTAAATCTCTAGCATTGGCTCTTCCATAAGAGATTTTACCTACAATTCTTTCAAGATCATATATATCTTCTAAAAATTTAGAAATTTTTGAAGATACATCAGGATTGCTAAATAGAAATTCTACATAGTCGAGTCTTTTATTTATTAAATCTTTATCTATTAGTGGTCTTTCAAGCCACTCACTAATGAGTCTTGACCCCATAACTGTATCAGCCTTATCTATAATAGACAATACAGTATTATCTTTACTGTTAGAGTTAAGATTTCTATGTAACTCTAAATTCTTTCTTGTGTTCATCTCAAGCTGCATATATTTATCTATATCTAATATTTCTATTTGGTTGATGTGTGCCAAATTTTCCTTGTGATAACTATATATATAATCAAGTAAGTTTGATAAGCTTATTAACGAAAGTCTTAAATTTTTAATTTTTTTATAGTTAGTCTGTCCTAGATGATTTAAAACATTTTTTTCTTTATTATCGTAATCATCGGTATCCTCTATATAGGTTATAAAGATATTTTTATTTAATTCTAAATAAGTCTTTAATTTTTCATCATTAAAATTAGTGTTTAAGATAATTTCTGATGGTTGAATCTTTTCTATTTGATCTATAATTTGATTTGAGATGGTATCATTAGAACCTTTTATTTCAAAGGTAACAAGTTTACCAGTTGTGATATCACAATAAGATCCTGATATTCCATACTTATTTTTAAAAACAGATAATAAATAGTTATTTTCTTTTTTATCTAGTGAATCCATATCAATAATTGTTCCAGGCGTAATAACTCTTGTAATTGCTCTTTTAACTAAACCTTTAGCAAATTTTGGATCCTCTACTTGATCACAAATTGCTACTTTATAACCTTTTTTTACTAATTTATTGATATAAACGTCTATAACATGATGAGGAACCCCACACATAGGTGCTCTTGTATCGTGTCCACAGTCTTTTCCCGTTAAGGTTAATTGTATATTTTTACTTACTATAATAGCATCTTCAAAAAATGTCTCATAAAAATCTCCCACACGATATAGTAATAAAGCATCCTTAAAATTTCTTTTGACATCAATATAATGTTTGAGCATAGGAGTTAGTTTTTCATATTCAAAATTTTCTAACATCTCACATCTTCTACATAAAATTATTTTATAAAACAAGAATAACTCATGTATCCATGAGTTATTTCAAATTGATTTCTCTGACATCTAATATCCAATCTGATGAATCTTTTGATTGGCTGTCTATAATTGCAAAATATCCAAAACTATTATTATAATCATAAATTGCTTGTGAATTTAACTTATAAACTAGATAGACTCTATCAGGTTCTAAAGCAGTGTCTATGGATATACTAGATTTAGTGCCATTTTTATTTTTAGTCTCAAGTTTAGTGAATTTAGTTGTATCTATTTTTAAATTATTTATTACTTTTTCTAAAGATACACCTTCAAGAGTAGTTTTCTTTTCTTGGTTATTTAAATAGATATTAACACTTGCACTTTCACCTTTTCTAAGCTCTTTCAAAGATACGGAGTCTATTTCACTATCATTAGCCTTTAAAACTATAATTTCTTCATCGTATTTAGCAATTTTTCTATTTTTAATAAAGCTAGTTAAAACTCCTATCAGACTAAGTACTATTAAAAAAGCAAAAACAGAAACAATTATATTATACTTTTGCTTTTTTAAAGTTTTTTTAGCATTATTTTTTTTTGCCATTATATACCTGTGGAACCAAATCCACCATCTCCTCTATCACTATCAGTTAAACTATTCACTTTTTCTACAGAAACTTTTTCATAAGGTTGGATAATCATTTGAGCAAGTCTATCCTTATATTTTATAACTTGATTTTCTTTACCGTAGTTATAAAAAAACACTTTTATTTCACCTCTGTAGTCAGAATCTATAACTCCAACAGTATTAGCAAGCATTAAGTTGCGTTTGACGCCTGTTGAAGACCTAGGATATATAGCTCCAAAATAACCTTCTGGTATTTCAACTTTAATTCCTGTAGGTACAGATTTCACTTCATTTGGTTTAATTAATATATCTTCCATATTTGAACAAAACAAATCAAGACCTGCGGAATATACTGTACCGTAAGTAGGTAAATTTTGATCTGTTTGTATTTTTAAAACTTTTAAATTTTTGTCAGTCATATTATCTCCTAAAAAAATTCTCTCTTATATTTTATCATATATAAGTGTATAATGATAAATATGAGAGGTGTTTTATGGAAAAAATAGTAGAAAGATTTTTAAATTATATTAGTGTAAATACAAAAAGTGACGAAAAAGCAGGCAAAAACAGAAAGCCGTCTACTGATGGTCAGATAGAACTAGCTAATATTCTAAAAAAAGAGCTTGAAGAGTTGGGATTAGAGGTTTACGTAAATGATGAACACTTTGTTTTTGGAACTCTAAAAGCTAATACAGAAAGAAATTTACCAACAGTAGGATTTATTTCCCATATGGATACATCGCCAGAAATGGATGGAAAAATAACCAATCCTCAAATTATAAATTATGAAGGTGGTGATGTAAAATTAAATGAAACAAGTTATATTAAAGTAAGTGAATTTCCATCATTAAAAAATATGGTTGGTAAGAGACTAATAACTACAAGAGGAGAAAGCCTTCTAGGTGCTGATGATAAAGCAGGAATAGCCGAAATAATAAATGCTATTGAATATTTAATTGATCATCCTGAAATTGAACATGGAGATGTTAAAGTAGCCTTTACTCCAGATGAAGAGATTGGAACAGGTTGTGATAGTTTTGATGTAGATTACTTTAATGCAGATTTTGCTTATACTATGGATGGTGGAGCTTTAGGTGAATTACAATACGAATCTTTTAATGCTGCTCAAGCTGAGATAAGTATAAAAGGTAAATCTGTACACCCAGGTAGTGCTAAAAACACTATGATTAACTCTATAACAGTAGCAAAAGAAATTGATGATCTATTAGGTCAAGTTAAAAGACCTGAACATACAGAGGGATATGAAGGCTTTTATCATATGGTTGGTATAAAAGGGACTATAGAAGATACTATTCTAACTTATATAATTAGAGACCATAATAAGGATGAATTTGAAAAAATGAAATCTTATTTAAATGAATGTGTAGAATTTATTAATAATAAATACAGTAGTGATCTAATAAATATTAACATGTATGATCAATACTACAATATGGGTGAAGTTTTAAAAGAAAAAATGGAAATAGTTAATTATGCAAAAACAGCTATGGAAAACTTAAACATTGAACCTATAGTAGAGCCTATTAGGGGAGGTACTGATGGTTCAAAACTTTCATTCATGGGCCTACCTTGTCCAAATATATTTACAGGTGGATATAATTTTCATGGAATCTATGAATATATTGCAATAGAAGATATGATTATGGCTAGTAAAGTTATAGTTGAGATAATGAAAACTATTTCAAAAAAAAATTAGCATTATTTAAATAAAAGGGTATATATATATTGAGCACAATTTCGTGCTCTTACATTAAATTATTTTAAAAAGGAGAGTTGATATGTCAGACAAAATTACAAACGATAACCAATACAGAGGAAATGATGAATTAGATGAAAAAATGAGAAAATCAAAAGATATTGATGGTAGCGAAAGTTTGGATAAAAAAGATAGTCCAGATCAAGAAAATCTTAGATCTATCAATGATGAAGCAGATTACAATTCAAATGTTGGAGTTGAATCAAGAAGAACAAGATCTGATTTCTCAGAAAACCCATCAAAAGATAAATAAGTACTTAAAATAAAGCCCTAGTAGTGACTAGGGCTTTTTATTTATTCTTCTATTATTTTTCTAATCATATCACCAGGTTCTAAAGGTAGATCTATTTTTATTAAAAGCTTATCTTTAGGTCGATTTGCAACTTCAATATTTTCACCTTTTAAGTTTTTTATATTATCTATTTTAAACTCATAAAAATCTTTAGAATTACCAAATATTTCAACTTTATCATTTAAAAAGAATCTATTTCTTTGTTCTACCGTAGCAATTTTACTCTCCTTATCATATTCAAGAACAACACCTATAAAGTCATAATTTCTTATATATGAAGAAGTTGTGTATATTTGTGCTTCAGAATCAGGCTTTCCATATAAAAATCCTTTAGTAAAATATCTGTGACTAGCTTTTTTTATTTCATTTGTGTATTTTTCACTTATTTCTTTTGTGAAGTTTCCCTCATAATAAGCATCTATAGCTTGTTTGTAGGATCTAATGACTGTTGCTACATAAAAAGCAGTCTTCATCCTTCCCTCAATCTTAAAACTATCTATTCCTGCTTCTATAAGTTTGTCTATATCTTCTAAAAGACACAAATCCTTAGAGTTCATTATAAATGTGCCATCTTCATCCTCTACTACTGGATAGTATTCACCTGGTCTAGTTTGTTCTTGCAGCGAATATTTCCACCTACAAGCATGAGCACAATCACCTCTATTTGCATCTCTACCTGTCATATAATTACTTAATAAACATCTTCCAGAGTATGAAATACACATGGCTCCATGTATAAAACACTCAATTTCCAAATCTTTAGGGACATTTTTTCTAATTTCTATTATCTCATCAAGTGATAACTCTCTTGCTAATATTACTCTTTTTGCTCCCATTTGATACCAAAAATTAATAGTAGCCGAGTTTGTAACTGATGCTTGTGTGCTTATATGAAGATCTATGTTACAATTATCTTTTGCAATTTGAAAAATTCCTGGATCAGATATAATAAGTGCATCCACTCCCATTTCTTCCAAAGCTTTTATATATTCTATTATGCCTTGAAAATCTTTATCATGTGGTACTATATTCATGGTTATATGAACTCTGACGTTTCTTTCATGAGCATATTCTATTGCTTCTCTCATCGAATCAAGGTCAAAGTTTTTTGCATTTTTTCTCAATCCAAAGCTATTTCCAGCCATATAGACTGCATCTGCTCCAAATTTAATAGCAGTTTTTAATCTTTCCATATCTCCTGCTGGTGCAAGTAACTCTATTTTTTCTTCCATCTTAACTCCTTAACTTACTTGTTATACTTATTCCATCCCCTATGGGTATTATACTTGTATGATAATTATCTAAATTAGTTATATAGGTCAAAAATTTTCTAAGTCTTTTAATTATGGTAGTATGCCTTTTATCATAAAGATTGTCATTAGAAATTGAGCCTCTAAATAAAACATTATCACATACAATGATTCCATCTTTATTTAATAGTCTATCCTTGCATATATCAAAATAGTCCTTATAATGAGCCTTATTTGCATCAATAAAGACAAAATCAAAGCCTTGATTTAAATAATCCAAGGCTTTGATAGCATCCATATTTATGATATTAATATCTTCATTATAATTCTTAAAATTTTCTACGGCTATATTATACATTTCTTCTGACTTTTCTATAGTAGTTATCTTACTATCTGAATATTTAGAAAATACTAAAGATGAATAACCTACAGCAGTACCAATTTCTAAAACACTCTTGGGTTTTTTTATCAAAAGTAAAGATTTAAGAAACTCTTTGGTTTCTAACTTCATAATAGGCACATTTTTATTTATTGCTTTTAATCTTATTTCAAGAAAATCTTGATCGATATAAATATCATTTAAAAATTGTTTTGTATGCTTACAAATTATATCATCCATTTTATTTCTCTGATATTATAGGTAAAATCATTGGATCTCTACCTATTTGGTTATAGATATATGATTTCAATGCTTCTCTAATATGATACTTTATTTGACTGATAGCATGTACATCATTTTTTTTACATTTATTTAGAGTTCTAATAACAATATCTTTAGAGCTTTCCATAAGATCTTGATTTTCTTTAACATATACAAAACCTCTAGATACAATATCTGGTCCTGCTATTAACTCTTGAGTATGTTTTTCAAAGGTTAAAGAAACAACTATTAATCCATCTTCTGATAAATGTTTTCTATCTTTTAAAACTATATTGCCAACATCTCCTACACCGGATCCATCTACAAGTATATTTCCTGCTTGTACTTTACCATTAATTTTGGCAGATTTTTTAGTAAATTCGAATACATCTCCATTACCTCCTATTAGTATATTTTCCATAGGCATACCCATGTCATGAGCAATTGTTCTATGTTTATATAGCTGTCTAGGTTCTCCGTGAGCTGGTATAAAGAATTTTGGTGTTGTAAGTTGATGCATAAGCTTAATTTCTTCTTGGCAGGCATGACCTGAAGCATGAACATTAGCAAGAGAATTATATATAACTTTACAACCAATCTTTGTAAGATTATTAATAGTATTATTTATAGGCATCTCATTTCCAGGAATTGGTGATGATGATAAAATAACTGTATCTGTGGCATTCAAATGTACTTGTCTGTGTTCATTTTTTGCCATTCTAGTTAAAGCACTAAGTGGTTCTCCTTGTGTACCAGTAGAAAGTACAACAAGTTCATCTTCTGGATATCTATTTATAGCTTTAATGTCTATCAAAGTATTCTTTTTAATTTTTAGATAACCAAGTTCATTTGCAATTTTTATATTATTTAGCATAGATCTACCTGATAAGGCGACTTTTCTATTGTATTTTTCTGCTGCATAAATAACTTGTTGAACTCTGTGTAGATTTGATGCAAAAGTTGCTACTACTATTCTTGACTCTGCTTGTCCAAAAATTTTAGCAAAAGTTTCACCTACAGTTTTTTCACTCATGGAAAATCCTTCTCTTTCTACATTTGTAGAATCAGAGAAAAGACATAAAACTCCTTTTTTACCAAGTTGAGCTAATCTTTGTATATCAGTAGGTTCACCATCTATAGGTGTAAAATCCATTTTAAAATCACCAGTAAATATAACTGTACCAACTGGAGATTTTACAGCTATAGCGCATGCATCTGGTATAGAGTGGCTTACTCTAATAAATTCACATGATAATTCACCTAATTTTACAGTATTATTTACATTAACCATTTTTATACTGTTAGGATTGAGTCCATGTTCTTTAAATTTATTTTCTAATAATCCTTTAGTTAATTTAGAACAATAAATATTTGTATCTATATTTTTTAAAAAGTATGGAATTGCTCCTATATGATCCTCGTGACCATGGGTTACAACTATACCTCTTAGTTTATCTTTGTTTTCTTCAATGTAGGTGAAATCAGGAATAACTATATCTACTCCTAGCATATTTTCATCTGGAAAAGTTAAACCGCAGTCTATCATTATCATATCATTTTTATATTCTACAACAGTACAGTTTTTTCCTATTTCTCCTAATCCACCCATCGGAATTATTCTTAATTTATTTTGTGTTGTCATCTTTACTCCTTATTTTTCTTTTACAGTCGGAGCAAATACCATAGATTCTTAATGAATAGTAATCTAATTCAAAACCATATCTTTCTTCTAATAGTTTTGTTAAATCTTCATTACATAAAATTTCATCTTCTACAATCTTACCGCATTTCTTGCAGATTAAATGATCATGATGCGCATTGTCATCGGTAATCAATTCATAAGTATTGATTGAATTAGTAAATTCTTGCTTGTTAACTATACCTAATTCTTCAAATATATTTAATGTTCTATAAACAGTTGCTATACCAACTTGCTTATTTTTCTGATGAACAATCGAAAATAACTCTTCTGGTGTTAGATGTTTTGCCTTTGAGTCATTTAATACATTAAATATTATCTCTCTTTGTTTTGTAAACTTATGATTATTCTTCTCGAATATCTTTCTTAATTGTTTTACATCCATGTTGCTCTCTTTCCATCTGTTCATAAATATTTGCGATTTCTTCTAATTCTTCTTGATCATCTATAGATTTAAAAATTACTTCATCATCGCTTTTAATCATTTCAAAAATATAAATGAAATCATCATCTACAGGTTCAAGTGCTGCATAGTCTTTGTCATCTACTCCAAAAGTAGATACTATTTCAAATTCAACTTCTTTATTATTCTCATCTAATAGTATAATTTTATCCATTACTTCTCCTATCTAAGTAGGTTTGTAAGATAAATGCTGCCGCAATCTTATCAATATATTTTTTTCTATTCTCTCTTCGTACTTTCATATCTATAAGAACTCTTTCAGACTGTAAGGTTGTCATTCTTTCATCTTGATAGATAATTTCCTTATCTATTTTTTTCTTCATAAGGTCTACAAAGCTCATAACTTTCATTGATTGTGGCCCAATTGTATTGTTCATATTTTTTGGTAAACCCACAACTATGGTTGATACTTCATACTGGTCAATAATTTCTATTATTCTCTCAATGTCCTTATTTGTTTTAGTTCTTTTTATCGTTTCCATTGGTTGGGCACTTATAAATAAGGGGTCACTTAGTGCAACCCCTATTGTTTTATCCCCAACATCTAAGCCCATTATTCTATTCATTTATATAATATCTTATTAACTCTTCTATAATAGTATCTCTATCTACTTGTCTAATGAGTTTTCTAGAGTCATTATGGCCGGTAATATATGTTGGATCTCCACTCATAAGATATCCCACCAATTGATTTTCAGGCTTATAACCTTTTTCTTCTAATGATTTATACACCTTTGTGATTATCTCTCTAATGTTTTTTTCTTCTTCTTCTTGTGGATTGAATAACATTGTTTCATTGAAATTATTGTTTGACATAATTACTCCTTAATTATTTCAATAGCTTTTTCTAAAGCTTCATCAACTTTACTTACATCGCTAGCACCAGCTTGAGCAAAGTTTTTTCTACCTCCACCATTACCATTAGCAACTTGTGCAACTTCTTTTACTATTTTTCCCGCATTAAATTTACCAGTTAATGATTCTGAAACAGAAACTGTAAATATAAGTTTGTCTTCTTTTACATTCGCAAATACTATAACTATTTCATCATAAATATTTTTTATTCTATTTTCAAAATCTCTTAAAGAATCCATATCTTCATTTATAAATTTGTATACAAGTATATTAGTACTATTTATTTCTTCTACTGAATTCTTTACCGATTCAAAGATATCTTTAATTGAAGATGATTTTAATCTTTTAATTTCTTCTTTTTGATTAAATATTTCTTCTTGTAAAGCGTTAATTCTTGATTCTATTGAATTAGGATTTGTTCCTAAAGAAGAAGCAATACTATTTATAGTAGAAATTTTATTATTTAAATAGTTGAAAACTTCCTTACCTGTAATAGCCTCTATCCTTCTTACTCCTGCAGCAGCAGATGATTCTTGGACTATTTTAAACATTAGTATTTCAGAAGAATTATCTACGTGACATCCACCACAAAGTTCTTTTGAATAATTTCCCATGCTTACTACTCTTACTTTATCTTTATATTTATCTTCAAACAAGCCTATAGCTCCGATTTTTTCAGATTCTTCGTAAGTCATAATCTCTTTTTTAACAGGAAGTTCTTTTCTTATCTTTTCATTTACTATGTCTTCAATTTTTTTAATTTGATCTTTTGTAAGTGCCTTATTATGACTAAAATCAAATCTTAATTTTTTAGCATCTACCAAAGATCCAGCTTGATGTACGTGATTACCCAATACATCGATCAATGCTTGGTCTAATAAGTGTGTTGCTGAATGATTTCTTGTTATATCAAGTCTTCTATCACGAGATACTTCTAAAGTTATCTCACCTGTCTCAAGTTCTCCTGATTGAATTTCAACATAATGGAAGAAAACATCATTTTTCTTTTGGACATCATATACTTTAGCATTTACATTTTTATTATATAGAATACCAGTATCAGATACTTGTCCACCTGATTCAGCATAGAATGTGGTCTTATCTGTTATTATTATACCCTTTTGTCCTTCAGATATCGATAAAGATAATTTTTCATCTGAAAAGATTGCTAAAACTTTTGCATCGACTTTTAGATCATTATAACCAACAAATTTTGTCTTACTATAGTCATCAGTATTTATATTATCTAAAGACCAACCAGAATCAGACTTTCTTGCATTTCTAGCAAGATTCCTTTGTATATCCATAGATTCATTAAAGGCTTTTTCATCAACTTTTAGACCATTTTCTGCAAGTATTTCTTTAGTTAAATCTAAAGGAAATCCATAAGTATCATATAACTTGAAAGCATCTTCACCATCAAGTACTTTTTTATTTTCTTTATCCATCTCTTCTAATAAAGAATTTAAAATATCTAAACCTTGATCTATAGTTCTTTGAAATTTCTCTTCTTCATCGCTAATAATTTGGAAAATTTTCTTCTTATTTTCAATAAGTTCCTTATACTCTTCTTTGTAAGCTTCAATTACTTTTTCAACAATGCTTGTTAAAAATTCTCCTTTTATACCTAGAAGTTTTCCATGTCTAGCCGCTCTTCTTATAAGTCTTCTTAAAACATAACCTCTTTTTTCATTTGAAGGTATAATTCCATCAGAAGTCATAAATGTCATTGCTTTAGCGTGGTCTGCTATAACTCTAATAGAAACATCATCTTTCTTATCAGATTTATATTTTTTATTTGATAATTTTTCAATTTCAGAAATAATATTTGCAGTTACATCTACTTCAAATATATTATCCTTATCTTGAAGAACCATTGCTATTCTTTCAAGCCCCATACCTGTATCAATATTAGGATGAGCTAAGGGAGTATAATCGCCATTGACATCTTTGTTAAACTGTGTGAAAACGAGGTTCCAAACCTCCATAAACCTATCAGAATTATCATTTCCAGGTTTATTATCATTTTCATCAACTGCTCTTTTTTCACCCCTATCTACAAAAATTTCAGAGCATGGGCCACAAGGACCTACTTCTAATTCCCAGAAGTTATCCTCTTTACCAAATCTCAAAATTCTATCAGCATCAAGTCCTATATCATTTTTCCATATATTATAAGCCTCATCATCATCATGATAAACTGTTACCCATATCAAACTTTTAGGAATTTCGAGCTTTTCTGTTAAAAACTCATATGCCCAATGAATAGCTTCCTTTTTAAAATAATCACCAAAAGAAAAGTTACCTAGCATTTCAAAATAAGTACCATGTCTCTCAGTAATACCAACTCTATCTATATCCCCAGTTCTTATACATCTTTGCGAAGATGTAGCCCTGTTATTCTTCATTTTTTCTTCGCCAGTAAAATATTTTTTCAAGGGTGCCATACCAGCATTTATAAGTAATAGAGAGTCATCATTTTTTGGAATCAAAGAAAAAGATTTTAAAACTGTATGCCCTTTTTCATTTCCAAAAAACTCTAGAAATTCTCTCCTGAGCTCATTCATTCCTAAATTCTTCATAAATTTCTCCTTAGTATTAAATATTATTATTTATCATATCTCTAATAGTAATAGAGTCTACTGCACTATTTATAGCATTGTCAATTTTTGCAAAAACTAAATAAGCTTCACAATCATTCATTTCGGTACAACTACCGGTTTGAACGCATTCACTAGATGTAATTTCTCCTTCAAGTACTCTTATTACTTCGCCTACAGAAATATCATCTAAATCTCTACTTAGCTTATATCCACCTTTTGCACCTCTTGCAGATATAACAATATTACTTTTTTTTAGTAATCTTATTAATTGTTCGAGATAATTTTCTGGCAGATTTAAATTTTGTGAAATTTCTGACACAGAAATATATCCCTTATCTTGATTTTCTGCTAGATAATAGACAGCTCTTAAACCATATCTTCCTCTTGTTGATAATTTCATATAAACCTCAATCTATTTTAATCAATTCTTTCATTTGCTCAAAATAATTATTTCCGATTCCGCTAACATTCTTTATATCTTCTATATTTTCAAATTTGTTATTTTGCCTATACTCAATAATTGAATCAGCCCTTTTATCACCAATATTTGGTAATTTCATTAATTCTTCCTTACTTGCAGTATTTATATTTACTTTTTCATCTGTAGTAGAATCAACAACTGGATTTTGGTCAATAATTTTTTCGGGATCATTAATATTGGGTATTATAATTCTCATTTGATCTTCAAGGATCATAGATAGGTTAATAGAATCTAAGTTTGCATTTTGAGTTAAACCTCCAGCTTTATTAACCAAGTCTTCTAACCTATCATTATCTTCAATCTCATAAACGCCAGCCTTATTAATTTCACCTGAGATATGTACTTTTTTAATTGTTTTAACCTTAGAATCACTAGTTATATCTTCATTATTTATATCTGCATTATCTATAAAATTTACAACTTGTCCATCTGCCTTTTCAATCGAAACTTGGTCATTTCGTTGATTAAAATTTTTTGCAAGTATTAGAACTATACCTATTACTAGGGCAATTATTAGCTTATCTTTTTTATCGGTTTTCATTTTTATAATCTATAAACTCAAGAATTTATGGGATTATTAATCCCATAAATCTTCAATGTCATAAAATTCTCTTTGACTTTGGGTGAAAATATGAATTATAACATCACCACAATCTAGTAGAATCCAATTTCCTTCTCTTAGCCCTTCAACTGAATTTATTTTATAGCCTTCTTTAGCTAAGTCATCTTCTATATAATCACTTAAAGCCTTGTTTTGATTTATTGAGTTACCAGTTGCTATAACAAAAAAATCTGCCACTGAACTTCTTTCACTTATCTCAATAACTTTTACATCTTCTGCTTGCTTGTCATCTAGAGTTTTTAAAATAATGTCTAATTTACTCATTTTTCTCCTTAATTAAATAATTCCTTGATTCGATGGTTAATGTACAGATCTCTACTTTTCTATCAATAAGAGACTTTATAGTTCCATCTAAACTATAAAGAACGGCGTCATCTAAATTTTTTTTAGCTAGCTTTCTAAGTTCATCTACACCAGGATAAGACCTATTAGGTTCACAAGCATCTGCCAAAAATATAATTTTATCAAGTTTTGTCATATTTTTCCTACCCGTTGTGTGGAATTTTATAGCATCCAAAACTTCTTTATCTTTTATATTATACTCTTCTTTAGCAACAATAGAACCTAAAAATGCATGTAATACAAATTTATTATATATAATTTCTTTAGGAAAATCTATTTTATCTCTATACTTATTTAAATAATATTTTTCATTGTATTTTGCACAATCATGAAGAAGAGCAGCTTTTTTTACCTTTTCTTCATCTAACCCTTCATTTAAATCAAGAGCCGTTTGACAAACTCTTAAAGAATGGTTATATCTTTTATCACCAATTTTTTCTCTAATTTTAGCTTCATATCTTGAAAAATCAAACATATAGGCCCCTTTCATTTATAATCTCTAATACATTATCACTAACTAAATACCTTATACTCTTGCCTTCTTTTTTTAAAGATCTAATAAGTGTTGATGATATATCAAGTGAAATATTATTTAACAAATAAATATTAGGATTTAACAGATTTTGCTTTTTTACTTCTTTAACTAGTAAGCTATCTTTCGCAGTAGAGGTTCTAGCAAAAATTATAAGATTTTCTTTTAGCATTTCTTTATAGTTTTTCCACGACTCAATAGTTAAAAATGAATCTTCACCAAGTATATAAAATATTTCATCATTTGGAAAAGCTTTCTTAAAATAGTTTATTGTATCATGAGTATAGTGTACAGTGTTATCTGTTGACTCAAAAGTTGATAATACAATTCTAGAGTTATCCTTTATAGCTTGATTTACCATTTCTACACGTATATGTGTAGGTGTTTTTTTTAAATGTTTTTTGTGTGGTGGATTTGAGCTAGGTAAAATTATTAACTTATCTAAATTCATTTCGTTTATAGAGTTTTCCATAACTATTAAGTGACCTATGTGTATTGGGTCAAATGTACCACCATATAATCCTATTCTCATTACAAAATAATTTTCTTTTCTTCACTTTGCCTATATATTGTAACTATATTTCCTAAATAAGAAACAAATTCTGCATTTAGTCTTTCTAAAATTATTTCTATAATATAATTTGGATCATCTAAATTATTATTTAATATTTTAATTTTTATTAATTCTCTTTTTTCTAGAGCTTCATCAATTGCATGAATCAGCTCATCAGTAACAGAATTTTTACCTATATTTATAATTGGTTGTTCATTGTGAGCTATTTTTTTTAATTTTGCTCTTTGTTTTCCTGTTAGCATTCTAACTCCTATTCATAATATTCAAATACTAAATCACCTATAGCTACAGTATCGCCTTCTTCTATCCCCATCTCTTTAAACTTATCGAAAACTCCCATTTCTCTTAAAGTCTTTTCAAAGTAAAGTTTGCTATCATAATCTTCTAGGTTTATCCTCTCTAGCAATTTATCAACTCTCTTTCCATAAGCAATATAGATTCCATCTTCTATAAGATAGTTTAAATCAAATTCTTCTTTTTTATTATAGAATTCTTCTAAGAAAGTTTCATCAATTTTTTCATCAATTTCAAACTTTCTATCTTCTGTCTTTTCTAAGATTGTTGTAACAAAGTTTATCATTTCCTTGATGCCTGATGTTGTAGCTGCAGAAATTTTAAATATTTTGTATTGGTCCTCAAATTTTTCTATAAATTTATCAGCGTTGTTTTTTGAATCCAAATCACTTTTATTTAAGGCTACTATTTGAATCTTATCTTTTAATGTTTTGTTATATAAAGCTAGTTCATCGTTAATCAAATTAAAATCATCTATAGGATTTCTTCCTTCAATTCCTGATATATCAACAAGGTGTATTAAAACCCTACATCTTTCTATATGTTTTAAAAAATCATGTCCTAGCCCAACTCCTTCACTAGCACCTTCTATAAGTCCTGGTATATCTGCTACTACAAAGGATTTTCCTCTGTCTATCTTAACAACTCCTAAGTTGGGGTTAAGAGTAGTAAAGTGATAGTTTGCGATTTTTGGTCTTGCTTGACTTATAACCGAAATTAGAGTAGATTTTCCAACATTTGGAAGTCCTACTAAGCCAACATCTGCTAGAATTTTTAACTCAAAGCTTATAGATATCGTTTGACCTTCTCTTCCAGGTTGCGCAAATCGTGGAGCTTGTCGTGTAGAGGTCTTGTAATGAATATTACCTTTACCGCCTTGTCCACCTTTTGCTATAAGAAGTTTTTCTCCATCAACATTTAAGTCTTTTATTATTTTTCCAGAAGATACTTCTCTAACAATAGTTCCTACAGGAACTTTTAGATAAAGGTCCTCACCTCTTTTTCCGTATCTTTTCTTATTCATACCATTTTGGCCATTTTCAGCTTTATATTTAGTTTTATATCTAAATTCTTCCAAGGTTGTTAGCTCTCTAGTTGCAACTATATATATATTGCCTCCATTGCCTCCATCCCCTCCTGCAGGACCGCCAGTTGGTTCGAATTTTTCTCTACGGAATGCTACTGCACCATCTCCGCCTTTGCCTGCCATTAGGTCAATTTTTGCTAAATCAATCATATTTTTATTCCTTTATTAAAAAAAGCTTGCCAATCGGCAAGCTATAGTCTCTCTCTTAAGCAATATCTTGCTTTGGATATACAGAAACTTGTTTTCTATTTTTCCCTTTTCTTTCGAATTTAACAATTCCTTCGCAAGAAGCAAATAAGGTATCGTCACTTCCTCTTTTAACGTTGTTACCTGGATGGATCTTTGTTCCTCTTTGTCTAACAATGATTGTTCCTGAGTTTACAAATTGTCCATCAGCTCTTTTTACACCAAGTCTTTTTGATCTACTGTCTCTACCGTTTTTTGTAGAAGAAACTCCTTTTTTACTAGAGAATCTTTGTAAATTAATGTTTAATAACATCCCTATAACTCCTCATAATGTTTGTATTCCGGTTTCAAAATATTTAAAAACTACATCTGTTTGATTAGTCCTAGTATTAATTTCTAGAGTCATTTCTTCCTCACTATCAGAAAACATTACATTATCTATATAAAGATCTAAAGTATTAACTGTTGTATAAGCAAGAATACTTACTGCAGAACAAACAATATCACTGCCTTCTTCTGAAAAATCAGCATGACCTCTAATTAAGAAACCTACAATATTATTTTTTTTTGTTTTTAAAGTAACATCAATCATTAACAATTAATATTGTTAATTTCAACTAAAGTATATGGTTGTCTATGACCTTTTTTAGTTTTAGATCCTTTTTTAGGTCTATATTTAAACACA
>JBQDYR010000017.1:0-17751 GCA_052105355.1 Anaerococcus sp.
CCTTCATAATTTGATCATAGGTAGAAACTGGCATGATAAGTCTAGCGTTTACCTTGTCGGCATTCATAAAGATTGACCTATCTATTTGCTTAAAGGCATATCCTGCTTCTAAGTCATCAAGTCTTACAAATGCTCCTATTTCAGTACCATAGGCCATAACCTCGCCATTTTCTATTCTAAATGATCCCATATCATCAAAAATAACTGTCATTTCCTTGATATAGTCTTTAGCCAAAGATCTAAAAGCTTCAATAGATTCACTTTTTCCTGCTCCAGAGTCACCAAGGATAACTATATTGGCAGATTTTCCATTTTGTAAAACAATATTTACACCAGCCCCATGTATAGGTATAAAACCTCTTCTAATATTGATAATATTATTTAAGGTCAATGTCATTTTCTTTAGGTATCCAAAATAATCAACCTTATCAGAATAGTTTACATAACCAACCAAAAGATCATTTTTCTCATCTATATAGAATACATGTCTATCATCTACTTCATTTTTTGCTCCAAAGAGATAAATAGCATCAGGTTTTTTATTATTTATTTCTTCTTCGCTAGCTAGTTCAAATAAGTTTGATGTTGCTATACCATGGGTTAAAAGGTCTCTGTGGAAATAGATATAGATTAAATTATCTCCAACCTTAGCTGGATAGCAATAAAAATGGTCAGGCTTAATTTCAACATTTTCAAATGGACTTTCATCTACCTCTTTAAAGATTCCATCTCTCTTGTTAGATTTAGTATAGGTTATATATGGAGTTTCAATCATAATTTTGGTAATCATGGAAACATCTTTAACTATATTATATTTTTCAGGAAGATTATAGTTAAATTTTTGTACTACTAGACCAGCATTAGATCCAGCTTGAACTTGTCTGTAAACTCTAGGAAATTCTCCAGTAATAGCATACTCAACTCGTCTATATGTATCTAAAATTAGAGCTTTAATAGTATTATTGGCAGAAAGGAAGTTTACAAGTTCTATACCTTCAGCATCTGCTTTTTGTTCAATTATGGTGTACCTTTCTAGTCTTCTCCAATAGTTATAAAGCTCTTCTATAATTTGTAACATAGGCTTTTTCTCAAGATTTAAGTCATGATATTTATTTATCTTGGATGAGATTTCGTCTATAGACATTATATTTAAAAACTTTATTATATCGCACAACTCATATGTTAAAGCTTTTATGTCTGAATTTCTAAAAAACTTTTCCAAATAGCTATAGATACGGGTAGACTCTCTCTTGTTTTCACCTATATAGGATTCTACAAGTTTGGTGAAACCTTCAGAAGATAAAAGATCTTCAGAGGTATCATGATATTGTTGGGACAAGTTCATTATGACCTTGTTACCTGTTATCGAAAATTCTTTGCTCATTATTACTCCTTAACCAGTTCTTAAAATCTGGATCTAATACTAATATAATTCTAATCTTATTAATAATATAATTATATAGTAATACTGGACCTATTACAAGGAAATTAATCTATATCTTCATCATTTAAGATTGGAATTGTTTTTTACTTGCTATTACCCTATTCATATTTCTCACTGAACATATTTTGCTATACATGGTGCAAGAAATCAAAAAATTTTGTGTCTTTTGCTTGTCTTAATAAAATATTTCCCAACCTTGGCATTATCCAAATCTGGTAATAGGTTAAAGTAAAACTTCTCTCATCCCTTTCGAGCACCCTTAATTTATAAGCTAATTATAAGATAGATTAAAAAAGAAAAAATCACTTACAAATATTTTAATGGAGGAGAAGACTTTTTCTTGGTATTATATACTAAAGTAAGTGTTTAGTTTTTTATAAAGAGGTGGATATGGATTTTAAAAGAATAATAAAAGTTGAAAAACTATCCAAAAGTTTTGGTTCAGCAGGTGCTAAAACCTATGCTCTAAAATCAATAAACTTTGATGTTTTGGATGGTGAATTTTTAGCTATAATGGGAGCTAGTGGATCTGGAAAAACAACCCTTTTAAACTGTATCTCAACTATGACAAAACCTAGTAAGGGCAATATATATTTTCAAGATAAGAAGATAAATAAATTCAGGGAAAAAAGACTCATCGAGTACAGGTCAGAAGATATATCCTATATTTATCAAGATTTTAAACTTCTTGATAATCTAACAGTTAAGGAAAACATAATTTTACCCTTAGTTATTCAAAAAAGAGAAAATCTTATAGAAAACCTAGATAAGTTAATGGATGAATTTTCCCTAAAACAACTTGCTAATAAGTTCCCAACTCAAATATCCGGTGGAGAAAAACAAAAAGTTGCTATCGCTAGAGCTCTTATCACAAGTCCCAAAATCATTTTAGCAGACGAACCCACAGGATCATTAGATTCAGTTTCTTCAAGATTTTTATTGGAAAAACTTTACTCTTTAAATAAGAAAGAAAATAAAACTATTCTTATGGTAACCCACGATATAAATGCGGCAAGCTTTGCTACAAGGATACTTTTTATAAAAGATGGGGCGATTTATCATGAGATAAGAAAAAAAGATGAAGAAAAACAAAAAGATTACTATGATAGGATATCTATAGTAGTAAAACAACTTTCTTCCAACAAGCTCTATAGTGATTAGGAGAAAAAAATGAAATTATCTTACATACTTAAGGATGCAAGAAAAAATAGAGAAGAAAATAGACTATATTATTATAGTCTGATTTTGGTATTTATAGTTTCTTATACAGTCCTTTCCTTTGATAAGACTACCATATCATCTTTTTTATATACAGAAAATATATTCTCTATAAAAGACTATCTGACTCAAAACTACATTCTTTCCATAATATTTTTATTAACTTTAATATTTTTTGCAACAAGAAATCAAATAGAAAATAGAAAAGAGGAGTTTGGCATCCTTATGATGCTTGGAGAAAAAAGAAGCAATATAGCAAAAAAACTATCAATAGAAGCAATAATTAACTCACTTTATGCTTTAGTTATAGCTTTTCCCATAGCCTTATTCTTAAATGATTTTATAAATTTATTTGCTATAAAAGTTTTAGAGTTAGGCTTAAAGTCTCACAGCCTTAAAATATCCTTTAATGCAGTAATTATATCTATACTTGTAGTAACATTTTTACAAATCATATCTATAAGATTAATAACTTTTTTTACTCTAAAAAAGGAAGTCTATAAACTTATCTTGGGAAAAAGAAAAGATGATTCTATCAAGGAAAAAAAGATTAGTGAAAAAAATTTCCTATATCTATCTTTAATTTTATTTTTCCTAGATCTATTGTTCATCCTAGTTTTTGCAAAGATAATTACTATTACAATATTTTTGATTTTTTTAAGCCTGTACTTTTTTTATAGGGGATTTTCTTATATCTTAGATAAGCTATCAAAAAAATCTATTTCTAGATTATTTGAAATAAGGCTTATAGATGAAAAATTCAAGTATGAATACAAATCTTTATTTATTACCAATGTAATCATGGTAGTTTCCTTTGTCCTTTTATCCTTACCTATGACTCAGTCCTTTTCCTTAAAAGATAATTTTAGTATTAGTGCAGATTTTACTATTTATGATAAAAAAGAAACAGTAGATAGAATGTATTCACAGGATAAGTATAAAAATATTTTAGAAAAACCTCAACCTTTTTATATGACCAATATAAGAGAAGAAATTGGACAAGATATTTATATTGTAACTAATCCAAATTACGGGACATACTCTTATGTATTTGATTATCTCATAAAAGAGTCATCTATGAATTTTGTTCTAGAAAAACAAGGCCAAGATCCTATAGAATTAAAAGACAATGAGGCTATGGTCATGGATAATGTTGACCGAGATCTAGACTATGATGAAATGCATATAGAAGAAGGAGGTGGTTCCTATGCAGAAGTTGGAGGTCAAACTTTCTCTTTGATACCAAAAATTGTGTCCAATAATATTTTTTCAAATAAGGTAGTATTTGATCAGCCTGGTCTAGTTGTAAGTGATAATGTATACGATAATATCGTAAAAGAGAAAGAGCCCTATGCTTACAATTTTTATATAAAACCAGCCTACAAAAATGAAGAAGGAACCATTAGAGCTTCAGATAATATTAGAGATATGATGATAGAGGATCAGCTAAAATATGAGTCTAATATTTGGGAAATTAAAAATGATATTTCATGGTTTCTTATAGAGCTTTATACTAACTTATACTTAGGTTTTCTATTATTTATAATAGCCAACACCTATATAGCCTTTAAGTTTATTTACTGGGTCAAAGAAAATAAGGAAAGGTTTAAAATAAAAAGACTTCTAGGAGCAGATGTTAGCGATACAAGGAAAAAAATGGAAAGAATAATAAATATTTATTTCATTTTTTTGTATTTGATTTCTTTTTTAGCAAATTTTGTTTATTATAAATTTAATATATTAAACTTGGCAGATGAGACTATTTCTAATAGATTTTTTATTTATATAAATATAGGTTTGATAGTTTTTGAAATTTTTTATATAGGAGTAATAAAGAAAATAACTAGAGATGAAGTAGAAAAGAGTAGGTAAAATGAAAAAAATAATCATAGTAGAAGACGATAAAATTTTATATAAAGAACTAGAAAAGTTATTTACAAATAACAACTATGAAGTCTTGCCAATAAAATCCTTTAAAGATTGTCATCTAGAAATTGAGGAAAAAAATCCAGATCTTGTAATTTTAGATATAAATCTTCCTCAAACCAATGGTTTTATAATATGTAAATATCTAAAAGAAAACACATCAATTCCAGTACTTATGCTTACAGGAAGAGATACACTTGAAGATGAGATAGAATCACTGAACTTGGGAGCAGATGAGTATTTAACTAAACCTTGTAACCCTAGAAGACTTATAGCAAGATCCAAAAAACTTATGAAAATTTATGAAAAGTTAAAGGATGTAATCCTTGTAGGTGATATCGCACTTGATATTTCATCCTATAAGCTTTCCTATAAGGATGATTATATTATATTTCCTATGACAGAAGGTGAGATTTTAAAAATACTAATGGAAAAATACCCAAATCCAGTAGCCAAAGATACTCTTTTAGAAGAAGTTTGGTCAAGCAAATATATAGATGAGAATATACTCCAGGTTAACCTAACAAGAATCAGAAAAAAACTAAAAGTTATAGGTCTTAAAGATATTATAATCAATGTTAGGGGACTAGGATATAAATTTTCATATGAGGATAAGTAAATGAAAAAAACTTCCTATTATAAAAAACTAAAACAATATTTGCCAGTATTTTTGATGGCAGATTTTGTTTTTATATTTCTAATTTATGTCATAGCTCAAAATTTGATGATTTATCTTTCATCCATTATTTTCATCTTTACAGGTTTAAGCCTTGCCTTTATTTTCTATAAAGAATATGCCTACCAAAGACAGATTAAAAGAATACTTGGAGATTTCTTAGAAACCCCTTCTTTTGAAACAAGAGATAGATTGATAGAAGCAGTGGGAACAGATTGGGAAAATATAATCTCAGGTATCTACAATGAAATAAATAAGAAAAATCAAGAAATAGAAGATAAGGACTTGTCATTAAACTCTTATAGGGAATTTATAGAAGAATGGACTCATGAAATCAAAACTCCACTTTTGATATCAAACTTACTTTTAGAAAACCATGGAGGAGAAGTATCTCCTGCGGTTAAAGAAAGACTAAAATATATAAATACTAGTTTTGAATCCTCCATAAATAAGATTTTATTTTATGCTAGAAGCGATTCAGACCATGTAGACTACAAGATAAAAGCTTTAAATATAAGAAAAATTTTGGATACAGTAATAGAAAAATATTATCCTCTTATAGGAGAAAAAGGCATAGTCATAAGGGATAGGGCAGAAGACTTCATAGCTTTTTCAGATGAAAATGTCCTAGTATTTATCCTATCACAAATTATGGATAATGCTTGTAAATACACAGAAGATCTTATAGAGATAAAAACCTTTGAGTCAAAAAAATATAATCATATAGAGATTATAGATAACGGAAAAAAAGTTGATGACCAAGATGCTCCCTTTATTTTTGAAAAAGGATTCACAGGTGAAATTTCCTACAAGCAAAAACCAACAGGAATGGGTCTTTATTTAGTAAAAAAATATTCTGATGACTTAGGGATTAGGGTAGAAATTTCTTCAAATCAAAAACAAAAATTTGCAATTAGACTAAGTTTTAAACAAATAAAATAAATTTACATGTAAAAAAATTACGGTACATTAGAAGATAGATATTTAAGAAAAAGGAGATATAGATAATGGCTTGTACAACCTTATTGGTAGGAAAAAATGCTTCCTACGATAATTCAACTATAGTAACAAGAAGTGAAGACTCAGGCTCTGGATCATATGGTGCAAAAAGATTTATAGTGGTAAATCCAGAAGATCAACCCAAAAGATATAAGTCTGTAATTTCAGAATGTGAATTTGACCTTCCAGAAAACCCTATGAGATATACTGCTCATCCTGACTCAGATAATTCTAAAGGTATTTGGGCTTGTAATGGAACAAATGAAAGAAATATATCCATGACAGCTACAGAAACTATAACTACCAATCCAAGAGTTTTGGGAGCAGATCCACTTTTAAAAAATTCCAAGGATAAAAAAGAAGGTGGACTAGGAGAAGAAGACTTTGTAACAGTAACCCTTCCCTATATTAAATCAGCTCGTGAGGGAGTTATAAGACTTGGAAGTCTTTTAAAAGAACATGGAACTTACGAATCAAATGGTATAGCCTTCCAAGATGAAAATGAAATCTGGTGGCTAGAAACTATAGGTGGTCATCATTGGATGGCAAGAAGAGTACCAGATGATTCATATGTAGTTATGCCAAATCAATTAGGAATAGATCAGTTTGACTTTGAAGATGCTTATGGGAAAAAAGAAAACTTTATGTGTTCTGAAGATTTAAAAGAATGGACTCAAGAAAATCACTTAAACTTAAATTTAGATGAAGAATTTAATCCAAGATATGCTTATGGTTCAAACGATGATTCAGATAAAGTTTATAATACTCCAAGAGCTTGGGGCATGTTAAGATACTTTAATCCAAGAGGATATCTATGGGATGGATTAGATGCTCACTATAGACCAGAAGATTTTGATCTTCCTTGGGCTATGGTTCCAGAAAGAAAAATTACAATAGAAGATATGAAATATGCACTTTCCTACCACTACCAAGGAACAGAATTTGATCCTTATGGAAAAAGTGACAAAAAAGGATCATATAGACCTATTGGAATAAATAGAAATAATATAACAGTCTTTACTCAAATAAGACCATATATGCCAGAAGGAAATAAGGTAATAGAATGGCATGCACTTGGTTCAAATGCTTTTAATGCACCAGTTGCCTTCTATACAAATGTAAGAACAACACCTGATTATTTCTCAGATGGATCTTTAAAACCTACAACCAATAACTTCTATTGGAATAACAGACTTATAGGAGCTCTTGCAGATGCAAACTATAACGAAGCTATAGTAGAAATAGAAAGATATAGTCAAAAAGTTATGGCAAAATCCCACCAAACAATTATAAAAACTGACAAAGAAATAGCAGATAAAAGTTTGACTGGTGAGAAATTAAATGAATTTTTAGAAAAAACTAACCAAGAATTATCCGACTTTGTAGAAGAAGAAACAAGTAATCTTTTGGATAAAGTTTTATATATAAGATCAAACCATATGAAAAATTCTTTCTCAAGGAGTGATAATTAAAAAAAGCCCGTTTGGGCTTTTTTATTTTGTCATTATTTAATTTATATAAAAGTTTGCATTATAAACATATAAAGTAGAGTACCTCCACCTATACTTATAAGCATATTTTTTTTCCATAGGTGTAAAAGAACAATCACCGTTATAGATATTGCTTCAGGTATCCCAAAAGGATAACTTAAAAGGCTTACCCCCTTTAAAGAAAAAACTACTAAAAGTCCCATCATAGCAAAGGGTAGGTATTTACCTATGTAGAAAATTATTTCAGGAATTTCTTTTTTGGAAAAGAAAATAAAAGGAGTTGCCCTTAAAAGAAAAGTTATTAGAGCCGGTAATAAAATTGTAATCCATACTTCTTTAGTCATTCTTGTTCCCTCTCATTTTTTTCATTGTTTTCCAAAATTAAATTTTTAGTCCCCAAAAGAGATAAAACTATTATCACCATAGCAGGAATCATAAAATTATTTTTTCCAAAAAATAAAAGACTAATAACAGCAATTGCTAGACCCAACAAGGCAGGAATATGAGTAGAAGCAGATTTCCATTGTTCCACAAAAAGAACAACAAAAAGTGCAACCAAAACAAAATCCAAGCTTTGAGTATTAAAGGTAAAGATATTACCAAAGATTGCCCCAAGCCATGCAAAAAATGCCCAATAAAAATAATTTAATAGACCGATAGCAAGGTAGAAATCTTCGTTTTTTATACCTTCGGGTGCTTCAAGAGTAGAAATCAAAGCATAGGTTTCATCAGAAAGAGTGTGTATAAAAAAAAACTTTGACTTACTCTTATTTGCAGTTTCAATCAAGTTTAAGCCGTAAAATAAGTGTCTAATTGAAATTGATACAGTAAGCATAACCAAGGCTATGATAGAAACTGGACTTGTTAAAAATGGAACAAGAGCAAATTGCAAACTTCCAGCATAGATTACCATAGACATAAGAGCAGCAGACCATGCAGGAAACCCCGCCTCAGCTACAATAAGTCCATAGGCAAGCCCTAAAAAACAATAACCAAGCAATACTGGTATGGTATAAGGGAATGCTTTTTTTAAAACTTCAAACATAGTAACTCCTATAAAAAATGTAAAAGATTGTTAATTCTTAACTATGGATATATTTTACCATATATTTATAGATAATAGAAAAAAATATCAAAATATTTTTACAATTATTCATTTTTTCTTATCTATGTATAGATTAGAAGACTTATTTTTGAACTATTTCTAGAAGAAATGTTCTATCAGTATTATATATAAGTAACTTATAATAATATTTTCTGCCCAGTAAAAATATAGGGACATTTTTAATTAAACATCTATCTATATTTGAAAGGAGTAATAATATGAAACTACAAATTAAATATACATTTATGGATCAAGAGACACAAAAGGAAGTTAATCGTTCAAAAACTTTTTCCAATATAAACTTGGATGCAACAGATGAAAACTTCATAGCCTTTGCCAAGGCATATATGTCATTATCAGATATCATAAACTTTACTGTTCTTAAAATTACAACAGAAGAAATCCAAGAAGCTTAAATTATAATAAAGAAAGGAGATAAAAGATGAATTCAGAAAAAATCAAATTATCATTTGCAGATAGTCAATCTAAATCAAGAATGCTCACAGTAGATTATCCTAAAGAAGAAATCACAGGAACACAAGTTCAACAAGCTATGGATAATATTATATCAAGCCAAGTTCTTCTAGGAAAAGAAAGTACGTTAGATACTAAAGTGAAAGCTTACAGAGAAATATTAGAAAGAAATGAATATAACATAGAATAAACTTCTATTACAATAACTCAAAGTAAGAAAAAAGACCAGTTAATTACTGGTCTTTTTTTCTTTAAAAAATATAGATTTACTATTTTTACTATCTCAAAAAGCTAAATTTAATTTTTAAGTTTATAATAAATAGAATAAGAATTTTTATTAGAATTGTTTTATTAAAATAAAAAAATAAATTTATTTAAATTACTTGGTATAAATCAAATAATCTTATTTTATGAGGTGAAATATGACTGAAAATTTTGATAAATATTCTGTGATTTTAAAATCCGTTAGGAAATCTTATGAAGATGAAGAGGTTTTAAAATCTGTTGATATAGAACTTGAGAAGGGGAAGTTTTATACGCTTCTTGGCCCTTCTGGATGTGGTAAGACCACAATTTTAAACATAATAGCAGGCTTTGTTGAGCCTTCTTCAGGAGAAGTCTATATTGATGGAGAGGATGTAAAAAATCTTCCTCCTGCCAAAAGAAAGGTAAATACAGTATTCCAAAACTATTCGCTTTTCCCCCATATGAATGTATATGACAATGTGGCCTTTGGGCTTGATATTAAGGGAGTAGATAAAGCTACTATAAAAAAAGAAGTTGAAAAAGCCTTGGAAATGGTTCAACTTTCTGGTTTCTCTAAAAGAAAGGTCCATGAAATGTCTGGTGGTCAACAACAGAGAGTTGCCATAGCCAGAGCCATAGTAAATAAGCCTGAAGTTTTGCTCCTTGATGAGCCACTATCTGCTCTTGATATGAAACTTAGAAAGTCTATGCAGGTACTTCTGCGTAATCTTCAGTGGGAACTTGGTATTACCTTTGTTTTTGTAACCCATGACCAAGAAGAAGCCCTTGCTATGAGTGACTGGATTTTTGTTATGAATAAGGGAGAAGTAGTCCAATCTGGACCTCCAACAGATATTTATAACGAACCAATTAACCGTTATGTAGCACAATTTATTGGAGAATCAAATATACTAGAAGCTGTAATGAAGGATGATTATCTGGTAGAGTTTGCTGGAAAAAATTTCAAATGCTCCGATGCAGGTATACCAAAAGGAGAAAAAGTAGAAGTTGTTATAAGACCAGAAGATGTTAGTCTTATTCCGTCTGAAAAAGCCTTTATCAAGGCCAAAATTGATAATATTCTCTTCCGTGGAGTTTTCAACGAACTTATTTGCTATGATGACTCTGATTTTATGTGGAAAATTCATACCACTAGAAACTATGAAGAGGGAGATGAAGTTGGTATAAATGTACATCCTGACGATATCCATGTTATGAGATTTAATGAGTCAGAAGATGACTTTGATAAGAGAATTGAAAAATATGCAGGGGGTGAATGATGGGCAAAAAATATAGAAATCTTTCATCAGTTTACTATCTGTGGATAGCACTTTTCGTAATAGCTCCGATAATCCTTTTATTTTTCCAATCCTTTAAGGATATATATGGTAACTTTACCTTAGATAATTATAGGAATTATTTTTCAAGTCCAACCTATCTTTTAATGACTGCCAATTCATTTTTGACAGCTTTTCTAATAACAGGACTTACCCTACTTGTCTCCTATCCTTTTGCCTACTTTTTAAAGTCTGCAAAAAATAAGGATTTTTGGCTACTTTTAGTAACCTTGCCTACTTGGATAAATTTACTTTTAAAAGCTTATGCTTTTATAGGACTTTTAAATAGAAATGGAAAGATAGCAAGTATCTTAGGATTGGCATCTGAAGGGATACTCTTTACCAATCCAGCCTTTATTTTGGTAGCATCTTATGTAGAGCTTCCATTTATGATTTTGCCAATCTTTAGGTCTTTAGAATCTATCCCTAACCAATACATTATCGCAAGTAAGGATTTGGGGGCAAGTTCCCTTCAAACATTTAAAAGAATAATCCTGCCACTTTCCATGGATGGAGTTATAGCAGGAATTCAAGCTGTATTTATCCCTTCCTTATCACTTTTCCTTATAACAAGGATCATTGGTGGAAATAAGATAATCACTTTGGGAACAGCAGTAGAAGAACACTATCTCGTAACTCAAAACTGGGGAATGGGATCGACCATAGGTATAGTATTGATCGCTTTGATGTTTATAGTTATGCTTGTTTTAAATTACAGAAATAGGAGGAAATGATGAAAGAGAAAAAATTTAAATTATCAAATTTGTATTTAATTTTTGTTTTTATAATTTTATACCTACCAATCATTTACCTGATTATCTATTCTTTTAATTCAGGTGATTCTATGAACTCCTTTCAAGGCATTTCCTTTAAGCACTATGGGGCAGTCTTTGAAGATACCAGACTTTGGATAATAGTATTTAATACCTTAATAATAGCCCTATTGTCTGCACTTTTAGCAACTATTGTTGGAACTCTTGGTGCTATTTCTATCTATTATCTAAGAAGTAAAAAGATAAAAGAAAGAATTCTTACCTTAAACAATATTCTTATGGTTATGCCAGATGTTATGATGGGTGCATCCTTCTTGGTACTATTTACCTTGCTCTTACCACTTCCTATGGGATTTTGGACAGTTCTTTTGGCACATTTGGCCTTTTCTGTTCCTATTGTAGTCCTAATGGTTTTGCCAAGGCTTTATTCTCTTAATCAAAATATGATAAAGGCAGCAGAAGACTTGGGAGCAAGTGATATGCAAATTCTTAATAAGATTATCTTGCCAAATCTTGCATCAGGAATTTTTACTGGTTTTTTTATGGCCTTAACCTATTCTTTGGATGACTTTGCAGTTACATTTTTTGTAACTGGATCTGGATTTTCTACTCTTTCTGTAGAGATATATTCCAGAGTTAGAACGGGAGTTTCTTTGGAGATAAATGCTCTTTCAACCCTAATGTTTATCCTTTCTTTACTTTTGGTTTTAGGTTATTACCTTATCCAAAAAAGAGAAAGAGAAACTATTCTCAGAAGGAGGAAAAAATGAACAAAGTTTATAAGTTTTTCCTTGTAGTAATAGGTGCTATCTTAGTTTTCTTTCTTGGAAAACTTGCCCTTACTTCAACTTCAGAAACTACTGGCGAGAACAACACAATTTATTTTTATAACTGGGGAGATTATATAGATCCTGAAATCTTAAAAGATTTTGAAAAAGAAACAGGCTACAGGGTTATCTATGAAACCTTTGATTCAAACGAAGCCATGATGACCAAGATTGAGCAAGGATCAACTTCCTATGACCTTGCAGTTCCATCAGACTATACTGTAGAGATGATGAAAGAAAAAGATCTTTTAATTCCCCTAGACCATAGTCAAATCCAAGGACTAGAGAATATCGATGATGAATTTTTAGACCTTCCTTATGATAGGGGAAACGAGTATTCAGTTCCATATTTTTGGGGAAGTTTTGGTATTGTTTATGACAATACAAAATATAAAGAAGAAGATTTTAAATCTTGGAGAAATCTTTGGGATAAAAAATTTGAAAATGAAATTTTAATCTTTGATGGGGCAAGAGAAACTTTAGGAATTGGTCTTCTTGCCAATGGTTATTCCTTAAATACCAAGGATGAAAAAATTCTAAAAAATGTAAGAGATGATCTTAAACCTTTTATGAACAATGTTAAGGCAATTCTTGCAGATGAGATAAGGATGTATATGATCCAAGGAGAGGCAAGTGTAGGTATAACCTTTAATGGAGATGCTTCTATAGCACTTGGAGAAAATGAAAATCTTTCCTATACTATCCCAGAAGAAGGATCCAATATTTGGTTTGATACCCTTGTAATACCAAAAACTTCCAAAAATAAAAAAGGAGCCTATGCCTTAATATCCTATCTTCTAAGACCAGATGTAGCAGCCAAAAACGCAGAATATATTTGGTATTCTACACCAAACAAAGAAGCCAAAAAACTTCTAAGTAAGGAAGCTTTGGAAGATGAAGCTCTCTATCCACCAGATGATATAGTAAATAAACTAGAAGTTTTTGAAAATTTAGGACAAGAAACAACAATTTTATATAATGATTTATTTTTAGAATTAAAAATTTCACCACAATCATAGGAGAATTTTTAAAAGAAAAAGATAAATTAAGATAATAAAAAAACTGACAGATTGATTAAAAAATCTGTCAGTTTTTCTTTGTATGTATAATATAGAATTTTTATATTTTTATCTTACCTTTAATATATTTTCTTCTATATCTTTTGCAGTTTCCAAAAGACCTTTTTCTAATTTTTCATAGCCCTTTTGTTTAAGTCTGGTAGTAGGTCCTAATATTCCTATAGCAGCCAATACTTCTCCCTTTACTACTATTGGAGTTGCTATACAAGTTAGACCATATTCGTATTCCTCATTATTATAGGAAATTTTAGTTTTTAAAATTTTATCTTTTTCTTTTAAAAATTCCTTATAGGAAACAATAGTATTTACTGTTCTTTTCTCGTGGCCTTTTTCATAATAGGTTCTTAATTTGTTATTATACATTTGAGATAGAAATATTTTTCCCATAGCTGAACAATAAAGCTCAGAATTTGGAGCTATTTTTGTATTTAGGGCATAATCATTTCCTTCTTCAGAGTAGATGATTATAGATCTTTCTGACCTATGAACTCCTAGATTTACAGTTTCTCCAAAATTTTCTGCCATTTTATTTAAGGCATTCTTTGAATATCTTATAAGATTATGGTCTTCATCAACACCACACTTATAATTTAAAAATTTATATCCGAGGGTATAGAGGTCATTCTTGGTTTGGATAACAAGATCTGCCATCTCTAGAGTTTTTATTATTCTAAAAACAGTAGTTTTTGGTAACTCCAAAGCCCTTGAAATATCCGAAACACCCATAACAGTATTTTCACTTAAAAGATCTAAAATATTAGTCGCATTGATGATAGATTGTATAGGTTGGTCATTTCTAGTCATAATTACTCCTTTTTATTTATTAGATTAAGTAATATCTGTATTTTATAAAAAAATCAAAATAAAATCAAAATAAATTATTTTAAAAATCTATTTTTTATATTTTCAATAAGCCTTAACCTAGCCAAACAAATCCTATGAGATTTTTCTAATTATAGAAAAATTTACTTTTTAATTCAATTATTAAAAAATATATTGTATATAATTAAAATAAATATTGTGTATTTATTAATAATATAATTCTACTGTAAAATATAATTTGATTATTAATTGACAATTAAAAAAATTAGACTATAATAAATATAGACAATATTTTAACAAATGAAACAAACACTTATTTTAAAAACTGAATATGGAGGTAAGAACATATGACAATGAATACATATAGCGTACCTAGAACAATCGTTCATGGTGAAGGTTCTCTAGAGTATTTAAAAAATCTAGAAGGAAAGAAAGCTGCTATAGTTACTGGTGGCTCTTCTATGAAGAGATTTGGATTTTTAGATAAAGCAAAAGAACTTCTTGAAGAAGGCGGAATGGAAGTTTTAATCATAGATGGTGTAGAACCAGATCCATCAATCAAAACCTGTCTTGAAGGTGGAAAAAAGATGGAAGAATTTGAACCAGACTGGATTATAGCCTTAGGTGGTGGCTCTGCTATGGATGCTGCAAAGGTTATGTGGGTATTCTATGAACATCCAGGATATGATTTCCAAAAACTTGCAAACTTTGAAAATCCACCACTAAGACAAAAAGCAAAAATGGCTTGTATAGCTTCTACATCAGGAACAGCTTCAGAAATTACAGCTTTTTCTGTAATAACTGATAGAGAAAATGAAATCAAATATCCATTAGTACACCCAGACTTTGTACCTGATCTTGCAATTGTAGATCCTGTAGTTCCTTCAAAGATGCCTCCACTCATCACAGCTCAAACAGGTATGGACGTTATGACTCATGCTATAGAAGCATATGTTTCTACAAGTGCTGACGACTACACATCACCACACGCACTACAAGCAATCAAATTAGTATTTGCAAATCTTAAAAAAGCTTATGACAATGGAGAAGACCTAGAAGCAAGAGAAAAAATGCACGATGCATCTACCCTTGCAGGTATGGCATTCTCAAACGCTTCATTGGGTATAGTTCACTCTATGGCTCATAAAATCGGTGGAATCTTCCACTTAACACATGGAGAAGCAAATGCTATCATGCTTCCATACATCATAGACTATAATAGAAAATCAACAGACAAATATGACGAACTAGAAAAACTTCTAGGAATAGATGATATAGCAGAAGAAGTAAGAAAACTTAACAAAGCTGTAGGTATAACATCTACCATTAAAGACGGTAAAAATACCGTTATTGAAGAAGATAAATTTAAAGAAGTTTTAGATACTATGAGTCAAAATGCATTCAAGGATGCTTGTACTCTAACAAATCCTAGAGAGACATCTGCAGAAGATATAAAGAAAATCTACAATGCAGCTTACTATGGAGAAAAAATAGACTTCTAAAATTATAATAATCTATAAGCAAAAAATAAGGACCGGTTTAAACCGTGTCCTTATTTTTTTATAAAGAATTTACTATTTTTATAATTTCTCTTAAGCCATTACTTATTTCTTCCTCACTTAATTTTGCAAAACCCAAAAGATACATACCTTCAAATCCAACTTTTTTGTAAGCAAAATCATTGATTTTTGGAAGATTTATTTTTCTATTCTTTATTTTCTTTTCAAATTCTTTATAATCCAAAGACTCATCCAGCCTTATTACAAAAGAAGTTCCAGAATCTGTTGAAATTATTCTGATTTTTTCTTCCTTTTTTAAAATCTTTTTTATAAGAGTGTACTTTTTTTCGTAGGATTTTTTTGACTTGTTAATCTGCTTTTCCAAAAATCCTTGGTCTATATATTGGGCAAGGGCTCTTTGGCTAAAAAGAGAAGCAGGGGAGATATAGGAGTCAAAAAAGTCCTTATTTTTTTCTAAAATCTTTTCTGGTAAAACCATGTAAGATATCCTAAGAGCTGGGGTGATAACTCTCGAAAAATTTCCCATATAGATAACCCTATCATTTATATCAAGAACTTTAAGTGGTGTGATAGGCATAAGCTTGTACTTAAACTCTGCATCATAATCATCTTCGATTATGTAACGGTCATTATTCTTGTATGCCCAGTTAAGAAGCTCGGTTCTTCTTTTTATAGACATAATAGTAGTCAGAGGAAATTGGTGGGCAGGGGTAACAGAAACTATGTCAATATTTTTATTATCCAAATCTTTAATCTCTATTCCTTCCTTATCAAGTCCAAAGGCAAAAGACTTAAAATATTTGTATGGCCCAAAATTTCTATAAGCATAGCCTGGATTTTCGAAAGCGAAGTTTTTTCCATAAAAAATACTAGAAAGAAGATCAAAAAGTTCACTTGACCCTGCAGATATTAAAATTTGATCCTTATTTACATCTATTCCCCTAGAAGAATAGAGATAGTTTGCAATAGAAGATCTTAAAGACTCATCTCCAAGCCCCTTATTATTTTCTAAAAAAGTATCATCTTCTATAATTGCACTCTTAAATGCTTTTTTTAGATAAGAAAAATTAAAACAATCCTTATCAACCCCACCAAAGGAGAAATCATAGGCATAAGAATCTTTAGATTTTTTTATAGGCTCTTTTGTTTGGTCTTTTTCCATAAGTAAAAGTTGGTCGATTTTTTCTACATAAAAACCAGACTTTTCTATAGATTTTATAAAACCTTCTTGGTCGAGTTGGTAGTAGGCATTCTCTACTGTATTATTGGAAATATTCATCTTGGAAGAAAGAGACCTTATAGAAGGAAGCTTATCTCCATATTTTAGTTTACCCCTTATAATTTCAGACCTAATATGGTCATAAACTTGTTTGTACAAAAAATCTTTATCATTAAACTGTATATACATATCTGTCCCCATAAAATAATATAAATTTGTCACTTTTAATAGTACCAGTTTATCTATAAGATTATATCATAATGAAAACAAAAAATAATCAAGGAGAATTATATGAAACAAATAAATGAGAGATTAAAGGGTGGAGTAATAATGGACGTAGTAAGTGTCCAACAAGCTAAAATTGCAGAAGCAGCAGGAGCAGTTGCTGTAATGGCACTAGAAAGAGTACCTGCAGATATAAGAGCAGCTGGTGGTGTCTCTAGGATGAGTGATCCAGAAATGATAGCAAAAATCCAAGATGCAGTTTCTATACCAGTTATGGCAAAAGTAAGAATAGGTCACTTTGTAGAAGCCCAAATACTTGAAGCCTTAAATATAGACTACATAGACGAATCAGAAGTTTTATCTCCAGCAGA
>JBQDYR010000017.1:17761-18953 GCA_052105355.1 Anaerococcus sp.
ACCACATAGATAAACCAAGCTTTAAAACTCCATTTGTCGGTGGAGCAAGAAATCTTTCAGAAGCCCTAAGAAGAATAAAAGAAGGAGCTTCTATGATTAGATCTAAAGGAGAAGCAGGTACTGGAGATGTAATCCAAGCTGTAAGACACCTTCGTATGATAAATGGAGAAATAAGAAAGGTAAAAGCTTTAAGAGAAGATGAACTATACACAAGAGCAAAAGAGCTAGAAGTAGATTTTGAACTTTTAAAATATGTACATGACAATGGCAAACTACCAGTTCTTAATTTTTCTGCCGGTGGAGTAGCAACTCCAGCAGATGCAGCCATGATGAGACAACTAGGAGCAGAGGGAGTATTTGTAGGGTCTGGAATATTTAAATCAGGAGATCCAGAAAAAAGAGCAAAGGCTATAGTTAGGGCAGTAGAAAACTACGATGACCCACAAGTTTTACTAGAAGTAAGCAAAAATTTGGGAGAAGCTATGGTAGGAATAAATGCAGATGAAATAAAAACAATAATGGAATTAAGATAAATTCTTACAAAAAAAGCCCTGGCATATAAGCCAGGGTTTTTTTATTTTTAATCTTCAATTTCTTTTTCTAAAACTTTACCATTTTCAGGATCTATCTTGTAGGTATAAGCTTCTTTTTTGCTTTCTTTTTCAAAAACTTCACTTTCAAGAAGCGCTCTTCCATCTTCCATTTCAAGACTCCACTCGTCGATGTAATGCATATTACCGTCTGCGTCAGCATCTTCTATAGCTTTGTCTAGATGTTCTTGGATATTATCCAAATATTTTTCATCTAAGGCAGTTTTGGTGTCATCATCCATTTCTTCTTCTTTTTTAATAATTTCACCAGTCATAGGATCTACATGCATGCTTACTTCATTATTATCCATAAAGAGAGTAACTTCATAGTATTCGCCATCATCCATATCATAAGAAATAGATTCAAGCTCATAATCCTCATAACCTTCTTTAGCCTTATCAACAACTTCCATAGGAGAAAGCTTACTTTCTTCATCCATATCCATTACTTCATTAGAAGTTGTTTCCTCAGAAGTACTTTCATCTTCATAAGGTACAACCTCGATACTTTCATCTGTACTTATAGGCATACTTGTATCATCAGATGTATTGTCGGTAGTGTCGTTCTCGCCAGCACAAGCCACAAAAGCAAGTGATCGTCC
>JBQDYR010000018.1:0-18059 GCA_052105355.1 Anaerococcus sp.
AGTTTTTAATTCTGGAAAAGTTACAGATCATCATGCAATAATTCCAACGATAAGTTCATTAAATAAGGATATTTCAAATCTTCCGGAAAGTGAAGCCAAAGTATATAGACTTATAACAAATAAACTCTATGCAAGTTTTGGATATCCTCTTGTAGAAAATACAACAAAGATAGTGGCTGAATTTGACGGGTTTGAATTTATAAACACTTATAAAATAATTGCTGAAGAAGGATTTACAAAATATTTAGAAGAATATAAATCAAAGAAGAAAGAAGATATACAACTTCCTGATGTAAAAATAGGAGATTTTTTATATATTGAAAATAAAGATATAAAAGAGAAGTATACAAATCCACCTAAACACTTCACTGAAGACACACTCTTAAAAGCAATGGAAATAGCTGGGAATGATGAATTAGTTAAGAATGTTGAAGTTGAGAGAAAAGGACTTGGTACTCCTGCTACAAGAGCGGGAATAATAGAAAATTTGATATACAAAGGTTATATAAAAAGAGAAAAGAAAAACCTAATATCAACTAGAAAGGGATTAAACCTAGTTACTATAGTTATAGATGAGTTTAAATCTCCAAAGACAACAGCAAAATGGGAAATGAGATTAAGTGATATAGCAAAGGGTAAGGAAAATAAAGAGAATTTTTTAAAAGAAATTGAAGAAGAAATAAAAAATACTATAGGTAAATATTATAAGTAAATTGATTATAAAAACTTGAATATAATTATAGGAATGAAGAAAGGAATGATTTATGAAAGAAATAGGGTATAATATAAGTGATAAAAGAGTAGGCATTAGGAAATTTACTTATTTGATATTACTATGAATATATGTTATACTCTTATCAGATAAAGATGGTGTCCCACTACCGTTAAAGGTGGAGCATTAAAGAAGGTGTCTCACTACCTATATCCCAAAGGTGAAGCATTAAAGCAAGCAGAGAGGATTAAACCTCTCTGTTTTTTTAGGAGAAAATAATGGTAGAAGTTATAAAATATGGATTTTATACTGTAAATTCCGATTACCTTGAATATCTAAATAAAGTAGATTCAGAAGTTTATTATAATCCATCGTATAGAAACAGTATAAAACCATTTGTTGGAATTATTGTTGGTATAGAAAATTATAATTATTTTATTCCAATTTCTTCTGCAAAGGAAAACGCAAAAAATGAAAGAATGTTTCTGATGAGCATTTTTTGATTTATGAAGTGATCGATAATAGTATTACTATAGATGGAGATATTTACAAATATTATTCTGATAGAGAAAAAATGCACATATTATCTATATTGGATATTAAGAAAATGATTCCTGTACCGACTGATTGTTATGAAAGAATTGATTTTAACGAACTTGAGGATATTAGATATAAAGACTTATTTCAAAAAGAATACGCTTTTTGTTTAAAAATAAAAACAAAGGTCTTGATAAAGGTGGAAAAAATATACAAAAAGCAAAAGAAAACAGGAATTATAAGAAGAGCAAATTGCAATTTTTCAAAGTTAGAAAAAGCAATGTTGGATTGGAAGCAATAGAATAAAGGCAGTTAAAGCGATTAGAAAAGTAAAAAATTCCAATCGTTTTTTTATTGCAATAAAAAGATAGCGTAAATGACATTTTAAAGTTATCTTTTGCTTACAGAAATTTAAAAAATAGAAAGAAATAAAGTTTAATAAATAAATATATAAAAATTTAGTTCATTTTTATCACTATAATGAGGAGGGATAAAATGCCAAGATATGATATAGTAGATTTAAGCAGAACAATCTATCTTGCAAAAGAAGAATTTAAGAAAGATATAAAAAAATATGAGGAATATTTAAAGGTATCAGGCAATAACTATAAGTATCCATATATACATCAAATATCTATATACAATATGGATCCAAAAGCAACAGCCTGTGCAGAATTTGATTATTGGAAAAGTATAGGTAGAAGCGTTAAAAGAGGCGAAAAAGGAATACCACTTTTAGATATAGATAGTGGAAGGATAAAATATATCTTCGACATAAGGCAAACAGTAAGTATTAATCATAATATTTCTGAGGTAAAGCTATGGAAATATGATAGCAAAAAGCATTTAAACTTACTAGATGAACTGATAGATGAGTTTAAAGAAAAAGATAGTAAGCTTCTATTAAGCCAAGAAGATAAAATTGATGCCTTAGTAGAAAGTAATGTTAGAGGAAAATTCAATAAAATTTTAGAAAGTCTATCTGACGAAAGTTTAAAAAGCATTCAAAAGGTAGACCTTTTTAATTTGTTAAAAGAATCCGTAAAAATTTCCATAAGCGAGAGAATGGAGGTCTCATATCAGCTAAAAGAAGAAAACTTATCTTTACTGTCTAAAATATCAAGTTCGGACATAGACAAAGTATTAAGTATAAGCGCTAATATAAGTAAAAATATCTTACTTGATTTGGGAAGTGAAATAAAAAGATTAGAAATTTTAGAGAAAATTCAAGAAAGAAAAGATTTGGAGCAGACAAAAGAGCTTAAGGAGCGTTATAATAAATTAAGTTCTGATATAAACGGTGAAATAAATTTTAAAGGAGGCTTGGAAGATGAAAGAGAAATTAACATTGGCAGGCAAAGAATACCTCATGGAGGAGGGGGTTTACACACCAATCGTCAAGGAGAATTCCTTCGAGAGACAGGGAGGGACATACAAGATGGAAGAATTGGAGGAAGGCATGGAAGTCCTAATACCCAATATGGCAATTCCCAAGGAAATAGATTTAAAGAAACTCAACAGATGGGGAAGGATGAGATTGAACTTTCTCAAGGAGAACAAAGAAGAGGATTATCAGATAATGTATTTGCAAGGGACATTGATGGATCATCTTCTATCAAAGGAAAAAGAGATAGAGGACTTTATCACGAGGGAAGAAGTCAAAATGATGGAAACTTGGGGGCTGACAGAAGAACTGAAAGAAGAGGACTATCTGAAATATATGAGATTGAAGAAGAACATGGATATGACCCTACAAGAAATAGGGGAAAGGGAGATAATCCTAATCTAAAAAATGAGGAAGTAGAGTCTACTTCCTTTTTTTCTGCTAAAAATCAGGGAGAGCAAATATCCTTCTCAAATCCAATAAGTCAAAGAGAAATAGATACATTTTTAATACATGGAGGAAATCATGAAGATGGAAGACTAGGGGTAATAGCAGAATTTTCTAAGGGTAAATCTTTAGAAGAACAGGTAAACTTTTTGAAAGAAATATATAAGGGAGCTAATGGTCTTGAAATTGAAGGAAGAAAGATATCTGCATGGTTTGGAAAGGAAGGAGCAATTTTTAAAGATGGAGATGAGGCAAGGTATAGAGAAGGGCAAATAGTTTCTTGGAAAGATTTAGCTAATAATATTAATAATTTATTAAATAGAGGAGAATTTGCTAGCAATGTTGAGATTGTAGAAAGTGCGACATATGAAAGAGAAAAAATAGCAGAAATATTATTGTATTTAAAGAGAGATCTTACTGATGAAACTAAGGATAGATATCTATCGAGTCTTAATGATATAAAAGGAATAGGCTTCCAAGATGAAAAAGAAAATCTCGGAAAAAAACTTGAAGATAAAAATTTTATAAATAAACTTAGAAAAGAATACGAGGTATTTTTAGAAGAATATAAGATTAATCCTGATATTTTAAGATTTCATCATTATAAATTATCTAGAATCTACAATGATATCAATGATCTAGAAATAGAAAGAAAATTATATAGGTCAAATTTAAAGGATATTGCACCTATTCAGAGTTTCATAACACAAGATGAGATAGAAGAAAACTTAAAAAGAGGAAGTGGGTTTTCTGATGGAAAGAAAAGAATATATGAATTTTTTACTAAAAAGCATGATTTGAAAGAACAAGCAGACTTCTTGAAAAATGAATATGGCGTAGGTGGAAGTTCTCATGCACTATCTGCTGCAAGAGAAAGTGGTGAGTGGCACGATGCGAAGGGAATAAAATATAATAAAGGTAATGCAAAAGAAATACTACTATCTTGGTCTAATGTTGCAAGAAGAATTAATGACCTTATTAAAAAGAATAGATATATAGATGAAGAAAGTTTTGAAGAAAATAGGGAGAAAAAAACAGATCAGGAAATAAATAAAACAGAAAAAGAAAGCCAGGAGTATATAAATTATCAAGATGATTTGCCTCCAACTGATAATGATGTATATATAGAAAGAACAAATAATAGTTCTATATATTATTATCAAGGACAGTCGGTAGCAAGTATAGGTGATGATGGAAAACTTATCATTTATGATGAATTTATACCAAACTTTTTAAAAGAAGAAATATATTCCATAGCCTTTGAAAAACAATTAGATATACCATTGGACCAGTTAGACGATGGAATTATTCTTGAGGGAATACATGACACTTTTTATATTAAAGAAAAGGAAGAAATAGAAGGAAGAGAATATTACCTTTTAGAAAGTCAAAGTCGATATGATGATATTCCAAATATTGTAGTTAATTCTAACAAAGAAGTTATAGATGATGATATAGTAAATGGTTTTGAAGAATTTAAGGAATTTTATACTAATAAAAATAAAGAGAATATAGGTTTTGATTTAGATAGCCATATAAAAGATGATTATTGGATAATTGAGTTTAATGAGGGTTCAAGTTTAATAGAAAAAGATTATACAGGACAAAGGCTGACCAAAGAACTATTAGATGAAATAAGAGAAATAGATGAAAAGATAAGACTTCATAATAAGACCTTAGGAGAAGATGAATATGGGCAGATGACTGATAAGTGGGAGGGGTATTCCAAATTCTATTTTGACCATATAGTAGATGGAAAAATTGTTGATCACTATAAGATAGACATAGGTGATGGAAATGAGATCAACCAAAGAGATTTTGAATTTCTTTATGAACAAATAGGAAAAAGTCAGATAGAACTTAATCAAACTATAGAAGAAAATAAGATAGATGAAAAAATAATTTCCATAGACCAAATTGAAGATAGACTTTTCGATGTATTAGTTAAGGATAAAGCTTTAGAAAATGAAATTATAAAGGCAAGAGAAAACTTAGGAAATAATACCTTAGCAAGTTTTAACTCTGTATTTCAAAGAGAATATGCGAAAATCATGAGAGAAGTTGCCGATAAGCAGGGAAATCTTCCGGATGATATGAAGTCAATAGATAAGGTTAAAGAATTAGGCATTAGAATAGAAAATAGATATAGAGAATATTTAAATAATTCACTTAAAAACAATATAGAAGATGATAAGGAAATCCTCTCTATAAAAGTGGGAGATATAGTTAGAACAGAGGATAATAAATATTTAAAAATAAAAAATATTTCCAGTGGATATGATAATAACCATAATCAAATAACATATTATTCATATGATGCTTATTTTGATAAGGACTTAAAACTATTCTCACATTCCTTTAAAGGAAGCAATTTAAAAGCTTTAGAAGTATTAAGAAATGAAGTAGAAGAAAAATTAACAAAAGAGATTGTAGAAGATAAAATAGTATTAAAAGTAGGATTTTATTATGCTTTAGTAGATAAAGAGAAAACAAAGGATATAGAACTAGAAGAAACAGGAATTAGAGTTTATCCAAGGAAGGAAAACTCACAAGGAAAGATCTATACTTTATATAAAGGGAAATCTTTTGAAGATAGCAGAAAAATAGACAGTTTGTTTGATGAAATTACTGCCAAGATGAAAGAATCAAACCTTACAAATTTAAATGATGTATTAGAATTGGAAAGGGAAGGTTTATTTGAAATTACTGATGATAAAGTTACAAAATTTGAGGAAGGCTATGATATAGATGTTCAAAGCTTTAATCAACAATTTCCAGATTATTATAATGATATATATGTTTTTAATAAAAATCTTGAAATCAATGGAGCATATCAAAATTTAGCACATATAAATGAAGAAAATAAAATTACTTTTAATATAAATTTATCGCAAGAAGAAAAATCCAAAATTGAAGAAATAAGAGATAAGAAACAAGTTCTTTCCAAGTTAATAGATAAGGATATCAAAGAAAAAAGAGAATACTATTTTGATCCTCAAAATGAAGAATACTTACTACTGTCAAAGAAAATAGAAGATGGATTATTAAAAAAACCAGAAAATATTATAGATGGAAAAGAAGGGTATAAGGTAGAGCTAATCTTAGATGTTAAGGGGAAATCTCTTAAACAAAATTTACGATACAATGGGTATATTTTAAATTCTAATCAAGCTATAAAATATAAAAGTTATAAGGACATATTAAGTAACTTACCTTATTTACTTGATGACAAACATAGAGAAGTGCTTTTAAATGGATATTTAAATCAGCAAATAGAAAATGATAGAACAAGGCAAGAAGAAAATCCATTTAAAGAAGGTATGAGTGTTAGATACAAAGGAAAAGAATACACTATAACCACCATTAACGATAATACAAGTCCTAAAACTATAGAACTAGAAGATAGCACAGGACTAATGAATGGTTTTATTACCGGAAGTGAAATAATTCTTTTTAATGATTACAAAAATCTTGATTTAGAAGTATATAAATCTAGTGAAAAAGAAAAACAATCTATTGATAAAGGGGAACTAGTAGAACAAATCAGCTTTGAAGATATTGACAATAATAACGAAGAAGAAGAAGTTAAAAAAGACAAAAAGACTGATAGAGAAAATATAGAAGGGGTTTCTGAAGTTTCTTTAGAAAACTATAAAATTATTAATGAAGAAGAAAACCTACCACCTTCACAGAGATTAAAAAACAACATTGAAGCTATAAATGTCTTAAAGGCTTTAGAAAAAGAAAATAGAAGTGCAAGAAAAGATGAACAGGAAATTTTGGCAAAATATATCGGCTGGGGAGGACTTTCTGATATATTTGATGAAGAAAAGGAAGGTCAATGGCTTGATGCAAGAAACTTTTTAAAAGAAAATCTAACTGGGGAAGAATATAATAGGGCAAGAGAATCAACCTTAACAGCTTTTTATACGCCGAAAGTAGTTATAGACGCTATCTATGAAAGTCTTTCTAATCTTGGATTTGAAAAAGGAAATATATTAGAACCAAGTGCTGGGACAGGGAGATTTATAGGAAATCTACCTGAAGAAATGAAAGAGTCAAACTTTTATGGAGTTGAATTAGATAGCATTAGTGGACAAATTGCCAAAGAACTTTACCCTAATGCCAATATACAAATAAAAGGATTTGAAGAAACCAATTTTTCTAATAACCTATTTGATGTGGCCATAGGAAATATTCCTTTTGGAGAATTTAAAGTAGCAGATCGTGAGTATGAAAGAAATAACTTTCTAATTCACGATTATTTTTTTGCTAAAACTTTAGATAAGGTTAGGGATGGAGGCATCATTGCCTTTATAACATCTTCAGGAACAATGGATAAAAAAAGTGAAGATATTAGAAGATATATATCGGAAAGGGCAGAGTTCTTAGGAGCAATAAGACTACCAAATACTACATTTAAAGGGGTAGCTGGAACAGAAGTAACTTCAGATATAATCTTTTTAAAAAAGAGAGATAGGCTATTAAAGATAGATGAAGACTGGATAAAGCTAGACAAAGATGCAAAAGGACTAATATATAATAAATACTTTGTAGATAATCCTCAGATGGTAATAGGGACTATGGAAGAAATACCGTCAAGATTTGGGACAAGCCTTGCATGTATTGAAAATAAAGATATTTCTTTAGAACAAGGACTAAAAAAAGCCATTAAAAATATCCAAGGTATGTATGAAGAAGCTCAAATAAATGATGATTTAGGAGAAGAAACAATACCAGCTGATGATAGTGTTAAAAACTATTCTTTTGCTTTAGTGGATGATGAAATATATTTTAGAGAAAATTCAATTATGCAAAAAATATCCTTAAATGAAAAGGATAAAGATAAGGTAAAAGAATATTTAAGATTAAATGAAAGTCTAAGGAAAGTTATAACCTATCAAAGAGAAGACTATTCAGATGAAGAGATAAAAAAAGAACAAGAAAATCTAAATAAATTCTACGATGATTTCAATAGCAAACATGGAAGACTAAATTCAAAAACCAATAAAAAGTTATTTAGAGAAGATGCCAATTTTTCTTTAATTTCAACTTTGGAAAAATTAGATAAAGAAGGCAACTTTATAGGAAAATCTGACATCTTTAACAAGAGAACTATAAAAAAAGCTGTAATAATAGATCATACAGATAGGGCAATAGATGCTCTGGTACTCTCTATTAGTCAAAAAGGTAAAATAAATTTTGATTATATGGAAGAATTGACAGGAAAAACAAGAGATAAATTAATAGAAGAATTAAAGGGAGAAATATTTTTAAATTTAGATTCCTTTGAACCTAATGATATGAATCCATTTAAGTCTGCTAAAGAGCTAGGAGATTTTTCAAGACCTTACGTAAGTGCTGATGAATACTTGTCAGGAAATATAAGAGATAAAATTGAAGTTGTAGACTCTTATATTAAAAACATCGAAAAAGAGTTAGGAAAGGAAGAAAATCTAGAGGATAGTAAACTATTAAAAATAGAATTAGAAGAGTTACATTTTCAAAAAGCAAAGCTAGTGGAAGTAATGCCTAAAGCACTAGATGCAAGTGAGATTACAGTTAGAATGGGTGCAACATGGATACCGGAACAAGATTACAAAAAATTTATGTTTGATTTGTTGAAAACACCAGTTTCATCAAGGTGGAATATAGATATTAAGTATTCTGACTTTACAGGAGAATATAGAGTTGAAGGAAAAAGCTCTGATAGGGACAATGACCTTGCTTCTTTTACCTATGGTACAAATAGGGTAAATGCCTACAAATTGATAGAAGATACTTTAAATTTAAGAGATACTAAGGTATTTGACCAAGTAGAAGACAGTGATGGGAAGAAAAAATCTGTGCTTAATCAAAAAGAAACAATGCTTGCAAGAAGTAAGCAAGAGATGATAAAAGAAGAATTTAAAAGCTGGATATTTGATGATGTGGAAAGAAGAAATAGATTAGTAGAAGATTATAACGAAAGATTCAATTCCATAAGACAAAGGGAATATGATGGATCTAATCTTACTTTTGAAGGAATGAATCCTGAAATAGAATTAAGAGCACATCAAAAAGATGCCATAGCAAGAGGTTTGTTTGGTGGAAATACTTTACTTGCCCATGAAGTAGGAGCAGGAAAAACCTTTGAAATGATAGGTATAGCCATGGAGTCAAAAAGACTTGGAATGAGTAATAAGTCAATGTTTGTTGTTCCTAACCACATCGTAGAGCAATTTGGAAGAGAATTTAATGAACTCTATCCAGGAGCTAATGTATTATGTGCCACAGAAAAAGACTTCACACCAGATAGACGAAAAAGATTTTGTAGTCGTATTGCTACAGGAAGTTTTGATGCTGTTATTATAGGGCACAGTCAATTTGAAAAAATTCCTATATCAAAAGAAAGACAAGAATATGAATTGCAAGGTCAAATTGATGAAATCATTGACTATATAGATGAATATAAAAGAGAAAGGGATCAAAGATTTACTGTAAAGCAATTAGAAAAAACAAAGAAAAAATTAGAGACAAAGTTAGAAAAACTAAATGCTGATTATAAGAAAGATGACGTTGTAACCTTTGAGGAACTGGGAATAGATAAGTTATTTGTAGATGAAGCCCACGCATACAAAAACCTCTATCTATTTTCTAAAATGAGGAATGTAGCAGGAATTACTTCTACAGATTCACAAAAATCATCAGATATGCTTATGAAATGCCGCTATATGGATGAAATAACTAATAATAAAGGATTAGTATTTGCCACAGGTACACCAGTAAGTAACAGTATGGCTGAACTTTATACCATGCAGAGATATTTACAGTATGATGAATTAAAAAAGATGAAATTGCAACATTTCGATTCTTGGGCATCTACTTTTGGAGAAACAATAACGGCAATAGAATTAAATCCTGAGGGTAATGGTTATAGGAGCAAAACCAGATTTGCAAAATTTTATAATCTTCCTGAACTTATGAATACTGTAAAAGGATTTATGGATATTAAAACAGCTGATGTTTTAAATCTTCCTACACCAATTGCCCATTATGAAACTATAAAAACAAAGCCTACCGAAGAACAAAAAGAAATTCTTGAAACTTTTTCAGAGAGAGCAGATAAGGTTCGTGATAAGCAGGTAGATTCAAGTGTTGATAATATGCTATTAATAACAAATGATGGGAAGAAGATGGCATTAGATCAAAGATTAATCAATCCTTTACTTCCTGATGATCCTAATAGTAAGGTGAATACCTGTATAAAAAATGTATTTAGCATTTGGGATAAATATAAAGATAAAAAATCTGCTCAATTAATATTTTGTGATATGTCTACACCAAGTAATGATTTTAATATCTATGATGATATTAAAACAAAACTTATAGATATGGGAGTACCTGAAAATGAAATAGAATTTATTCATAAGGCAAAAAACAATATGGAAAAAGACGCTATCTTTGATAAGGTAAGAAAGGGAGAAATAAGAGTCTTACTTGGTTCAACACAGAAAATGGGAGCAGGTACTAATGCCCAAGACAAACTAATTGCAATTCACGATCTTGATATACCATGGAGACCTGCTGATCTTTCTCAAAGGGCAGGCAGGATTGTGAGGCAGGGAAATGAGAATAAGGAAGTCCATATATTTAGATATGTAACAGAAAATACTTTTGATGCCTACCTATTCCAAACCTTAGAGAATAAACAAAAATATATTTCCCAAATTATGACGTCAAAGACTCCTGTAAGAGTTGCAGAAGATGTAGACGAAGCCACATTAAACTATGCCGAAATCAAAGCTCTTGCAACAGGAAATCCATTAATAAAGGAGAAGATGGACCTTGATGTTGAAGTTTCTAAACTTAAAATGCTAGAGTCCAATTTTAAATCAAATCTTTACAAGCTGGAAGATAAAGTAGTTAAATTTTATCCAAAGGAAATAGAAAGATTAAAAGAAAGGATAGAGAACTTAAAGGAAGATATTAAAAATGTTGAGCCTTATAGAGAAGTAGATAAAAATTTAAAAGAAGATAATAAATTTACCTCTCTAATTATTGACGGCAAGAAGTATATAGATAAGAAAATAGCTGGAGAGTTTTTGTTGAACAAAATTAAGGGAGTTAAAATATATAGGGAAATGGATAAAGATGGAGAAAAAATAGGTGAATATAGAAATTTTGATTTATCCATAAAATATGATTCTTTTTTCAATAAATATAACTTTATATTAAAAGGTAAGGGAGAATATAGAGGAGAGTTTGGAACAGATGAAATAGGTAATATAACAAGAATGGATAATGTATTAGATAAATTACCAGAAAGATTAGAAAATACAATTTCAAAACTAAAAGATACAGAAGAGCAATTTCAAACAGCCAAAATTGAAATACAAAAGACATTTCCACAAGCTGAACTTTTAAAGGATAAGACACTAAGACTTGCAGAAGTAAATAATTTACTAGATATGGGAAAAAGTGAAGATATAAGCCAAGATAATCCATTACTAGAAGAAGTAAAGGAAGAATTGATAGACTTCCTTAACAGAGAATATGATGAAGAAAACAGGTTAGAGGACTTTGATACTATATTTCCTGACTTAACAGATATAGGAATAGCTTATACAACTACACCAGATGAAAAACATGAAATACAAGTAAGTTTAGATTTAATAAATTACAAGATGAACACCTATGTAGATAAGAACCTAATTGACAGCTTTCAATACACCTATGATCCCTTAGATGCAAGTGATTTAAAAGAGCTAGTACAGATAAAGACATCTATTGGCTTTTGGAATTTTAGTGAGCTTGTATCAGTAAATGAAGAAAAACTGAGAGAAGTAATGGGACTTGAAATAGATGATGATGGAAACTTCTATGATCCACTATCTAAAGATATGGATTTAGACGGAATAATAGATAGAAATGATGCTGACTTTAGAGATAGTAAAGTGCAGGAAATAGGAGATTTTGAAAGGAAAGAAAAAACATCTATTATGGATAAATTAAAGGAATATAAGGGGAATTTAGCAGTAAATAATAATATAAAAGAAATAAATAATAGTGAACCATGTGGCAGATAAAGCTTTAAATGAGATTATTAGAGGAAAAAGAATATGGAATTTGATAGATATAGCTTTAATGAATTTATTCGAGAAAATTTTTCTTTTGATGGTGCTACTCAGAGAATAATTAACAATATAGTTGAATATGGAATTAAAAATTTTGCCACTTCAGAAGATAAATTAGTTGAATTTATTCAGACTACAATCGATGATCCAACAGTTGAAGAAATAAAACAATTTATTATTAGTGATGGAAAGGAAGAAGAAATAAAAGATTTAACAGATAAGAAAGATAAAAATAGAAATGGAGGAATAAAAATGAATATAAAAAAGGGAAATGTAATTGAAACTGAATTTGGAGACACTATGGTATTGGATGTGAAAGATAATCAAGTCACCTTATTTGACGGAAATCAATTTATTTTAGCCACAGGAGTAAAGTTTAATAAAGAAAGTGGAAAGTATGAATGGAATTCTGTTAGATACGCAAGTGATATAAAAACAATAGCAAATATGGAAAATACAAATTTTGAAAGCATGAAAAATACAATAGATTTTTTAGCAGAATATAATCATAAAGAATTTGTAAAAGGTATTATATCTCTTGAAACAGGAGTAGAAAATGAAAATGTTCTTAATAATGCCTATGATAATTATATGAACGATTCAGTTATGGGTCTTATTGATGAAAAGTTTATTGAATATATAGACGAAGAAGAGTTAAAAGAAAATTTAGAAGTTAATCAAGAACAAGGAGATAAAGAGATGAAAGATATAGATAATAAAGAAAAGGATACATTAAATATAGATGGAAATATAGCAACTGATATAGAAATTAAAGATTTAAAATCAAAAGATGGGAGGGACTTTAAAGTAGCCTCCTTTTCTATTGCTGAAAATGATAAGGAAGGAAATGCAAAATTCATCAGCTGCTACGCCTATAATGACAAAATCAATCAAGTAAAAAATTTGAAAAAAGGAGATTTTGTACACCTATTTGGAAAAGAAAAGAAAAGTATGGGAAAGGATAATAAGGAATACACAAGTCTAAAAGTATACTCTGCAAAGTTATTAAAAGCTAAAGAGCATACTAAAGCAAAAGCATCAACAATAGGGAAATTAAAGGAATTTAAGACTAAAGGGAATATGAAAGTGGATGAAAAGAAGAAAAAGGATAATAGCATAGAAAGGTAAAAGATTATAGGGGGCAGGTTTTAGTCTGCTTACTGTATTGTATGATGGGGCAAGTTCCAATACTGGGGTGAAAGTTCCTAAATAGCGTAGTTGTCGACGAATTTCATAGCGATCCTGAAATTTCACATGGAGATATGTGGAAGAGAGGAACGACATGACTTGACGAACAGGAATATGATATTAAGGTTGGTTTGATGTTTAGATGAAAGTATACTAACAGTAGCAAACAGTGTAGTGGCAAACAGAGTAATGGTTTTAGTAACCAAATGTATAGAAAAGAAGTTAGGATTAAAAGTAAATGCAACAAAATTCAAAGTTATTAAACCAACAAAGCTAAAATATTTAGGATTTGGATTCTGAAAAAGAAAAGAGAGTTGGAAGGCTAGGGAATACGAGAATTCATTATAAAAGTTTAAAAGAAAATTAAATGTCCCACTGTAGATGGAAAACAGTCCTAGGGGTTTGGCGACTATTATTAAGTTGTAACTAACATAACAGGATTGTACTATATAAACAAAGAAATCCTCAAAAAGAGAGGACTTTAAAGCTGTTTTGATTATTATTTGCATTGAACTACTTGTATGTCGAATGGCACGTACGATGGTGTGAGAGGGTTATATTTAGTCCTACTCGATTTTTATTGGCAAAGGCAAAATGAGAGCTCATATTTGAAAGGGGCTGTGGAAAAGTTTCCACACTATCCTATCATTTTTTTATAGATCCAATTACTTATATAATTCATTATCAAGATATTTATCAGTATTTTTTCTTAATTGAGTCAATTCATTTATCAAGATATTCTTATTGGAGTAGTCATCCATAAGAATATCTTTTTTATTTTTGTATTCATCATATAATTTTGACAACTCTTTTATACTTAGATTTTTATATTGACACCTTTCTAAAGTAATTATTGCTTTTTCATATGCGATAATTTGAGGCTTATATTCACTATAAAAATCTTTATCATTTGGATTTTCTTTATAGGTTCTATAGATAACCTTATTTATTTTTATAGTGTTAATGTCTTCAATAGCTGCGTAAATTTCGCTCATAACTTTTTCAACATCTTTAATCTTATTTAGGATTTCTTGCCTATTAACAGCCTCTTCTTGGAGTTTAATTTCCAAATCCATACTAGATGATAGACCGTATTTTCTAAGCTGATTTAAGGTATTCGCCATAGTATTCATATTATGTTTTCTTGCCCATATTTCATAACCTTTAGAAGATTTGACCTTTTCATTACTTTCTATGTCTATTATATTATCAAATTTCTTATAAGATTTTTTATCATAACAAATTTTGTTATTTTTGTAATTTTCATTTACCTTATTTTCAATTCTTTCTTTTATTTTCTCTTTTGTATAATCTTTTCCAAGAGTAGTTTCCCTCGCACGAATGAATCGCCCTTTTTCTCCTTGGTTTTTATGTCTGAAAGAAAGATATTTTCCGAGTTTAATTTCATAGCCATATTCTTCCATAAGCTTTAAGAAATTCTCATAGCTATTTGCTTTATTAATAGCATGATCAATAGCAATTTGAAGTTTATGTTTCCAAGATGTTCCTTTCTTAAATTCAATATATTCTTTGTTGGATTTTCCATTGGTTTTATACTTTTCTTTAAATTTTATATAATCTTCATCTATAACTGATAGCTTATACTTTCTACATAAATCATCACTATGATTTCTAATTTGGTGGTAAGTTTTTTTGTTACTTTGATATGCTTTGCCAGTTTCAAAAGAAACATTATTAAATAGTATATGGTTGTGAATATGCCCCTTATCTATATGGGTAGTAAGAACATATTCATACTTTCCTTTTAAGATTTTATCGCATAGTTCTAAACCTATTTGATGAGCCTCTTCAGCAGTAGTTTCTCCGGGGAAAAAAGATTGAATTAAATGTCTTGCCAAAACTTTTGCTTTAGAATTACATTCTATTTTTGTTTGTTCAAATTCTAAATGAGCAGTTATAGGGTTACAGTTTAGGGAGGAAATTAGAATTTTTCCATCTGTTTTATCACTATTCATAATATAATCAAGTGCTATTTTTAAAGTGGATTTTATAGGATGAATTTTAGTAATTGCCATTATTTTTTCTCAGTATTTATGCTATTAGAATTAGTAAGAGAGTATATTTTTTTACGCATAGAGAAAATATCTTTCGCTTGATTTTCTAATAAGTTTTTTAAATCTTCTACATCATCTTTATATATAATTGATGTAGTATTTACCCTTTTAGCAATTTGATTTATATTATTTGAAGTACGACTTATATTTGTTGACATTTCACGAAAGACATCCATATCTAGTACATAAATATCTTTTTCTAAAATACATTTCATAATAAATTGTCTAAGAGTTTTACACTTAGATGCTTTATATTTTTCATTTAGCAATTCTAACTCCTCATCAGATAACATTAAATAGATTCCGTTATTCCTAAATCTACTTGTCATAATTTAACCTCCTCGTATATTATAGTTGTAGTAATAAAATATTACATTTTGTTCTCGATCAATCTTTCTTATGGGATAATAATTATATAGATAGAGCTCGTAGTAAACTTCCTTGAAGTTCGTCTACCTAATAAATTTATTAATAGAAATAAAAAAGAAAAACCTGTAAATTCAAGTAGGATTACTTGACTTACAGGTTTAATTTATTCTATATATTTCGTCTGGAAATCTCCTGATTTAATTTTTTATTGCTTATATTTTATCATTTTTTGAGATAATATTCAAGTTTACGTTGAAGCTATTATAAGCGTTTGTTGCTGAATTTAATTATTATAAATTTAGGGGTTTGGGGATATTCCCCAACAAGTAAAATGGAAAAAATAAGCGATATAATCGTAGTATTCTTATTTCATTTTTAGTAAGTGCATATGCACTTACTGTGCTTGCTCATATACTAATAGTATAAGAACAGCTTTAAGCATAGTTCTTAAAAATGAACCTAATCATCTATGATAAAATTATAGATATTAGGGATGAAAAGGGATTGTTTTATGTGCTTGCTACATTACATAATTAATTAAGGTATAACTCAATATATATTAGAAAGGGCAACAATTATGGATTTAAGAGAATTAATATTACAGTATTTATTGAAATGTGAATTACAAAATAATTTAGATAAAAAAACATTGAAGGCGTATTGTATAGACCTAGAACAGTTTAGAAAATTTATGTTTGATAAAGATGATTTTTTTACGAAAGAAAGTGTAAATGAATATATTTATGAACTAAAATATAAGGGGTATGCTATTAAGACAATAAAAAGAAAAATAGCGTCTTTAAAAGCTTTTTTCTCTTATCTAAATTATGAAGATATTATAGAGTTAAACCCATTTTATAAAATAAAACTTAGAATAAAAGAACCTTTTATTTTACCTAAAGTAATCCCCATAAATGAACTTTCTAAATTATTCGAATATGTATATGAAGAGATAGAAAAATGTGATAAGACTTCATATAGATATAAAGAGTTGATAAGGGATATTGCAGTACTGGAGCTATTAATAGGGACAGGTATGAGAATAAGCGAGCTATGTACACTAAAAAAAGAAAATATAGTATATTCAAGAAATATTTTAAAAATATATGGGAAAGGTGCAAAAGAAAGAATAATACCTATATGTTATCCAAGTTTACTGGAATCACTTAAATTATATTCTAGTATATTTGACGAAGAACTAAAGCAAACAGAATATTTCTTCATCAATAAGAGAAAAAATAGATTATCTAGCCAGTCTGTAAGAAATATGATTAAAAAATATTGTAAATTGACAAATATAAACTCAAGTATAACTCCGCATATGTTTAGACATACATTTGCAACAATGCTATTAGATCAGGATGTAGATACAAGATACATACAAATGTTACTTGGACATGCGAATATAGTTACTACACAAATATATACACATGTAACATCAAATAAGAAAAATGAAATTATGAAATATAAAAATCCGCTTTCCAAAATTAATATTAATAAAGGATAATTGATTATTATCAGATATTTCTGTACTAAGTTCTTCAAAATTCATTGTGTTGTTAAATATATTGTTTTCAAAACTTTTATTAACAATACATGCTTTTAAATTTGAATTTTCTACGATAAATTCAATTCTTTCTCTAGGTGCTTTTGTGTCAATAGGAACATAACAAGCACCTAGTTTTAAAACTGAAAGTATTGATACGATTACCCACTCATTTTTTTCCATGTATATTCCTACATTGTCATTTTGATTTATTCCTTTTTTAAATAATGAATTAGAAACCCTATTTACTATTTTTTCTATTTCTTTGTATGAATATTTTCGACCATCACATTCCAAAAAAACATTATTAGAATATTTTTTACAACTATCTAAAAATATTTGATATAAATTATTTTTCATTTTATCCTCCTTAGTCTCATAAAAACTTACCACACTGAACTGACAAATTGTCAATGAATTGTAAAAAAAATAAGAAATAATTTCTACTATAAAATTTTTATTTACATATTTTATTATATCTTACTCTAAAAAAATGTTAAATGTCAATACCAAAGTATATTAATTTATAATAAAAGTATGGTAATCAATATTAACTAGATCAGTAAATACATATAAACTTACAAAATTTAATTCATATAATAATTTTAATCCTAAATTATTTTGTCCGATTCAACTTGTTTGGTAATCCATTTACCCTATTACATTTCAAAATATTTTATTTAAA
>JBQDYR010000019.1:0-17644 GCA_052105355.1 Anaerococcus sp.
AAAGGCACAATTCGATACAAGAGTTCAAGGACTTATTGAAGTAATGGAACAAAATAAGGAGGACTAAGGTGAGAGATTATATAGAAAAATGTAAAGAAATCGTATCAGATCCTTTATCTCAAATAAAAGGTTATGTAAATGAAGGCAAAAAAATCATTGGTATGATTCCTTTCTTTGGACCAGAAGAATTAGTTGATGCTGCAGGTTTTGTTCCTTATGGTATTAATGCTGATTATAATTTAGAGCTTGATATATCAAAACAATATTTCCCGGCGTTTTGTCCTTCTATTATTGCAAATGTTCTAGAACAAGGTTTGAATGGAAGTCTTGATGACCTAAGTGCAGTTATTCTTCCAGCACAATCTGATACCTTGATATGTTTAGGACAAAACTGGAAATCAGGTGTAGAAAATGTACCTTTTATACAAATTGTATATCCTCAAAATAGAAAATTAGATTGTGGTATTGAATTCTTAGAAACAGAACTTGTTCATGTAAAAGAAAAACTTGAAGAAATAAAAGGATCTGAAATTACAGACGATGATATAAATAAATCGATCGAACTTTATAATCAACATAGGGCAGAAATGAGAAGATTCTCTGAACTTGCTGCTAAGCATCCGAATACTATCAACAATTTTGATAGAAACTATGTATATAAGTCAGCCTTTTACATAAGAAAAGAAGAGCACTTAGAAATTGTTAAGCATATCAATGAAGAGTTAGAAAAATTACCAGAAGAAAAATATGCTGGTAATAGAATCATAACTACAGGTCTCGTGTTAGATGATGAAAACATACTAAAGTCTTTAGAAGATAATAACTTAAGAATAGTGGGCGATTATGTAGCTTTAGAATCAATTCAATATAATACAGATGTTCCTGAAGGAGATAATCCTTTTAATAGGCTTGCTAAGCAATGGTCAAATATTGAAGGATTCTCAATAGCTTATGATCCTGATTTAAAAAGAGGAGACTTAATTTCTAAACTTGCTAAAGAAAGAGATGCTATTGGGGTTTTATATGCTACTGTAAAATTCTCTGATTATGAAGAGTACGATATGCCAATTTGTACAGATATTATAAGAGATAATGATCTTCAAGTAGACATACAAGATAGTGGATCTGAACAAATAAAAACAAGAATTCAAACATTTGCAGAAATATTGTAATGGAGGAAATATGAATTTTAATAAAGAACATGAACTTTTAAGACAAAATGTAAGAGATTTTGTAGAAAGAGAAATGGCTGATTATCCAGACAATGTAGATGAAACAGGCTGTATTCCTAAAGATATAATGGACAAATTGGCAAAATATCAATTTATAAGTCCTATTATCCCTAAAGAATATGGTGGAGCAGTTGCAGACTATGTTTCTTATGCAATAATAATGGAAGAAATAAGTAGAAGATGTGCTTCAACAAGTACCTTTATAACTGCAGGAGCATCATTAGCAGCTTTACCACTTTTGAATTTTGGTACAGAAGAACAAAAACAAAAATATCTTAAACCTTTAGCGACAGGAGAAATGATTGGATGTTTTGGTTTAACTGAACCTGGTGCAGGATCAGATGCATCTGCAACTGCTACTACAGCAAAATTTGATGGAGAAAATTATATACTAGATGGTAGAAAATGCTTCATTACAAATGCTCCAATTGCTGATTTTGCAATAATATCTGCAACAACAGATAGGTCAAAAGGAACAAAAGGAATTTCTACTTTTATAGTTGAATCTGATTGGGAAGGTTTCTCTGTAGGAGCCCATGAAAATAAAATGGGAATAAGAGGAACTGAAACTTCTGATATAATTCTTGACTCAGTAAAGGTTCCAAAAGAAAACTTACTTGGTAAAGAAGGTAAGGGATTTAGCATAATGTTAAATACTCTTGATTACGGAAGAATTGGAGTAGCAGCACAAGCCTTAGGTATAGCACAAGGTGCTTTGGATGAAGCTATAAAATATACAAAAGAAAGAGTGCAATTTGGAAGACCTCTTTCAAAATTCCAAAATACTCAATTTAAAATTGCTGAAATGGGAACAAAAGTTCAAGCAGCTAGACTTTTGGTTTATGATGCAGCAAAAACAAAAGATTCTGGAGAAACTCCAAGTGTTCAATCCGCTATGGCAAAATACTATGCAGCTGAAGTAGCAAATGAAGTTGCTTATTGGTCCTTACAATTACACGGTGGATATGGATATATGAAAGAGTATCCAATAGAAAGAATCTATAGGGATGCAAGAATAACATCAATTTACGAAGGTACAAGCCAAGTACAACAAATGGTAATCGCTAGTAACCTATTAAAGTAAATAGATAAATGCATAAACTAATTACATCAAAATAAAATAATATAAATACATTTTCTAACTGGCCTCAAACTGTTGGTCTAATAAATCGATTTTGGGGCCGGTTTTTTCTATTATAAATAATAGAATTTGTTAGCAGGATTAAAAAAATAACTTATATGGAGGTAGTATGCCGCAGACTAAAAACAAGGAAACAGCTAGTTCCTTTATTTTAAAAGTATTAAATGGTACGACTGTAGCTATTGTAGTTGCTTTGATACCTAACGCTATTCTTGCGACTTTCTTTAGACCTTTTGCAGAAAGTAACGAGATAATTTCATATCTATTGAGTATTGTACAAATATTTCAATTTTTCACAGCCATAATGGCAGGATTTTTAATTGCACTTCAGTTTAATTTTAATGCAATTCAAGCAGCTTGTGTTGGGGGAGCAGCCTTTGTTGGATCGGGAGCCTGGAAGATTGTAGAAACTAAGGTAGACGGACAGATAGTGGGTATATTCCAATTAGCGGGAATAGGTGATGTAATCAACGTTATGTTGGTTTCATCCTTAGCAGTTTTGGCTATTAAATTTATAGGGGATAAATTTGGATCTTTAAACTTGGTTTTATTGCCAATAATTGTTGGAGCAGGTATAGGTTATATAGGAACTTTAACCTTGCCATATGTAAGTATGATTACAAGTCTGATAGGACAAGGAATAAGTAGTTTTACAAGTTTACAACCAGTACTTATGACAATATTAATTGCTATATCGTTTGCTATCATTACAATAAGTCCTATTTCAACAGTTGCTATAGGACTTGCAGTAGGACTTAATGGAATATCCTCAGCCGCAGCAGGTATGGGGGTTGCAGCAGCAGCGGCATATTTAGTATGGGCTACCATGAAAGTAAATGATGCAGGAGTTCCACTTGCTATTGGACTTGGTGGTATGAAAATGATGATGCCAAACTTTTTGATGCATCCCATTATTGCCTTGCCGGTGTCTGTGACTGCAGCCATAAGTGCACTTTCAGTACCGATTTTGAATATGACGGGAGCTCCAGAATCTGCTGGTTTTGGCTTCGTTGGTCTAGTTTCGCCACTTGAAGCCTACAATGCTGGAAGTGTAGGGCTTTTAATGATGTTTGTTACATGGATAGTTATACCATTTGTAGTTGGTTTTATAGTACATAAAGTATTTTGTAAAATGTTAAAACTTTATGATGAAGAAATTTTTGTATTTGAAGAAAATTAAAGGAGGAACATATGTTAATTTATATTGCAGGATCAGGAGCTATGGGATGCCGTTTTGGGTATCAATTACACAAGGCTGGTCAAGAAGTTATACTTTTAGATAAGTGGGAAGATCATATTAAAAAAATCACAGAAGATGGCTTGACCATAAAAGGTGACGTGGAAGATGTTGCTAAGATGGAAATAATGAAACCTACAGAAGCCAAAAAAGAAGCTGATTTAATAATCTTATTTACCAAGGCTATGCAATTAAAGTCTATGCTTAACGACATAAAACCAATCATTGGTGAGAAAACAAAAGTTTTATGTCTCCTAAACGGACTTGGCCATGAAGATGTGATTAAAGAATTTATACCAGAAAAAAACATCATAATGGGAGTTACCGTGTGGACCGCAGGTCTTGAAGGTCCAGGTGTTGCTATACTTAAGGGAACTGGAGCTGTAGATTTACAATCACTTGATTTTGAAAATGGTTTTGAAGATACAAAAGAAATTGTTGATATTATGAACCAGGCTGAGCTAAATGTAACCTATGATGAAGATGTTGTTCCATCAATTTGGAGAAAGGCTTGTGTAAATGGAACCATGAACTCAACCTGTGCTTTGTTAGATTGCAATATTAAGGAATTTTTCGGATCTGAATCTGGCCAAACTATAGTAAAAGAAATTATAAGTGAATTTGTTACTGTAGGAAAAGCCTCAGGTGTAAAACTAAACGAAAAAGAAATAGTAGACTATGTTTTTGATACTAGCGTTAAGGCAGGCCACCACTATCCATCCATGCACCAAGACCTAATCCAAAATAAAAGACTAACTGAAATCGACTATATCAATGGGGCAGTAGCAAGAAAGGGCAAAGAACTTGGAATAGATACACCATATTGCGAATTGATCACAGACTTTATCCACGCCAAGGAAGAAATTTTAGGAATAAAATAAATACAAAATACTTATACTTGCAGTGAGGCTTTGCTTTTCTGCAAGTTTTTTATCTTTAACTTTAAGTATTTGATTGAGTATATTATCACAAATACTAAAATTTTATTAAAGCAAGAACATTTATTATTAAAATAAAACATAAGAATTATGTTAGTATTTAGAGCTTTACTATCCTTATCTCTTCTTTTCCTTTAAAAATACACATCTATTATTATAAATATTAATGTAGGAATTATACAAAAAAATATTGCGCTTTAGCACTTCTTTTTGATAAAATAGTTACATTGGAGGTAGAGATGAAGACAGTAATTGAGCTTAATAGCTTTTTAAATAAACTTGTGTGGGGAGTTCCCACCCAGATTCTACTCTTGGGAGTAGGAATCTTATTAATGATTACATCGGGATTTGTAGTTTTTAGGAAGGCTAGATATATTTGGGCCAATACCTTTGGCAAAATCTTTGAAAAAGTAAAGGCCGATGAGGGTTATTTGACACCCTTCCAGGCAGTGTCTACAGCCTTGGCAGCAACAGTAGGAACAGGAAATATAGCGGGAGTAGCCCTTGCTATTTCAACCGGTGGACCCGGCGCTTTGTTTTGGATATGGGTTGCAGCCATCATTGGTATGAGTACGAAATTTGCAGAAGTGACCCTGGCATCAGCCACAGCCACTCACAACTCCAAGGGACAAAGGGTTGGAGGACCCATGTACTATATAGAAAGAGGACTTGGCTTCAAGGGACTTGCCAAAGCTTTTGCTTTGTTTGGAGGTCTTGCTTGTTTTGGAATTGGTTGTATGACCCAATCAAACTCAATTTCCTCTACCTTAAAATCAACCTTTAATATCAATACCACTGTTTCAGGCATAATAATTGCAATATTACTAGCTTTTGTTTTGATTGGTGGAATAAAAAGGATAGGAAATGTAGCAGAAAAAATTGTACCATTTATGGCCCTATTTTATATAGTTGGAGGACTTGTAGTAATTATTATAGAAAGAAAGGCCTTGCCAGGAGCACTTTCCCTAATCTTTAAATCTGCCTTTACTAGCCAAGCGGCAGTTGGAGGATTTGCTGGTGCCAGCCTTGGACTTGCTATGAGATCAGGTTTTTCTAGGGGGATTTTTACCAATGAAGCAGGTTTGGGTTCTGCACCTATAGCCCATGCAGTCTCCCAAATCGACCACCCAGTTCGCCAAGGCATGTGGGCAGTTTTTGAAGTATTTATGGATACCCTTGTAGTTTGTACCATAACAGGACTTGTGGTAATAATATCAGGACTTTGGACAAGTGGCGAAGTCCAAGGTGCAGAGATGACTATCAAGGCCTTTGAAACAGGATTTAAAGGAGCAAGATATATAGTAAGCATAGGGCTTACCCTATTTGCCTTTACAACAATCCTAGGCTGGTCCTACTATGGAGAAAAATGTAACGAATACCTTTTTGGTAGAGAAATTGGTATACCATTTAGAGTTCTATATATAGTTATGGCCTTTGTAGGTTCAATAGGAGGCCTCCAAGCCATCTGGTCCATCACCGATACCCTAAACGGAATGATGGCAATCCCAAACCTAATAGGACTAGTATTTTTATATAAACCTTTCAAAAACCTAGTAAAAGACTTCTTCAAAGACCCAGATAGGGACTTTTCAGGAAGAGACTATATGGATTTTTTTTAAGAAATAAGAATTTGATTAGATAAAACAGGTTGAATTTTAGTTTTCAATCTGTTTTTTATTAAGTCATATTAAATTTTCATATATAAGCTTATAGAAGAAGGCGTTTGAAAATAGCTTAGAAAGCTTATCAAAATCAGATTTAGTTTTACTTTGCCCAGATATATCCCAAAGAACTATTGAAAGGTCGTTAAAAGACCTAGTAGACAAAAACTTAATCAAAAAAATAGGGAAGGGTCGATCTACTAGATATATAAAAATATAAAATTGGATCTTATTTATTTATCTTATTAATTGTTTGTTATATAATAAAATTGTTCCTGCTATAGCAGGGGTGATCCTTTAATAGATTATATAATTTTTTAAGGGTGAGATTTATTCCTGCGTAAGCAGGGGATACGTAGTGCTTGGCAGTATTTTTTTATTGCTGAGCATTTTTTCTTGACAAATTTTTTATTGGGTATATGATTAATATAACTTAATAGATTATATGGTAATATTTTGAAAAGGTTTACAGTACTTCATATTAAAGGAGTCAATTATGGAAAGTAAAAACTTAAATTTTCTGGATCAAATGAGTGATGAGTTTTCTTTTAATACAATTCACATCGTAAAAGATGGAAAATGTGATATACCTACCAATGCCTTGAATAAGATTTTTGTTGCTTTAAATAATGAGATAGTTAGATATGATGGTACTACAGAAAACTACTTAGAAAAGTTTAAATATGCACTAATGAAAAAAACTGCAAGTGGTATCTATCCTGATGATCTTATGTTTGGAGAAGGATTATCTAAGAAACAAGTATACCTAATGAGATCTAAAAATAGAAAATATATTATGGAGCGATTTGAAAACTGGGGAACAAAAGAGGTTAAAGATGTTTGGAACTTAATAGAAGAGGGAACGTATACAATTGAACATATTATGCCTCAAACTTTAAGCAATGATTGGAAGAAAGAATTGGGTCCAGATTATGAGGCTATTCATGAAGAGTGGGTTGATAAACTTTCAAACTTGACTCTTACTGCATATAATTCAAGATATAGTAATAGTAGTTTTGCCATAAAGCGTGAGATGAAAAACGGATTTTTAGATAGTGGAATCCGTATGAATCAAAGGATAGGAAGATATAAAAAATGGACTCTTGAAGAACTTAAAGATAGGAATAAATATCTGATAAATAAGGCACTCAATATTTGGCAAATGGTAGATACGGATTATCAACCAGCTGAAAAATCTATGAATTCAATAACTCTAGCTGATGAAGTGAGTATGAAGGGAAAAAAAGTATCCAAAATTTCCTTTTTTGGAATTGAACAATCAGTTACAAGTTGGATAGATGCTTATATTAAAGTTATTTCTATGTTACATTCAGAAAATCCACTTATTCTTTTTAAATTGGCAACTGATAAAAATAGTGTTGGTTTAAGTAATTATGTAGCTGAATCAGAAGAAGGAAATTCAAAGTATATTAAGCTTGAAGATGGTGTATACTTATGGAGGAACACCGATACGGATACAAAACTTAATTTATTAAGAAAGCTATTTAAAATTTATGAATTTGATGAAGAAGAGTTAGTTTTCTATTTATTAGACAGTGATGAGAATATTACTGGAAATATGTATTCTACTGATAAAAATAGAATAGAATTTTGGTCTGAAGCTTTGCCAGCTTTAAAGAAAAAGACAGGTAAGTTTGAAAATGTAAATTCTTCTAAATCTAGGTGGGTGAGCACTTACATTGGATATTCAGGCATTGATATAAAAACTGTAGTCAATTTAAATAACATTAGAGTAGAGCTTCTAATTGGAAAAAAAGAAAAAGAAATTAATGATGATATTTTCAATTATATAAAAGAATCTAAGGATCTTATAGAATCAGAATCAGGACAAACATTTATATGGCAAAATAATTCAAATAATGTTACTAGTAAGATTTTTATTACAAACCAAGGATTAGGGATGTCAGATGAATCACAGTGGGAAAAGTGTATAGATTTCTTTGTAAAAGGTGTAAATACCATTTTAAATTATTTAGTTCCAATGGTAGATCAATATTTTGATGAAAAAGATAATTAAACCTTATAAAATCATCTATCAACATCTGTATAATAAGGTCTTAGGGGATTTCTCTGTTATAATATTATATCCATGAAGAAATTGCTAAAATTATGTATTAAAATTAAGGAGTAAGTTATGAGAATAACCAATAAGGTACCAAGTGCAAAAGAGTATATTGACTTAAGGTTAAAAGCTGGAATGACAAAAAAGACTGAAAATAAGGCAAAGATAGCTTTAGATAACAGCCTTTTTATAGTGTCTCTGTGGGAAAATAACCAGTTGATTGGTTTTGGTAGAATTGTTGGAGATGGAGGTATCGCATACATTGTATCAGATATAATGGTAGATCCAGATTATCAAAAAATGGGATATGGAAGTATTATTATGACCTCCATTGATGAATATTTTAAAGAACATGCAGATAAACAATCTTTCATTTGTTTAATCGCAGATAAGCCTGCAGATAAACTCTACCAAAAGTTTGGCTTTGAAGATGTAGGACCGAAATCTATTGGAATGAAAAAGAATTTGAGTGATTTTTTTGATTAGATGGTGAGTGTTTGTACTATTTATTTTATTAAAAAAGTATAAATATTATTATTTCAATATAAGCATATCCTTTATAGTTTACTTAAGATATAGTTTGTATTATAATGCTCTATAGTAAAAGTATGGAGGTTAATGTATGAAGTTATTAGTATTTAAAGATGAAATAGAAGGTGGAAAGAAAGCTGCCGAAATTATAAAAAATGTTATCAAAGATAAAGACAATGCTGTACTAGGATTGGCTACTGGTTCTACACCAATAGAAATGTACAAGGCCTTGATTAAAATGTACAAGGATGGAGAAATATCATTTAAAAATGTAAAGAGTGTAAATTTGGATGAATATGTTGGACTATCTGGTGATCATGAACAAAGTTATAGATATTTTATGAATGAGAATCTATTTAATCATGTAGATATTGATAAGAATAATACACATGTACCTAGCGGAACATCAGATAATTTAACAAAAGTTGTAAGAGATTATGAACAGTTACTTGAAGATTTAGGTGGACAAGATTGTCAAGTCTTAGGAGTTGGCATGAATGGTCATATTGGATTTAATGAACCTAATACTGAACTAGAGTTAAATACTCATGTGGAAGACTTAACCGATTCTACAATAGAGGCGAATAAAAGATTCTTTGAATCAGCAGATGATGTACCAAAACAAGCTATTTCAATGGGGATTGGATCAATCTTTAGAGCTAAAAAAATAATTCTTCTAGCTTTTGGAGAAAATAAGTCTGATGCAATAAAAGCTTTAGAAAATTCAGAAGTATCAACTAAATTACCAGTAACATTATTAAAATTACATTCTGATGTAACAGTCATAGTTGATGAGGCTGCTGCTAGCAAATTAACAAAATAATTATTTTAAACCTAAATCAATATTATGGATTTAGGTTTTTTAATTATCTAAATAGAAGTTATCTTAAATTCATAAACTTACAAAAAACAAAATATATTTGTAAAGGATTTCTTAAATGGAAATTATGTCACCATAGATGCTGACATTTATAAGTCTAGTTTTCATTGAAATATAGCTATAAGAAAGATACAATGAAGATACAAAGAAATATATCAAAGGAGGCAGATTATGGAAAAAAATTCTAAAGCTAAAGATAGCGTTCAAAAATTTGGACGATTCCTTTCAGGAATGGTTATGCCAAACATAGGCGCATTTATAGCATGGGGCTTTATAACAGCACTTTTTATACCAGATGGTTATTTACCAAATGAAAATTTGGCATCAATGGTAGATGTGTTATTAAAATATTTAATACCTGCATTAATTGGGTATTCAGGAGGTAAGTTAGTCGGTGGACAAAGAGGTGCTGTAATGGGTGCTATAGCAACAGCAGGTGTTATTGCTGGTTCAGAAATACCAATGTTGATGGGCGCAATGATTATGGGACCTTTAGCAGGCTTTGTTATTAAAAAATTTGACAAACTAGTAGAAGGTAAAGTAGCAAGTGGTTTTGAAATGTTAGTAAATAACTTTTCAATTGGAATACTAGGAATGTTACTAGCTATACTTGGTTATTATGGAATAGGACCAGTCATAAGTGCATTAACAATTATTATTGAATCTGGTGTTGACTTTTTAATTACAAAGAAACTTTTACCTTTAGTTTCAATATTTGTTGAACCTGCGAAAATCCTTTTCTTAAACAATGCAATTAACCATGGTATATTTACACCAATTGGAGCAAATCAAGTAGCAGAAACTGGAAAATCAATTATGTATTTAATCGAAACAAATCCAGGTCCAGGACTAGGTATTCTACTTGCTTATTTAGTATTTGGTAAAGGAAATGCTAAACAATCATCACCTGGTGCAATTATAATTCACTTCTTAGGTGGTATACATGAAATTTATTTCCCATATGTTTTGATGAATCCTAAATTAATCTTGGCAGTAATTGTCGGAGGAGTTTCTGGAGTAACAACAAATATGTTATTACAAACAGGCTTAACATCTGCAGCATCACCAGGGTCAATTATAGCGATATTAAGTATGTCAGCACCTGGAGATCAACTTAAAATTATATTATCAGTAGCAATAGCTACAGTATTTTCATTCCTTGTTGCATCTATTTTTGTTAGAAAAGATTCATTAAAAAATGGAGAACAAGATTTAGAAAAAGCAGAAGAAGCTATAAAAGAAAAGAAGGCACAAAGTAAAGGTCAAAACGTAAAATCTACAAGTGATAATGCAAAAAAAGATCCTAAAGATGTTAAAAAAATAATTTTTGCTTGTGATGCTGGAATGGGTTCATCAGCAATGGGAGCTTCTAGATTTAGAAACAAGATAAAAGATTATCCTTATGATATAAGCGTTAGTCATGCAGCGGTATCTGAGGTACCTGAAGATACTGATATAGTAGTTACAAATGAAAATTTGGTTGGACGTTTAGATAAAAATGCAGGATACGAAATAATTCCTATAAATAACTTCTTAAATGATAAAAATATTGATGAATTAGCTAATAGATTTAGTGGAGATAAAGAATAATTAGAAAGAGGGTTTGTCTTTAAGTAGTAAATTACTTAAACATTAAAATGAAAGATATAAAACTTTCTCAAAGACAAAAAAATATAATAAGAATGTTGCCTTCTAAGGATACTGATCCTATAACGGTTAAGACAATAGCAAGCAGGCTTAATCTTTCATCAAGGACAGTTCAGAGAGACTTAGTAGACATTGAAAAATTTCTTGAAGATAATTATTTTGAACTCATAAAAAAGCCAGGAATAGGCTTGATTATGAATGAGAGTAGGGAAGATCTTGACTACTTACATGAGTTGCTTGATTTAGTTGATTCACATAAGCGATTTGATAGAGATAAAAGAGTAAACTTTATATTAAGTAGATTACTTTCTTCTAACCAAGCTATAAAATATGAGGCCTTCACAACTTATTTAAACATATCAGAAAAAACTTTACTGGATGATTTAGCTACTATAGAAAAATGGCTAAATTCTTATAATATAAAACTTATAAGAAAAAGAGGTGAAGGAATTACTATAGAAGGATCTGAAAACACTATTCGTAAAGCTCAAGCAGAGTTGATATATCAAAATCTTAATGAAGACAGTCGATTAGGCTTATTAAGAGATATAAATGAACAGGCGAAGCTAGATTTTATTAATAAAAATAATATCTTAGATATGCTAGATAGGGATATTATTGATAAAACTAGGTTAGCTTTAAATGAAGCTTTCAGTAGTTTAAACATTAGTATTTCAGATAACAGTTATATTGGTTTGGTAGTTCACATTTCTTTAGCAATCGAAAGATTGAAACTTAATGAAGAAATAGAGATAAATCCAATTGTGAAAAAAGATATTCAGACTAAGCAAGAATATATTTATGCAGAAAAGATAGTGGGTTTTTTAGAAAAACAATTCAATCTAAAAATCCCTACAACAGAAATTTCCTATATAGCAATGCATATAAAGGGTGCAAATATTGTTGCAAAAGGTCAAGATATGCCCGGAATGGATGAGGTATTTCAGGCACACTTTATAAGTAAAACATTGATTAATGAAATGGAAAGTATTTTTCATTTAAATCTTAATGATGATAAGAGATTAGAAAATGATTTGATAGCTCATTTATCACCTGCATTAACAAGACTAAAACATAACTTGAATATAAGAAATCCAATTTTAAAGGATATAAAAAATAATTATACTGAAATATATGATCATTTATCTGTTATAGTTCCTAATGTTTTATTAAAATATGGTGACTTGCAAATAAAAACTTCTATACCAGAAGATGAAATCGGGTATATAGCCATTCATTTTATTTCTTCTATAGAAAGTAAGATAATAGAAAGAACAAAAATAAATGTGCTTACGGTTTGTCCTACTGGTTATGGAACTTCTAGATTACTAGCAACATATTTGAGTAATAATATTAAGAATATAAACATAACAGGCAATGCCTCAATAATGGTTCTAAATAATGACTATTTAAAAGAAAATAATGTTGATTTAGTTATATCAACTGTAAATTTGGAAAAAATAATAGATATAGGTGATAAATTATTAACGCAGGTTATTGAGGTTTCACCTATATTAAGTGATAATGATATATCATTAATAAATCGAAAAATAAATAAAATAGCTAGAGAAAAATATTATAATGAACATTCAAATAAAAAGTTAATTATAAATCATTCTTTAGATAATAATTTAATGAATTTTGATAATACTAGTGATTTAAGTCTAGCTGAGGATATTTATAAAACTTCTATTAGTTTGTATAATATATATAATAATATATCATATTTTAAAATTAATGTTTCTAATAATTTAGAAGAATCAGTTTCAAAAATTGTATCAGAGACTGAAGAAGAATCTAAAATTATAGAAAAAGCTTTAGTAGAAAGAAATATGATATCCAGTACATTCTTTGATGAATATAAATTGCATTTATTACATGCAAATTGTTCTATTAAGAATCCAAAGTTAGCTTTTGGGAAAATTTTGAATAAAGATGAAATCGTAATTGTAATGCTTACAACGATTAACAATAGTAAAAGTGTATCAGATCTATTTGGTAGAATAAGTTCTAAAATAGTTGATGTACCAGAATTTATTAGCATGATTATTAATGTTGATATAGATGGTATTAATGAATTAATTAATAGTGAGATACTTAAAATAATAAATATGAATATGATGAAAGGAAAGAATAATGAATCTTAAATTAAAAGAAGATGTAATATTTTTAGATCTAGAAAGTGTTTCTAAGGAAGAAGCGATAGCTGCTGCTGGAAAAAAACTTGTCGAATTAGGATGTGTCGATGATGACTATGTAGATTATATGCTAGAAAGAGAAAAAGTCATGACAACTTATATGGGTATGGGAATAGCTATACCACATGGAACTAATGAGGCAAAAGAATTTATTAAAGAAACAGGAGTAGTATTTCTTCAATATCCAAACGGAATTGATTTTGATGGAGAGAAAGCATACTTAGTTATTGGGATAGCTGGTAAAGGAGATGAACACTTAGAACTTCTTTCTAATATTGCAATAAAGATAAGTGATGAATTAGTTGATAAATTAAAAGCAACTGATAATAAAAATGATTTCATCGAAGAATTTGATTTTGAGGAGGAATAATGAAGAACGCAATCCAATTTGGAGCTGGAAATATAGGTAGAGGATTTATTGGATATTTACTTAATAAATCAGGATACAATTTAGCTTTCGTTGATGTTTTTAAGAATGTTATAGACGAAATTAATAAAGAAAAATCATATGATATTTATATTAAGGATGTTGAATTAGAAAAAATAACTGTTGAAAATATATCAGGATTTTATGCTGACTCTGATCAAGTAATAGATAAAATAGAAGAAGCTGATATTATTACTACTGCAGTGGGTCCATTAAACCTTAAAAAAATTGCTCCAGTAATAGCTAAAGGTATAAGCCAAAAGCAAGAAAATAATTCTGAAAGATTTTTAAACATAATAGCATGTGAAAATGCAATCTTTGCAAGTAAAACTTTGGAAGATTTAGTTTATGAATTATTAGATGATGAAACAAAGGCTTATGCTGAAAAATATGTAGGCTTCCCAAATAGTTCTGTTGATAGAATAGTTCCACCTTCTGATAATAAAAAAATGCTTGATGTTAATGTAGAAAAATACTATGAATGGAATGTAAACAAGAATGAATTTAAAGGTGATATACCTGAAATTTCTGGTATGAATTTAGTTGATAATCTTTTAGCATATATTGAAAGAAAACTTTTCACTTTAAATACTGGACATGCAACAACTGCATATTTAGGAAGATTAAAAGGATACAATTCAATAGAAGAGTCAATAAATGATGAGGAAATAGAAAATATTGTAAGATTAGCTATGCAAGAATCTGGAATGGCTTTAATAAATAAATTTGGATTTGATAAAGAAGAGCATTTCAAATATATTGAAAAAATCATCAGAAGATTTAAAAATCCATATTTAGCTGATCATGTAAATAGAGTAGGTAGAGAGCCTATAAGAAAACTTTCTAAATCTGAAAGATTTATCAAACCACTGGATACAGCTTTAGAATATGATCTTCCTGTAGATAATTTGATAATAGGTATAGCAGCAGCTTTACATTTTGATGATGAAAATGATGAACAAGCTGTAGAACTTCAAAGAAAAATTTCTGAACAAGGATTAGAAAAAACTATAAAAGAAGTCACAGAAATTACAGATCAAAATATTATTTCTAAGATTTCTTCAGCCTATGAAAATTTATAATATAAATTGTTTAAATTAAATATACAGAGAATTTTAAGGAGTTAGAATTAAGTTTCTAACTCCTTATTTAGAATATAATTATATATTAAATTTTAAAGTCAATATCAAATAAAATTAATAACACTGATTGTAAAAGAAAAAACGACTATTAGTAGAATTGAACTAAAAAATAAACATTAAATAAGTTGAAAAAGAGATCTATGTTTACCTGAGAAGTATAAAGAAGAGAGTCCATGTTATAATTATTGTAATGGAAAATGGTAGCTATGATGAAGGGTTTTTAAGTTTTATATTAGATAAATAAACTATGTATTATTGTATTATTTATATTAATTTATTGTAAATAATGCAACTATAAAGAGGTGAGTACGATAAATAAAGAGAATATAGAAATTAGAGATATTACTAATTGCCAACTAGACTATAAGGCTAATATAGTAAAGGAAATTTTAGACGAATTGCCTGAATGGTTTTCAATAGAAGATGCAAACATTCAATATGCTGAAGATGCTAAGGATCAGAATGTATACATAGCAAGTTTGGAAAACAAACCAATTGCCTTTATGAATTTTAAAGAAACGAGTGAAGATTCTATAGAATTAGCATGTGTTGGTGTTTTAAAAGAGTTTCATAGATATGGACTAGGAACTCGAATATTCAATACTGCAATGAAAGATTTGAGTGATAACTATACCTTTATACAAGTGAAAACAGTAGCTCCAGGATACTATCCTGAATATGATAGAACAAATGAGTTTTATAGGTCGTTGGGATTTAAGAAGCTTGAAGTTATTTCGAAAATTTGGAATGAAGAGAATCCTTGTTTAATATTAATCAAATATATAGGGGATAAACATGCTAAAAGATAATATAATTATTGATGCACATCTCCATCTACCTTGGGAAGATAAATATACAAAATTAAGCGATAAATTAGCAAGGCTTAAAGCAGAATTAAAAGAAAATAATATTGAATATGGAATAATAATTGCAGATTCAGTATTAGAATCAACAATTGGAAATAATAAAGAATGTTTAGATTTACTTGTTGATGAAAAGAAATTTTTTATGCTCTATGGTTTTACTCCCTTAGTAAGAAAAACGAGCCAACTTGATGAAATCTACAAGTTATTTAAAGAACAAAAAATCGTAGGAGTTAAAATATATCCAAATCATGAAGGGTTTTATGTAGATAGTAACTTATTAGATGAGCTATATGTATTATGCGAATCAAATAAAATACCAGTGGCAATACATACTGAGTATTGGGATAATTATAAGGATTATAGCAATCCAGAAAGAGTTAAAATAATTGCAGAAAATTATCAAAATTTAATAATTATTTGCTGTCATTCTTTTTGGCCCAAGTGTAATGAAGCTTTGAAATATATTATCCCATTAAAAAATGTTTATTTAGAAACATCAGCTCTCTATGCTGGTAATGAAATCTATAAGAGTCATCCAGGCGAATTTATGGATGAACTTGATACAATTAAATTTATTCAAAAGTTAGTCCAAATAATTCCTCATAGGGTAATTTATGGATCAGATTATGCTTCTTGTGACTTATATAAAAACTTAGATCTTATAAATAAGGCATTAAATAAAAGGGAAACAAAACAGCTAATTCTTTTTGAAAATGCTAAAAAAATATATAATTTACCAGTTTAACTAAAACATTATAGAAAATGTTATATATGTATGGTTTAGAGAAATTATGATTGATTTGTCCTAAGATAGATGTTGTTAAATTCTAATTCACAAATTTTCATAATATGTTTGAATGGAGGGGAAAATGATAAGACTTTTTAAGCCAGAAGATGCAAAAAAAGCATCAAATTTAATAGCTAGAGCTTTAAGAGAAGTTAATGCAAAAGACTATGACGAAGAATATATAGAAGCTGATGTAAGGGCATTATCTAGTGATAATTTAATAAAGAGAGCTGAAAACAATCATCTTTACATATGTGAAAGAGAAGAAAAAATAGTTGGCATAGGAGGTATTGGAGCATATTGGTTTAAAGAAGATGAAAGTCGACTTATGAATATATTTGTGCTTCCAGATTATCATGGACAAGGTATTGGGACAGAAATTGTAAAAGCAATCGAGCAAGATATATATTTTACTAGAGCCAAGAGAATTGAAGTTCCTTCTTCAATTACAGCAGCTGGGTTTTATTTAAAACTAGGATACCAATATAAAAATGGAATTAAAGAAATAGATAAGGATAGATTGTATCGATTAGAGAAATTCAATGAGTAATTAGCTAATACATAAAATTTATATATACTAAAATGATTTATCAGAAAGGTAAATATATATATTTAGTTTTTGTCTAGAAGATATTAATAGAATGACTACATTTAATTAGAAGTTTAAAATTGTTAAGAATAAATATATTAAACTCAATAAAAATTATGGTGTGATAATTTAGATGATAGAAAGATGATTCTATCATCTTTTTTATAATTAAATAAATATTATTTTTTAAAATACTAAGCATATATTAAATAACAATATAGATCATAAAAATAGATAGAGTCCATATAATTGTGTAAAAAGAAAAGGTCATTCGAAACCTTAACT
>JBQDYR010000020.1:0-15638 GCA_052105355.1 Anaerococcus sp.
AGCCACAATTCCATTCGCAATATTCTTTAATAAAGTAGTCTTTCCCGATCCATTTGGGCCTATAATTCCAAGAAGTTTACCTGATTCTAGGGTAAGATTTACATCTTTTAAAACTTCCATATCTCCATAAGCCTTTTTTAAGTTTTTAATTTCTAAAATATTATCCATTTGCATTCATCCTTGTGGCCAAAAAGTTAAAACTTCCTGGTAAATCATAGCCAATTTTTTCCATATTTGCTAGAAACTCATTTACATATATATTTGCAAACTCATTTATAAGAGTATTTCTTATATCATCATTCACTATCAAATAATAGTAGTCGCTTCTTGCTTCAAGAAATCCATCTTCTATCATTTGCTCGTAAGCTCTTTCTATATAAGAAGGGTTGACTTTAAATTTCGAAATAAGAAACTCCCTTCCAAAAAGTTTATCTCCATCATTTAATCTTCCTGATATTATTTCAAAAGCTATAAAATTTCTTATTTCCATGTGCTTAGATCTATCAAACATATTAATCTCCCGAAGTTAATAGATTTAAATTTATATCTTCATTTAAAGAAGACTCTAAAAAAACCTCTATTAAACTCTTTCCATAGTCTCCCAAATTTGCAACAATATCCCTATAATTTACTATTTCTATATCTTCACTAATCATAGAAAGACAATCATAAAGAGCATCTAAGTTGGTTACGTTATAATCCAGGTTAAGCTCCTTATTTAAATATTCGAATGTTGTCTCTTTGTCTAAAAATTTACTTCCTTCTAAAACTACCATTAGTATATCCTTTCAAAAGTTTCATAATGATTTTTAGTATAAAATATATTTCCATCTTCATCATAAACTAGTCTTTCAGGGCCTCTTGCTCCTCCATCATAGTTTACATCAGCTTCCTTATATGATGATTCTGGTAGAGCTTGTTCGAAGTTTCCGAAATTATCTCCTCCAATCACACCTTTATCTGTTACATCCCAAAGATTTTTTTCACTAGGCACCCAACCTAAATCCTTAGCTTCATTTTTGGTTAAATAATTTTTTGGTCGACTTCAGGGACTGGGCACCCGGGTTGTCGAGGGCACCGATGCGGGAGTCGAATTTGGATTTGTTACTTCTTCAGAAGGTTCTACTGATATAACTTCACCCATATCAAGTCTAGTATCTACACATCCTGTAAAACCTACCATAAGTATTATTACTAAAATTATTTTATTTATTATTTTCAATTTTTTTAATCTTTTCATATGTTTACTCCTATAATACTATTATATCAGATTAGTCACCCACAAACATAGGATAACACAGATATAGGTACAGTAAGTTTGCAACATTTTTCGCTTTATCCTTTGCCAAAATTTAGTATCAATTAGTACAATATTTGTGACGAATTTTTGACCAAAGAAAAGCCACCCTTTTTTTATAGAGTGGTATTTTTATTTGGAGTTTTCATTTCCGAATTAAAAATCTCCATCAGCTCTTCCATATCTTATTTAGTAGAATTGTTCCTACAAAAAGTTCTAGCCGTAGATCTATAGCTGTGTTTTCTACTAGTTTCGGGGTTATTCTTTATCAAAACTTGGATTGCTTTCTTTTACTCCTTACTTGTCTTATTTTCTGTAATTACTTCTCCTTATATTTTAATCTTCATCTTGCATAGACTCTATTTGATCCTTGATCTCTTCTATAAGCTCTTTTTTATTATTTTCTAGATAAAGTCTTAAAAGCTCTAAGTCTATCTTCTCAAAGTGGAATTGGTAAAAATCTCTAAACTCTTCAACATCTGTTATTTCATAATTCTCTAATCCTACTCCAGTTTCTTCTTTAGTTACTGAGTAATATGCTTTATAAATATCATGATTACTAAAGTGTACTTTTATCATGTAATCATCTGTAATAACATACACTTTTGTATTAGGCTTTTCAGGGTAACCTTCTCCACCATAATGATCATAGTTATTTGTAATGTAGTTCGCTAACTCTTTGTTATCCATGTTTTCTAACTTTGCTAAAAAGTCCTTCATAATTTTCAAATTTGTCATTTTCATTCTCCTTTATTTATGTATTCCTTTATCTTATCTCTATATTATGCTATTGTATCTAGTACTCGTAAAACTTTTCTTATTGTTTTTCCATGAAGAATACTCCATATCCTTCTCCCATTCTTTCTTTATCTTTTGCCATTTCAATTCTTTCTAGTTGTCTTGTCCCATCTAATCTTTCAAGCTTTGTGAAGTTTTTTCTATCTTCATTCTCTGAAATTTCTAACATCAGTTGATATTCGCTATCTTTTGGAGAAAGTGTCTTAACTTCAATTTGCTGATAGGCTAGAAATTTTATCCCTTGGAGTTTTCACCCACCTGGTATAAATACTAAATCAGTAGCAATGAATAGTAGGTTAATCAATATATTTTCTTTGATTTCGCTTACAAGATCTTAAAGATTTCCCATATCTTTTTTCAATTTTTATATCTTGAATGTTTACTAATAAATAATTACCCCTTTTTCTCTTTTAATAGTTTTTTTTATTTATGTGTAAAACAGCTTGTACTTCGTTTGCAGACCCCATATGTAATCCTTGAATGGTTGTTTCAATTTCTTGTTGGTCAAAATAATTATTCTTGCTTAACACATATTAAGTATAACCCTTATAGTTTAAAGACATTTAGTATAGTTTTACAAAGTTTCAAAGTGTTCTCTAACTAATTCTCTTAGTTTATCATAGTTGTATCTTACCATCTATCAGATTTTTATATATATTTTCTTCTAACAGCGCATATATAATAAGTTAATATTCACCCAAACAAGATAAATTAGAGGCTATAGCTAAAGCGTTGAATGTTCCTGTAAGTACTTTTTTCTTTGATAATAATGTAAATAATCATATAAATAAAGAAGATATATCGGATTATGAGTGCGTCTCCTTTAAAGACTTCCAGAAATATAAGTAGTATATAGGGTTAAACCTAAAAGATGACTCAATGTATCCAAAGTACTTAGAAGATGATACAATAATTCTAGAGGTAACAAGAGAATTCTATAGTGGTCAAGACTGTTTAGTATATTTACATAGTTATGATAAAACGTTAAAGACGGTGATTAAAAATAAGGAAGACATAAAGCCAATCAATCCACATCATCCGCCAAAGACCTATGGAAAAAAAGATGAAGAAATAAAAATACTTGGAATAGCAAAACAAATAAGAAAAAACCTCATAGACAAGAAAATAATAAAATAGCAAGTATCAGTCTATAATAATATAAAAAACCAATAAAAGATGTAGTCAGATATAAAGTAAAGGTGTCTTTGCTAAAAATATAGATGCTCAAAAGTGTGCCGACAAAAAGGTCTCAGAATGGCAACCTAAGGTAGTAAAAGACTATGAATATATGACTATAAGGAATTAAAAAAATCTATCTTGAGGGCTTAGAAGAAAGAGTTAAAGGCTTCTTCCAATACTCAGTCATTTAAATAATATCATTAAAGCATATTTAAGAAGTAAGAAGTCTATTAATATAGACCAAAGAATTTTTGGTCAGACAACCAGCCTATATAGAATAAGGCTTATACAAAATAGACTAAACTTAAAAACTGACACTTATCTTACTAGAAATAAATCAGACACAATAGTCAACACTTATATCCACACCACAAAAGACATATAAGCTTTCAGAAAACTTTATTTAATAATCTATGTGACGTATGGCAAAATCTAAAACACTAAACATTGGAAAAATAATATTCAACAATGGTTGATAAGGACGAAATCCTATTATATTAGGGGAAAGGATATTTATGGATATACTAATTTCAGCTTGTCTTTTAGGATGCGCTTGTAGGTATGATGGTAAAGACAACTATCTAGAAAATTTTTTTGAAAAACATAAAGATCTTAATTTTATAAAAGTATGCCCAGAAGTTGAATCTGGAATGACTACTCCTAGAAGGCCATCAGAGATAAAAAATAATAAGGTTTTTGATAATCTTAATAATGATAATACTGATTTTTTTGAAAAAGGTGCTCGCATTGCTTTAAAGAGAGCATTAGATAATAATATAAAGGTAGCATTACTTAAATCAAAGTCTCCATCCTGCGGCAAAGGCCTTATTTATGATGGATCTTTTACGAAAACACTGATTAAAGGAGATGGATTTACGGCAAAACTTCTAAAAAATAAGGCTATTCAAGTTTTCACTGAAAAAGAACTCGATGATTTTGATAATTATATAAAAATTTTCAAGTCAAAACTATGATTTTTCAACATTTGATTAAATTTTATAAAAAAATCGTTAATTTTATTTGACATTTATTAAAAATCCTAGTATACTGTAATAGTCAGTGAGACAATCGGGGTGTGGCGCAGCTTGGTAGCGCGCGTGGTTTGGGACCATGAGGTCGAAGGTTCGAATCCTTTCACCCCGACCATTTTTTTATTTACGGCATTATAGCCGTTTTATTTTTACAATTTATGCCTAAGGGCTATTTTTTTACCCTTTTTTAATTATTCTGATTATTTTTATCTTTATATTATAAATATATAACTACATATATAGGTAGTTGAATTGGAGGAAAATATGAGTATAGAATTTAACATGTTCCAAACAACAGGTTTTGCCTGCATACTTTTAATAATTGGAAACTTTTTAAGACAAAGAATTAAATTTCTAGAAAATTTTGCCATTCCCCCAGCTGTTATTGGAGGATTTTTATTTTCTTTTATTAATCTTTTTTTAAGAGAAAGTGACTTACTAATTATTAATTTTGATACAAATTTACAAGATCTGTTCATGTATATGTTTTTTGTTTCTGTAGGCTATGGGGCTTCTATTTTATTTCTAAAAAAAGCAGGCTCTAAAGTATTTAAGTTTCTTATAATAGCAACTATTTTAGTCATATTACAAAATTCTATTGCCCTACTATTATCAGGAGTTGTTGGAGTTGATAGATCTTTAGCACTTATGACTGGTTCTACTGCTATGACTGGTGGACACGGTACTGCCGCAGCCATTGGTCCTATGCTTGAAAAAGTAGGTTTTCCAAAAACAGAAACTGTAGCATTTTCTGCAGCAACTTTTGGTCTAATTATGGGCTCTCTAATGGGTGGTCCTATGGCAACAAGACTTATTTCTAAAAGAAAACTTATGAAAAGAAAAGAAAATTATCCTGGTTTTAAACCATCAAATATTATAGAATATGGCGACTATAAACTAGATCAAGATTTAATTTTAAAAGGTTTTTTCGCTATCTTTATAGCTATGTTTTTAGGTTCTTACCTTACTGATTTTTTTAACTCACTTTTAGCAAAAATTTCTGATGTAGCAAAACTTCCTGGATATATAGGTCCTATGATGGTTGCAGTAATTATAAGAGCTTTAAACGATAGACGAGAGCATAAAAATGACACAGAAGCTTTCTTACAACTAAAAGAAATTGAGATTATCGGAGGTGTTGGTCTTAATATCTTTCTTGGTATGGCTCTTATGGGTCTTAAACTTTGGGAACTTGCTGAACTCGCCTTCCCGCTAATAATCCTACTATTAGCTCAAACAATCTTAATGTTTATATACGCAAGATTCGTTACCTTTAACTTTATGGGCAAAGACTATGATGCTGCAGTTCTAGCTGCAGGTCATACTGGTTTTGGAATGGGTGCTACTCCAAATGGAGTTGCTAATATGGAATCTGTTTGTGAAGAATACGAATATTCTGAAACAGCCTTTTTTGTACTTCCGGTTGTAGGAGGAATGTTTATAGACTTCATAAATATATTAATTATCATTCCATTTATTTCATTATTATAGAAAAAATAAAGACTTTTTAGATTTTACCACTAAAAAGTCTTTTTCTTTGTCTTTTTTTAAATTTCTTCTGTCAAGTATGGCTTACCATCAGCCTTTGGAGCAGATGATTTCTTATGGAAAATCATAAGAATTACTAAAATTGATATATATGGAATCATAGATATAAACTCTATTGGAAGTCCAATACTTGTTCCTCCAAGGTAAGTTGCTATTGATTTGGCAAGTCCAAAGAATAAGGCTCCTACGACTACCCCTTGAGGTTTCCAGTTACCAAATATTACAGTTACTAAGGCAATATATCCTTGACCAGCTATTAGAGTTGGAGAAAAGGCTGAAACTACAGCGAGAGACATACTAGCTCCTCCTAAACCTCCCATAAAACCTGAAAACATTACTGCCATATATCTTGTTCTAACTACATTTACATTTAGAGTTTCTGCTGCTTCTGGATGCTCTCCTACAGCTATAACTCTAAGTCCCCATTTTGTCTTATAAAGAAAAATATATAAAACTATAGCCATGATAAAAGATATATAAACTGTGGCATATTGACCAAAAATATTTTCCAAAGATTGATTTGATATCATTCCATTAAATAATCTTGGTATCTTTTTTTCTAGAGCTATTGAAGGAGTTTGAGTTGCTCCATCAAATATTAATCTTGATAGGAAAAGCGCAAGACCTGGTGCTAAAGTATTTATAGCAATACCTGAAATTGTTTGGTCACCTGCAAATGTTACTGAAACTAAAGCGTGTATAAGTCCAAAAACCATTCCTGCAAGTCCTCCACACAAAAGTGCTATCCAAGGATTGCCAAGCTTGTAACCAACAGCTGCTCCAACAAAGGCACCTATGGCCATCATTCCTTCAAGACCGATATTTACTACACCCGATTTTTCACTCATCATGCCACCAAGACCAGTCATCAATACAGGAGCTGCATTAGATAGAGTATTTCCCAAAATTAGGGCAAGCATTGTAATATTAAGCATCTATATCACTCCCTTCTATATCTTCCGACTCATCTACAAGATCTTCTACAACTTCATTTGCCTCTAAACTTCCTACCGGATTTATTTTTTGTTCTTTAGGACTTGTTTTTCCAACTTGGGATTTTTTTCTAGATTTTGTCATTTTTGCTTTTAATATCCTAAATACTAAAGGAATAGCTGTAAATAGAATAATTGTTCCTATAATTATATTTATAAGTTCACTTGGAACTCCCATAGCTCTTTGAAGGTTGGAACCTGCATACTTAATTCCACCAAAGAATAAACCTGAGAATATAGTTCCAATAGGGTTATTGGATGCAAGTAGTGATACTGCAAGCCCATCAAAACCATAGTTTTCCATCGCTGAAAGGATTGGTAATGAATATGTGTAGCCCAAAACTTGGGTAACTCCTCCCAAGGAGCATATAGCCCCAGAAATGGCCATTGATTGAACTATCTTCTTTTTAGAGTTTATTCCTCCATATTCAGAAGCTTCTCTGTTTAACCCTACTGCCTTTAACTGATAACCTAAGGTTGTTTTATTTAAAACATACCAGACTATTATAACTGAAACTATAGCAAGAATTGTACCAAAGTGTATTGGTGCTCTAAAAAAGTTACCTGCAAAACCATCATATTTTTGAGCTGCATTTTCTACCAATGTTATTTTTGCCGAATCCATAATTTCAAAAGATGACATAGAATTAGGTTTTAAAAATCTATAAACTATAAAATTTTGTAAGTAGTAGGCAATCCAGTTTAACATAATGGTTGAAATAACCTCATGTATACCAAATTTTGCCTTGATAAAGCCTGCTAAAGCTCCATAAATCGCTCCTACTATAATCCCAATAATAATTGTTACTGGTATATGAATTAATGGTGGTAGGTTTAAGTTATAACCTAAGAGGAAACCTACAATAGAGCCAATTATAAACTGCCCCTCTGCCCCCATATTAAAAAGTCCAGTTTGAAAAGCAAAGCATACACCTAAACCTGTAAGAATTATTGGAGTTGAGTATACTATAGCCCATCCCATATTTCTTGGAGTCTTAAAGATACCTTCGATAAGATGACCATATGCCTCTAAAGGATTATAACCAGCTATAGCTAAAACCAAGGCTCCTACCAATAGACCCAAAACAACTGATATTAGCGTGAAAAGAAGCTTAGAATCTTTAAAACTTGATTTTTTTTGAGCTTTTATTTGTTTTGTTTTATCTTCTGCCATTATTTTCCACCTGCCATTAACCTACCAATTTCAAACTCATCGGTTTCTTTAGGTAGTCTTTCTCCTACAATTTTCCCATCATAAATTACTGCTATCCTATCTGAAAGATCCATTACCTCATCTAGTTCAAATGAAATCAAAAGAACTGCTTTGCCCATATTTCTCATTTCAACCAAATATTGGTGGATAAATTCTATAGCTCCTACATCAAGTCCTCTTGCAGGTTGAGCTGCTATAAGAACATCAGGGTTATTTGAAATTTCCCTCGCTATAATAACTTTTTGTTGATTTCCTCCAGATAAGTCTGCTACTGGTGTATTTATATTTGTAGGTCTGATATCAAATTTTTCTACCAATTCTTTTGCATTTTCTTTAATATGATCAAATTTTAACCTTCCATTTTTAGAGAAAGGCTCCTTAGTTACATTTTCTAAAATAAGATTATATTTTATCGGATATTCTAAAACAAGTCCTCTTTTTTGCCTATCTTCTGGTATAGAGTTCATGCCAGTATCAATTATTTTTCTAGGGCTTGCATTTGTAATATCTACATCATTTAAAAAAACTTTTCCCTTTTCGATTTCAGTCATTCCTGTTATAGCATCTATAAGTTCAGTTTGACCATTTCCGTCGACTCCAGCTATACCTAGAATTTCTCCTTTTCTAAGACTTAAATCTAAACCCTTCAATACTTCAAGTTTTCTCCTATCTTTAACATGGAGATTTTCTATTCTTAAAACTTCTTCTCCCGGACTTTGGTCTTCTTTTTTTACATTAAAGGAAATATCTCTTCCTACCATTTTTTCAGCCAAGATATTTTCATCCACCTCAGAAACTTTTAACTTATCGATAAATTTACCACGTCTGATAATAGTACAGTTATCAGCCATAGCCTTAATTTCAGAAAGTTTATGGGTAATTATAATAATTGACTTGCCCATTTCAGTAAGTTTTCTAACTATTCCTATAAATTCACTTATTTCTTGTGGAGTTAAAACTGCTGTTGGCTCATCGAATACAAGTATATCCGCGCCATGGTAAAGAGCTTTTAAAATTTCAACTCTTTGTTGCATACCCACAGTAATATCTTCCACTTTTGCTCTTGGGTCTATAGAAAGACCGTATTCTTCACTGAGTTTCTTAATTTTTTCTTCAGCCGTTTTCCTATCTACAAAAATACCTTTTGTCTCTTCATAACCTAAGATAATGTTTTCAGTAACTGTAAATGGATCAATCAACATAAAATGTTGGTGGACCATACCTACTCCTGATTCTATAGCTTCTTTTGGCGTCATAGAATTTCTAGACTTTCCATTTATTGTTACACTACCATCAGTTGGTGGAAACATACCATAAAGGATATTCATTAGTGTTGACTTTCCAGCACCATTTTCTCCCAGTAGAGCATGAACTTCACACTTATGAAGATCAAAGTCAACATCAGTTAAAACTTGATTATCTCCAAATCTTTTTGTGATGTTTCTCATGCTTACAACTGGATTTTCATTTAAATATTTATCCATAATTCCTCACACTCATAATAATCTTAAAATATTAACTACTTATAATATATCAGATATTTAAGGAATACAAAAGAGTTAATTTTGATCAAAAGATAAAATTTAAACTTTTTAAGCAAAAAAATACTGGGGATGATATTTATCATCTCCAGTATAAAGCCAACTATCATAGTTTTATAATTTTTGAAACTCCTATTAAATTCTTCTATGAATTTTCAATAATTAACTTTTAACACAGATTATTTTTCGTTATAACCCATTGATTCAAATTCTTCTTCATTTTGTGGAACTTCAATTTCTCCATCAATAACTTTTTGTCTTAGTTCTTCAACTTTATCTTTAACTTCTTGTTTAACTAGATCATTGTCAGCATAAGCTATAGTACATGCATCACCATCTTTAAGACCATATGCTACAGTTTCTCCACCTTTAAATTCGTCATTAGCCAAGTCATCAAGTGTATATTGTACTGCTGCTCCGACACCCTTAATTGTTGAAACTAACATGTTATCTGGAGCTTCATCTTTTTGGTCTCTATCAACACCGATAACGTATTTATCATTTTCTTTAGCTGCTTCAATTACACCAATTCCTGTACCACCAGCTGCTTGGAAGATTACATCCGCACCAGATTGATACATTCTATTAGCTATATTTTTTCCACCTTCTTGATCAGCATAGGAGTTAGCGTATTGAACTTGAACTTCAATTTCTTCATCTTTTTCTCTAGCTGCTTCTTGTACACCAGCTCTGAAACCATATTCAAATCTATCTATAACATCAGATTTTGTTCCACCAACAAATCCTACATTGTTTGTTTCACTTGTCATACCAGCAATATAACCAACTAAAAATGAGTTTTCATTATCTGCAAAAGTAATTCCTAGTAAATTTTCTTGACCATTAATATTTGCATTATCTATGATTGCATATTTTTGATCCGGATTGTTATTTGCAGCTTCATTTGTGGCATCAAATAAAGCATAACCTACTGTAAAGATTACATCAGAATCACTATCAAGAGCTGATTCTAAGTTTGGTTGATAATCAGTTTCTTTATGACTTTCAATGTAGTCAAAATCAATTTTACCTTGATCTTGGTATTCTGTTAGACCTTCGTAAGCTGATTGGTTAAATGACTTATCATTTACCCCACCTTGATCTGTAACCATAGTTGCTGTTACAAGATCACCTGTATTTTCTACAATTCCAGATCCTGTTTGTGATCCCATATCTTCATTAGCAGAACCATTATCAGTATTATCTGAACCACATGCTGCTAGTCCAAAAGCTATAGCTAGCGCTGATACAGCAGTACCAATTTTTTTAATATTCATATTTCCCCCTCTAAATTTATTATACGAACGTTTTCTATATTAAGTCTACTATAATTTCTTATTAATGTCTATAATATAAGTTTTAAAATCAAAACTATTTTAGGCTTTTTTTACAAAAGACATTAAAAGTTTAGAAAGTCCTATTAATGCTTTCTCATGAGTCCTTTCGTAACCATGACTTGCAGCTATTCCTGCTCCAACAAGAGCATGTCTAAAATCGTGATCACTTGAAACTGCTGCTGATGCATCTGATCCGTAGAAAGGATAGATATCTATGGCATAATCTATATTTTCATTTTTACCACATTCAATTAATTCATTTGTTAAATCATAATTATATGGACCTGAAGAATCTTTTGCACAAATAGAAACTTTAGTTTCATCAGTTGTAAGATCATTATAAACAACACCCATATCTACAGCAACCATATCTACAATACCTTCTGGTTGACCACTTGCCGCTCCATGACCAACTTCTTCGTATATAGTAAACATCATATAAAGTGGTCTACTTATCTTTATATTTTTCTCTTTTATTTCTTTTGCAAGTGCAAGTAAAACACCTGCAGAAGCCTTATCATCAAGGTGTCTTGATTTTACAAAACCATTAGAAATCGTAAATCTTGGATCTAAAAATACAAAATCACCATTTTCTATTCCAAGTTTTTCTGTCTCTTCCTTTGAATTAGTTAGAGCATCTATTACTATCTCCATATTTTCATCATTTCTTTCAGCTTTTCTTGGAAAATCTGATCCATGAACTGCCGGATCATTTAGCCTAAATGTTCCAGTATATTCTTTTCCACTTCTAGTAAATATTACAACATTTTCTTGTTCGGCATAATTTAATGGGAACCCTCCAAGGGTTGTAACTTTTAGTCTTCCATTATCCTTTATAGATCTTACCATAAGGCCAAGTGTATCAATATGTGCTGAAAGTAAAAGACCATTCTCATTTCCTTCTACTATAGGAACTATAACATTACCCTTTACAGTTTGATAAGGTTTATAACCAAGTTTTTCAAACTCATCTATTAAATACTTCTCACACTTTTTTGTATAACCTGTTGGTGAAGGTGTGGTACAGAGTCCTTCTATATATTTTTCTATTGTTTCGATATTCATATATCCTCCTAATACTTTCTTAAATATTATTATATTTTACTTATAAATTTTATCCAATATAAGAATTTTAAAAACTATTCTAACTTATAACTAAATACCTTTCAATAAAAATTGGTTTAGAATATATGAAATTTCTTGTATTTTTTTTAAAACTATGATAATATATCGTTATAAAAGGTTTTCACATACATATATATTAAGAGAGCGAGCGATTATATTATAAGATTGCTTGCTCTTTGTGCTTTTATGTAGGAAAACCTTAGAAAAGTTCAGTAATTATAATAAAAGGAGAAAATTATGAGAGATATTTTTATGGGTGAATTTTTCGGTACAATGTTACTGGTACTCTTAGGTGATGGTGTTGTTGCAAACGTATTACTTAATAAGAGTGGAATGAAAGATGCAGGTCCAGTACAAATTACACTGGCTTGGGGTCTTGCAGTTTTATTACCAGCTACAATGTTTGGTGCTTTAACTGGTGCACATTTTAATCCTGCTTTAACAATTGCTTTAGCATTTAATAATGCTATTGGTTGGGATGTAGTTCCTATTTATATTATTTCACAAGTTTTGGGTGGTATATTGGGTGCAGTTATTGTTTATCTTTTATACAAAGATCATATGGACGCAACTAGTGATGATCCAGAAACAGTTAGAGCTTGTTTCTGTACAGCCCCTTCAATTCCTAACACAGCAAGAAACCTGCTTTCAGAAATTATAGGAACCTTATTACTAGTTTTCTTCATATTAGGTTTTGTTAATGTAGAAGGCGCTGGTGGAGTAGGAGTTGACAAACTATACTTATTTGGTTTAATTGTTTCTATTGGTATGTCAATGGGTGGTTTAACAGGATATGCTATTAACCCTGCCAGAGACTTAGGCCCTAGAATTGCTTATGCTATTTTACCATTCAATAATAAAGCAGATGCTAATTGGGGATATAGTTGGATTCCAGTAGTTGGTCCAATTGTTGGAGGAGTTTTAGCAGTTTTATTATTTAACTTTATATTCTAATATAAATTAGTAAACATTTTGAGAAAATATAGAAAAGAGTTGATTTAATGTACGATGTATTAATTATTGGTGCTGGTGTAACTGGAGCATCAATTGCAAGAAGATTGTCCAGATATAAATTAGATGTAGCTATTGTAGAAAAAGAAAACGATGTTTCTATGGGGGCAAGTAAAGCCAATTCAGCTATAGTTCACGGTGGCTATGCTGAAGGTCATGAAGAACTTAGAGGAAGACTTTGCTATCCAGGTAGAGTTCAGTTTGAAAAACTTGATAAAGAGTTAAATTTTGGTTTTTTAGCTAATGGATCTATAGTAATTGCCTTTGATGAAGAAGAAAAAAAAGAGCTAGAAAGACTATATCAACAAGGTCTAGAAAATGACCTTGATGATATGAAGATCATAGACCAAAAAGAGCTAAGAGAGATTGAACCAAATATCTCTGATAAAGCTATTGCAGCGCTTTATTGTAAAGGTGCAGGAGTTTGTTCTCCATATGAATATGTAATAGCCCTAGTAGAAAATGCAGTTGATAATGGTGCCAAACTTTTCTTAAACTCAGAAGTTACTTCTATTGAAAAAAATGAAGATTATTTTACAGTTAAAACGGACAACGATAAAGAATTTCAGGCAAAATATGTAATAAATGCTTCAGGATTACAAGGAGCAGTAGTTTCTAAACTAATTGCCAAAACTGACTTTGATATTCATCCTAGAAGTGGTGAATACCTTCTGATGCAAAAAGGAACAGGATCCAAACTTAATACAGTAGTATTTCAAACCCCTACTCCAAAATCAAAGGGAATCTTGGTAACCAGAACCTACCATAATAACTTACTTTTGGGACCAGATGCTATAGATGAAGAAGAAGTAGATGCAAGTACACACTTGGAAAGATTAGGAATAGTATATAAGGGTGCTTTAAAATCTGTTAAAGATGACGTAATAAATATAAAAGAATTTATCAGATCTTTTACAGGACTAAGACCTGCATCATCCACAGGAGATTTCATCATAGAAAACACAGACGTAGATGGTTTTATTAATGTAGTAGGAATCCAGTCACCAGGAATAACCGCATCTCCAGCTGTAGCTGAGATGGTTGAAGGAATTTTGAAAGATTGTGGCCTAAAACTAGAAAATGATGAGAACTACGATCCCTACAGAAAACCTATTATCGAATACAAAGAATTAGAAGATTTTAATAAGGTTAAAGATAAAATCAATTATGATTTTGGAAATCCAGATAGACTAGTATGTAGATGTGAACAAGTTTCAGAAGAAACCATAAGAGATGCCATGAATAGATCTATCCCTTGCGAAACAGTAGATGCAGTAAAAAGAAGAACCAGGGCAGGCATGGGCTTTTGCCAAGGAACCTTCTGTAAACCAAGAGTTATAAAAGTAATGGAAGATGAACTAGGAAGAAAACTAACACACAAAGAAACTGATATAGAACATTCTGGTATTAACAGAATTGTGAAAAAAGATATAGTAGAATATCTAGAAAAGAAAAAAGAAGAAAAAGAATAAATTTAAAAGGTATCCTTGCAAATAATAGATTCTTGCAAGGATACCTTTTTTCTGTCCTATTTTATTAATTTAATATAAAACTATAAGCATAAAAAAACTTATCAATCATTTGGTATTGTTTCTAAATATAAGTCTTCTAAAGAAAATTCTTTTTTTACTAAATCTTTGATTTCTACTTTTCCAGTTACAAGCTCTTCTAATAACTGATTTAGAAAATTCTTTTCAATGATAAATTCATAATATTTATCTTTTTTATAATTTAACTTGTATTTATCGAAAATTTCTTCTAATTTAGTCTCATTATCAACCAAGATTAAATATCTTGCCTTTGAAGATAAGTTTCTCAAATCTTTTATCTCATTAATAATTTCTCCACCTTCCATGAATATAACCCTACTTGCAAGCTTTTCCATTTCTGAAAGTTGATGAGATGAAAGATGTAATATTTTTTAATACTGGAACAGTATCTGTTATAAATAATAAGGCTAATTTTAATATAAATAATATTGAATTAATCTTTTTAAAGTACATTGATAAACCTGCTAAGATTAATCCTATTCCGTAGAAACCTATTATATTTAAAACAAAAGGTATTATTAAATATGGACTTAATATTATATCTACCTTCCATACTAGGGCTGAAAATATTGTAAGTAAAACTATTTGTAATATCTGTAGTATCTGTACGCTTATCATATCAACAAATAAAATTGATTTTATATCAAAGTTTGAGCTTAGGCTATTGGTTAAAGTGCCTAATTGTGCTTGGTATGGAAAATATGTAGACATAGAACCTATAACTGCTATTGATGATGTCCATAAAAGATATCCTATTAAAAATAGCCATTTATGATCAACAGGATAAGTTCTACTGAATGATAAACCTGTATCGGAGAGAAAAAATACACTCAATAGAACTGAAAATACTATTATGTCTGAAATAAAATTAAACTTATACCTTATTGATGATTTGAATTCAAATTTGATGTTTTCTAAAAAATAATTAAATATTCCCATTTGGTATCTCTCCATAAATTTTTTTGTAGTTTGTCAATATATCACCATGAATATCTGAGTTTTTTATAATTTTTTTA
>JBQDYR010000020.1:15648-17607 GCA_052105355.1 Anaerococcus sp.
TAATAAATATGTATTCTTCAGTTGTTTGTGAGATGAAATTTAAATCATGAGATGCTATTAATATTATTTTATCTTTAGAGATTTTTTTAATAATGTATTTAAATCAGCTGAGTAGTAATAATCTAAACCTGCATTTGCTTCATCTATCAATAAGCATTTTGAATTTATAGCAATAGATATTAATATTTTAATTATTCTTTTTTGCCCTAAGGATAATTTTTCACATAATTTATCTTTTAACTCAAAATAAGTGTAAAAAAGATCTTGATTTTTATTTATATTATTATTCACTTCATTTTTTCTTACATTCTTTAATGCTGCAAAATAATATAAATTTTCTTTTACTGTATTTTTCAAATATAGACCTCTATCTCCTCCACATATAATGTCTATATCCTTAAAAGAGCAATCTATATATTCAATTTCTCCAGAATTTGGTAATATAAGATGCGAAATTAAGTTTAATAAAGTTGTCTTGCCCCTTCCATTTGGACCTATCAAAGCAAAAATATTATTATTTTCAAAATTTATTGTCCAACTAAAATCATCTATCGCTAACCTCTTTTTATAAAATCTTTTAATATTTTTAATTAGTATCTCCATAATACCTCCAATCCTTAAATTATATGACTTAATAATAATTTATATATCAAGTACGAAATATTGTGTAAATTAACCTAGTGCAATATTTAAGTTCCTAGATTCTAGATGACATATTACAATCAATCCTATAATCGGTTGCTCATTATAAAATATTATAATAACTTTTTCGTCTCTCTTAACTTCTTCATTTAGCCTTTATAGGCAATTTGTGCTTCTAATTCTTCCATAAATTATTATTTTTACACAAGTATATATTTGTTTTTACCTTATTTCATTATATTTTCATAGTTACAAGTATATTTAATTTAGTTGATATAAATATATCAAATTTTAAATATATTCTCTATGTATTAATTATCTATTCAAATCATTGTATAAATATGATATAATAATACATTAGGGGATAATGATGAATGAGGGAAAATAATATTTAGTAAATATTTAAAAAAAATAAGAATGAAAAAAAATTTAACTCAAGAAGAATTATCTAATCTAAGCTATATAAATTTAAAGACTATTTCAAATATGGAAAATGGTAATACTAATTATGACCTAGATACATTAGAAACACTATCGACAGTTCTTAAGGTTGATCTTATTGATAAATATTTCGATGTATTTTATGGTGATTCGCATAGGATAGATTATATAATAAAATCTTTCAATGAAAAAGATATGATTTATGGAGCCTCTCTAGATAAAGAAATAAATGAATTAGTACAAATAAAAGATAAGGCAAACAGAAATATTATAAAGTTAAAAGCAGAAAAGTTAATCTTATTTTTTAAAGGTATGGAAGAAAAAGATAAGATACAAAAAAACAATGTCTTATTTCAAAAGCTCTAAATATTAATGGTGATTTTAACTTTAAAAATTAAGAATATATAAGTTTATAGAAAATTCAAATATCCTTGACCAAAATATTAATTCCATTTTATATACTAGCATAAGTTATGTTTATAATATTTTAGAAAACAGTAGTAAAGCACTAGAATACATAGAAAAGGCTTTATCATATAGTATAAATAAAGAGCCTTCTCCAGTTATGCTTTATACCAAGGCTTTGATTCTTAAAGATTTATCATTACCATATGATGATTACATAAAGAAGTCTCTGGAAATAGCTAAAAAACAGGATATAATGACTTACCAGTATATCCTTGATAAAATAAATATACAAATTAAAAAATAGAGTGTAGCACAAGGCACACTCTATTTTTGTTTTAAAGTTCTTCTAACCATTCTTCTATTTCTTTATCATCAGTTTTTTCATCAAAGATATCTCCACCTTTGACATCTGTCTTGTAGTCAATGGCTTTTTCTATGGCAAACATTGCCTCTCCCAAATCACTCATA
>JBQDYR010000021.1:0-17560 GCA_052105355.1 Anaerococcus sp.
TACAGTACACCTGCTGCTAGCGGAATTGATATAACATTATAACCTGTAGCCCATATTAGGTTTTGAATCATTTTCTTATATGTTTTCTTTCCAAAAGATATTAGAGATACAACATCTTCAGGATTAGAATTCACTAAAATAATATCTGCCGTTTCTGCTGCTACATCTGTTCCCGACCCTATAGCTATACCTACATCTGCTTGAGCTAAAGCAGGAGCATCATTAACACCATCTCCAGTCATAGCAACAAATTGTCCTTTTTTCTGCAATTCTTTTATTTTTTGTAATTTTTGATCAGGTAGTACTTCTGCAAAATATCCATCTAATCCAAGTTCTTTTGACACTATTTCTGCCGTTTTTTCGTTATCTCCTGTCAACATCCATGTTTTTATACCTTGTTTTCTTAGTTTTTTAATTGCTTGGTAAGATTCTTTTCTAATTTTGTCTGACAATCCTATAGCTGCTACAAGTTTATTTTCTACTAATAAAAATACATCTGTTGAATTACCTCTATCAGGTAACTCTCTAGGTATATCTATATTATGTTCTCGTAAATATCTAGGACTTACAACCATGATTTTTGAACCCTCAATAATTCCTTCCAAACCTGTTCCTTTTATTGCTTTAAAATCTTCTACAGTTTGTAAGTTTAAATTTTTTTCTTCTTTTTTCTTTAAAATTCCTGTTGCAATAGGGTGTTCAGATTTGCTTTCAAGGCTAGATCCTAAGGCAATAATCTTATCTTCATAATACATATTATTAAAAACTTCTATGTAATTTACTTCAAACTTTCCATGTGTTAATGTTCCTGTTTTATCAAAAACTAAAGTGTCAACTTTTCTTGCATTTTCAAATTGTGTCCTATTTCTTATCAACAATCCATTCTTAGCAGCTTGTGCAGTAGATGTAGCTACCACTAGTGGTGTGGCCAAACCTAAAGCATGGGGACATGTAATTACCATGACAGTCGCCATTCTAGCTATAGCAAAAGTAAAATCCTTTGTTATAATGTACCAAACAACTAATGTTGTAAATCCAACAACTAAAGCAACAATTGTTAACCAGAATGCTGCTTTATCTGCAAGGTGTTGTGTCTTAGACTTGGACTTTTGTGCACTTTCAACCATATGAATCACTTTAGAAATATAAGAGTCTTCTCCAATATTTTTTACTTCTACTTCTAAGGAACCTTCTCCATTGATGGAGCCTCCAACTACTTCTTCACCTTTATTTCTATCAACGGGTTTTGATTCTCCTGTAAGCATTGACTCATTAACTTGACTCTTTCCCTTTATGATAATACCATCTGCTGGAATTTTTTCTCCTGGTTTGATTTGTATTTTATCCTTAATTTTTAATTCATTGACATCTATATCTATAAAATCTCCCTCTCTATAGACATGAGCAGTATCTGGCATTAGCTTTGCTAATTTACTCAAAGCATTAGAAGCACTCATAATAGATTTCATTTCTATCCAGTGACCTAAAAGCATAATATCAATTAAAGTTGCTAACTCCCAAAAGAAATCTTTTCCTTCTAAACCAAAAACTGTAGCCGAACTATATAAATAAGCTACAGAAATAGCCATAGCGATTAATGTCATCATGCCTGGACTTTTTTCTTTTAATTCATCACGTAATCCAACTAAAAACGGTTTTCCTCCGTATATGTATATAGCTGTAGCTAAAAAGAATAAAATATACTTATCTCCATTAAAATTAAAATTAAAATTTCCCCATTCTTGAATCATAGGAGATAATAGAAGTATCGGTATAGTAAGAATTAGTGATGCAAAAAATCGTTTTTTGAAATCTGCTATCATAATCTGATGGTGATTTCCATGATTATCTTCTTCCTGATTATGATCTTTATTATTAGGTTCTATATGGTCATTATGACCTTTCTTATGATTCATTTTTCACATCCTTTTAAAATTAATCTAATATTAAAAAAAATACACCCTGCTCATTAACAGGGCATATGTTTATTCTATATTTTTAATACTATTTTCCTTGTTTCACCCATTTAGCTACTTCAATAGTTCTCTTTGCTTGATGTTTCACTGCTGCTTCAACATCTTCAACCATACCATTCTCTCCTGCAGTAACAGAAGTTCCGTATGGATTTCCACCAGCTGCAAATATACTATCATCAGTATATCCGGTAGGAACAATTATAGCACCCCAATGCATCATTGTAGTGTATATAGAAAGAATTGTTTGTTCTTGTCCTCCATGAGGATTTTGTGCTGAACTCATAGCGGAAACAACTTTATTCATTAACTTTCCTTGAGCCCAAACTCCACCTTGTAAATCCATAAATTGCTTCATTTGTGAAGCTACATTTCCAAAACGAGTTGGAGAAGAGAATATAATAGCATCTGCCCATACTAAATCATCAGAGCTTGCATCTTTAATATCCGCTTCTGCTTCCCTTTCTTTTTGTGCTTTCCATGCTGGATTACTTTCTACTACACTATCTGAAGCAAGTTCGGCTGCCTTAACTAATCTTACTTCGGCGTTATTTTCTTCAGCTATTTCTTTAGCCCACTTTGCCATTTGATAGTTTGTTCCTGTCATACTATAATATACTATTGCTAATTTAATTTTATCCATTAAAATCCTCCTTGATTTTGTAATTTTTATAAAAAATAATTTTCAATAAATTATAAAAATGTTATTTATCTATATCTAGTTAGATATATACCCATATAAATTTTATTCTAATCATCTTTATAATGATATTAATTTTATTTATGATATTTAACTAGTGCATTTAAAGATATATTTCATTTTTTATTAGTAATTACTATCATAATTAAAAAAACCCCCTATTGATTCAATAGGGGGTTTCTTTTAATTTCTATTGTCAACCATAAAACAATGCAAATGGTTTAAGATTATTTCCTTACAATATTCTGAAAGATTAAAGTCTCCACGAATTAAAGACCAGTTAAATATTACACCTCGAGAAATAAGCAATAATTCATGACAAATTTGTTTGGATTGATAATCAGCACTTAAAGCTCCTTGTTCTTGCGCTTCTTGTATTAGTTCTATTAAATGTCTAGGAAGTGCACGTTCATCTGAAAGAAAGAAATCATTATTTTCTATCAATTGTGCTCTATAAATTTGAGTCATTAAATTAATTCCCAATTTTTCAGCATATTTGGTTTGATGTTCCATATACTCTAATATTTTATCAATCGCATTTTTAGACTTTAAATTATGGATAACATATTCATCGAAATAATTATCACATTCTAAATAACCTTCAATTATTATCTCATCTTTATTTCTTAAATGATGGTAAAAAGCTCCTGTAGATACACTTGCTTCTTCACATATCTGTTTTATCGTTACTGAATCATAACCGTACTCTTTAATTAATCTCCAAGACGTATCCATAATATTTTTTTTTGTCTTATTTGCTTGTTTCTGTCTATTTGTCATTTCTTTCATTCTTAAATTCCATTGTCTGCGGTTTCTAACTTTTAAATCTTATTCTATATTTGTTTCTATTCGTTTTCTATTATTAATATATGTTAATCTAGAAAATAAATATATACTTACTATATATTTCTTGCTATTTCATAAGCATCCCAAATTGCTTGTAAAATATTCTTTACTTCTCTAGAATCCCCTACATTATAAGTTTCCTTGTCTGATTTGTCAAGAACTTCCTTAAGTGGATTATGAGATTTATAACCTGTAGCAGCTATTATCGTATCTGCTTTTAATGTATTTTCTCCCTCAGAATTAGAAACAACTACTCCATCTGAGTCTATTTTTCCAACTTTTGTACTTGTCATTACATTAATATTGTTGTATGGGAGTAAGTCTTTTAGCATATCCCAATTCATAAATGGCATATTATGTGGTCCACCACAAATAACTGGTGCCATTTCCACGATGCTTACTTTTTTACCCATTTCTGATAACCAAAGACCTGTTTCGCAACCTACTAGTCCTGCACCTATGATTACTACTTCTTCTCCTACATTAGATGGATCTAATAAAACTTCACCTGCAGTTAAAATTTCTCTATCAGTACCAAAATTAGGAACTGCTGGCACTGAACCAGTTGCCATAACTATAACATCTGCATCTGTACTTTTAATTGTTGATTCATCTGCAGCTGTGTTAAATCTTATATCAACACCTAATTTATTTAATTGCTTTTCATACCATTCGTATAATTTTCTGTCATTAATTTTAAAATCAGGTGTTCCTCCAGGAATTAATACTCCTCCTAATTTATCACTTTTTTCTAATAAAGTTACTTCGTGACCTCTTATCTTGGAAACTCTTGCAACTTCCATTCCTGCAGGACCTCCACCAATGACTAAAACTTTTTTCTTTTCCATAGCAGGAGTCAATTTATGTGTTCTTTCACGTCCGCATTCAGGGTTTACAGTACAAGATAATGGTAATCCATGAGCGATTCTTCCCATACATCCATCATGACAAGATAGACATGGTCTAATATCTTCCCAATCACCTGCCTTGATTTTATTTGGTAGATATGGATCAGCTAATAGAGGACGTCCAAAGGAAACAATATCACAAGCGTTTGTTTCAAAAGCATCATTAATTATATCAGGATCATCCATTCTTCCTGAAAGAATAACTGGTACATCTACAACCTTTTTAACTGCTCTACCAAATTCTCTATACATTCCTTTTTCTTTGAAATACATAGGTGGATGATTCCAATACCAAGAATCATAAGTACCAGCATCTACATTTAGCATATCATAACCAGCTTCAACTAATATCTTTGCTGACTCTAATCCTTCTTCCATATCTTTACCAACTTCTTCAAAGCTTTCTCCAGGCAAAGCACCTTGGCGAAGTCCCTTCATCATGCTTTTAACACTAAAACGTAATGAAACAGGGAAATCTTCACCACATTCTGCTTTTATACCTTTTACGATGTCTGTAGCAATTTTTAATCTTCCTCTTAAATCACCACCATACTCATCTTCTCTTTTATTAAAGAAGGCAATAGCAAACTGGTCTAATAGATATCCTTCATGTACAGCATGAACTTCTACACCGTCAAATCCTGATTTTTTTGCCACTGCTGCAGATTTTACAAAATTACCTATTAAAACTTTTATTTCATCTTTTGTCATTGGTTGATGAGTTATACTTGGTTCAAAACGGTTTTCTGCCTTTGAAGGAGCTATTGGTTTTTTAAACAAGCCAGGCATTGCGGAACGACCCAATCCACCTGTTATTTGTAAAAATATTTTTGATCCATAAGAATGTATTTTCTCATTCATTGGAGCAGTAGTCATATTAAACACTAGAGGATTGTATGTAGGGCATGGAAGTCCTTGTTCTGGTATTTCATTATAATCCACAGAGCAAATACCAGTTATTATTAGTCCAGTACCTCCCTTTGCACGTTCAATATAATAGTCTTGTGCATTTTCATTAAACCCTCCACTTACATCTGAATAGCCTACTAGTCCCATTGGAGCCATTGCTATTCTATTTTTTAAGGTTAAATTTTTTACTTGAAAAGGCTCAAATAATTTATCAACTTTTTTATCCATATTCTCTCTCCTTTAAAATTTTATTAAATTCACCAACATTTACCATGGTAGTAAATTAAACACTAAGATTTTCAATAAAAACAATTCACTGCTTATGTACTTACATTTTGCTAGTTAAAGATTTAATACTTTCCCAACAACTAGATACTCAAAAGTTTATAAGTTTTTACCAATCCTCCTTCTATATAATTCTTTGCTAAACGATTCCACCCTTTATTAGAAGACTTTCATTTTTCTAAGTACTTTAATTGAAAATATTTTAAATAAAGATAACAAACAGAAATATTATTAAATATAACATTTCTATATATGTAAATTGCATATGTACATTATGATTTAATTCTTAAAACTAAAGAATATTTTTACATATTTCATTCGCCGAATCGTTTATGTGAATAAATTATATATCATTGATTAAAAATTGTCAATTTTATTTTATATTGTTTGTATTTGTTGAAAATTCTGAATTTTTATTAAAAAAAGTATTTTTTTATTTATTTTGATAATTTCTTGACAATAAATTAATTTGATTATATATTATATGCAGAACTAGTTCGGCGAACGTATTATGTTAAATATTTAATATATTAGAAATTTTATTTAGGAGGAAATATATGAGTTATCTCAATCAATTAAATGATGACCAGCGAAAAATTTATGAGGCCGTAAAAGAAGAATGTGGTTTTGTAGAGCCTTCTGGTGAACATAACGAAGTATTAGAAAAAAAGGCTCAACAAAGTTTAATTTGCTATGAATCACTAAAAGAACAATTAAATTTAAAAGAAGTAAACCCTATTATTTTTACTGCCGATTCCAAACGTTTTGACCAAATGATAGAATCATGCTTTACAGACTTAACAGTTCCAGAAAAATTCCGTCCATTTTTTATTAAGCAAAGGCTGCAAGCTGTATTACGACTTTTCCAAGATGAAACCGTACTTCAAACTCCCCCACTAGCTGCTGTTCTTGCTGCCTGTGCAACGGAAATTATGGAAATCAGCCAATTAAATAATATGGAGATCAACAAAGAAGAACCTATATACTGTGATGTGGCTTATGCTGGGTTACAAGCTGTGCGCCTATATTTTGCCGCAACTTTCGACCCTAACTTCACAGAAAAAAGAAGCAAGTCACTTATTAGTGTAAATAATGCATTAAATGGTATATTTTACAAATATAAAACTCAAGATGATCGTTTCTTCTCATTCCATCTTTATTATGAAAGTCAAAAAGAGAAAATTCTTAAAGCTCTTAATGTAAACAAAGCACCAGAGAAATTTAATATGTTGTCTTTAGATGAGGACATTGAACTTCTTAATAAACTAATGCTTACATATAAAGGTGTAGACTTAGAAGAATATGTATTTGATAATGGCGGTAGTGCTAGCGTAATTCGTAACAGAGATGAATGGAATTCTATTCCTGTTGGAAAAGCAGTAAATGAAATGCCATTGTTAAATATTCAAAAAACTTCCGATGGACCAGGACTAAAAAATAAAAATCTCGGTGGCCCTAAGGGTCCATTACAAGGATTAAAAGTTCTAGATTTAACACATATAATCGCAGGAGCTGCTTGTACTAGATTGTTAGCTGAAAATGGTGCCGATGTATTATTAGTTCGTAGAAAAGAGTTTAGCGTACAAGAACAAGCCTTTTCTGAGTTGGATGGTTGGGCTGGAAAACGTGCTATTGATTTAGATTTAAACAACACACCTGACTTAGAAAAAATAAAAGAACTAATAAAAGAAGCTGACGTTTTAGTTTATACTTACCAAAACGATGCCTTCGACAAATTTGGACTTTCTCGTGAGGAAATATTAGAACTAAATCCTAATTTAATTCACGCATCTTTAATGTGCTTTAGTGAAACAGTATGGCATAATAGACCAGGTTGGGCTCCTTTAGCAGAAGATATTACTGGTTTAAGTATTAGAAACGGCTCACAAGAAAACCCAAAAAATTTAAACGGTGTACCATTAGACTACATTCCAGGACTTATCTTAGCACTAGGAACTCTAGAAGCCATCAAACGCTCAATAGCAGATGGAGGAACTTATACAGTCGTAACTTCTTTAACTAGAGGAGCTGTATGGTTACATGAATGTACAGACCTTTGTGAAAATAATCCTTACAGTACTTTCTCAACTGAATGGACCAACGAAAGTCCTAACTTTAAAGAATGGGAATCAGTTACACATCGCGTAAAAGATAATGCCGTAGGAGATGTATCTTTCCCAGCACCTGGAACAGCTGGAGAAGAATTAACAGATATCCTTAGCAATATGAAATTTACAGACGGCAATAAAGATTTCAGAGAATAATAAAAGAAAAAAGTTTCAATAACTTTACTAGATTTTAATAAAAATGATCCTACTAGATAATTATCTAATAGGATCATTTTTTATATGAAATACAATTATTTATTAATGCAAATTATATTAAATCTGATATAAAAAATATGAAGAGTTTATCAAAATCTTAAATTTATAAAAAAAGCAATAAGTTTTTTAACTTATTGCTTAATAATTTAGAAGATAATTTTATGTTATAAAGATAAGCAATTTATATATCCCCTATAGCTTTATCATTAATTTTTCTCCATTTAATATAGTCTTCTACATCACTATTGATTAATTTCAAACATGCTCCTATAACTGCAGCATCATCTATATAACCACCAGGTAATAAGTCTGGTATAAGATCAATTGGCGATACAAAATATACTAATGCACTTACTACAGCTGTAATTGTTCCAATAGGAATATCTGTATATTCTTTTTTTACAAAGCTTCTAAGAAGGGAAGCCATTACTGGAACATCTGATAATGTATTTCCTGCTAAAGGTATAACGCTTAACTTTTTTTCTAAGCGTTGAAGAAATCTTTCCATCTTATCTTCATCTTTTAACATTTCTTGAGCTTCTTCGTAGCCTTCTTCAAGTGTATCCTTTGCCTTTTTTTTATTAAATATTTTTTTCATAAATAAGCCTCTCTACTGTCTATAGATTATATAAATCAGGTTTTTTAAATCAAATTAGTTACAAATATTAGTCTAATAATTACCCTATTTTAAAGATTTAAAATCAACTAATTTTATTAAAAGTAGAAATAAAAATACTGAAGTAAGTATTAAACTTCTCCAGTATTTTTATTTATTATATTAATACATTTTTGCACCAGCAGGAATTCTATTTGAAAGTACTACTAAGTTTAGTCTTTCTTCACCTTCTTCTTCATGAATTGCTGAAATTATCATTCCTTCTGAATCTATTCCCATCATTTTTCTTGGTGGGAGGTTTACTATGGCAAGTAAGGTTTTACCTATAAGCTCTTCTGGTGAGTAGTACATTTTTATTCCTGAAAGAATGGTTCTTTCCTCACCTGATCCATCATCTAGAGTGAATTTTAAAAGCTTTTTACTCTTTTTTACTTCTTCACAGTTTAAAACTTTTACTGCTCTAAAATCTGATTTTGAGAAAGTTTCAAAATCTACCATATCCTCAAATAATGGTTCTACGACTACTTTTGAAAAGTCTACTACTTCTTCCTCTTTTTCTTCTACAGAATTTTGGGTAAGTTTATCTGTATTTTTTTCGAATGGTTTCATTGTTGGGAAGAGTAGTACATCTCTAATTGATCTTTGGTTTGTTAGAAGCATGATGATTCTATCAATACCTAATCCTAGTCCACCTGTTGGAGGAAGACCTACTTCTAGAGCATTTACAAAGTCATAGTCCATCATTTGGGCTTCGTTATCACCTTTTTCTCTTTTTTCTACTTGTTTTTCGAATCTTTCTTTTTGATCTTCAGCATCGTTTAATTCTGTAAAAGCATTTCCGATTTCCCAACCATTAGCAAAAGCTTCAAATCTATAGGTTAATGACCTATCTTCATTCTTTCTTTTTGCTAATGGTGAAATTTCTACTGGGTAGTCTGTGATAAAGGTTGGTTGAATAAGGGTATCTTCTACAAATTCTTCAAAGAATTCTGCTATAATTTCTCCCCTTGTTTCTTTTACTTCTACTCCCTTTTCCTTTGCTATAGATACACAATCTTCGTATTCTGTAATTTCATTAAAGTCAATTCCTGTTTCATCTTTGATAGAATCTATCATAGATATTCTTTTCCAAGGAGCTTTAAATTCTATTTCATTGTCACCGTAGGTAACTTTTGTTGAACCTAGTACTTTTTCTGCTACTGTTGATATCATATTTTCAGTAATATCCATCATATCTTCGTAGTCACCATAGGCTTGATAAAGTTCCATAGCGGTGTATTCTGGATTATGAGATGCATCCATTCCTTCATTTCTAAACATTCTTCCCATTTCATATACTTTGTCAAAACCACCAACTATTAATCTTTTTAGGTATAGTTCGTTGGCAATTCTTAAATACATATCTATATCTAGAGTATTATGGTGAGTTATGAATGGTCTAGCAGTTGCTCCACCTGCTATTGTATTTAGTATTGGAGTTTCTACTTCTAAGAATCCTCTTCCATCTAGAAATGATCTAATTTCTGAGATTATTTTACTTCTTAAAACAAAAACTTGTTTTACTTCTGGGTTTACGATTAAATCAAGATATCTTTGTCTATACCTAATGTCTGGATCTTTAAGTCCATGCCATTTTTCTGGTAGAATTTGTAAAGATTTGTTTAGAAGATCTACCTTGCTTGTTTCTATGGATATTTCACCTTGGTTAGTTTTAAATACTTTACCTTCAACACCGATGATATCACCAATATCGTAGTCTTTTGTTGCTTTAAATCCTTCGCCAATAACATTTTTACGATTTACAATTTGAATCATACCTTCAGAATCTTGGACATCCATAAAACTCATATTACCATGTCCACGTCTTGCCATAATTCTTCCTGCAACTCTAACTTTTTGATCTTCGTATTTTTCAAAATTATCTTTAATTTTTGTAGATGCTGTTCTATCTTTGAAATTTACAATTCTATGTGGATCTTTACCATTTGCTTTTAAATCATGAAGTTTTTGTCTTTTGATTTGTAGCATTTCATTTAAATCTTGATTTTTTTCGCGTGCCATTTTCACTCCTATCTTATTTCTTTAATTGTGTAGTAAACTTTACCTTGTGGTGTATTTGTTTCTACCCTATCTCCTACTTTTTTTCCTAAAAGAGCAGCTCCTACTGGAGATTCATTTGAGATAAAACCTTCTAGTGGATTTGATTCTGCTGTTCCTACAATCTTATACTCGAAATTTTCATCAAATTCTTCATCATATATAACAACAGTATTTCCAACGCCAACTTCTTCTGCATTTTTATTTTCTTCAAAAGTAATGGCATGACGAATCATGTCTTCTACTTTTGCTATTCTTGATTCTACTTCACCTTGTTCGTTTTTTGCTTCATCATAATCTGCATTTTCTGAAAGATCTCCAAAACTTCTTGCTACTTTGATTTTTTCAGCTATTTCTGGTCTTTTCTTTGTTTTAAGATATTCCAGTTCGTCTTCTAATTTCTCTAAATATTCTTTACTTAATATAACTTCTTTATCTGCCATTTTTCCTATCCTTCTAAACTATTTCTATATTTATCTAAAAGATCAAATATTTGATCTTTATCATTTAACATATTTATCTCTTGTCTTAACTTGCTAGAGTTTTTAAGTCCTTTGGTGTACCACGAAATATGCTTTCTCATTTGTGTAATAACCAAATCTTCTCTTTTATATTTAAGTCCAAGATTATAATGCTCTATAACTTGGTCTATGATTTCTATACCTCTGGTTTTCTTATAGTTTCCAGTTTTTATATAATCTTTTATTTGTTTAAATAAGAATGGATTACCCATTGCCCCACGTGCAAGCATTACTCCGTCTGCGCCAGTTTCTTCCATAATTTCTATATAATCTTCTACTGAAAATATATCACCATTTGCTATAACTGGTATGTCTAGTGCTTGTTTTAACTCTTTTATAGCTGTCCAATCGGCTTTCCCTGTATACATCTGCTTTTTGGTCCTACCATGGAGTATAGCATAGTCTACTCCTGCATTTTGGGCAATTTTTCCTATTTGGACAAAGTTCTTGTAATCCTCATCTAAACCCAAACGAAATTTAATATTGACCTTTTTATCTGTATTTTCTACTAAGGTCTCACAAATATCTCTTACAAGGCTTGGATTTGCCATAAGTTGGGAGCCTTCTCCATTTTTCGTTACCTTTGGTACAGGACAACCCATATTAAAACTTATATCTGTAATTTTATCAATGGGGTTAATTTTTTCTTTTAGTACTTTTTTTATTACCAATGGATCTGATCCGAAAAGTTGAATATTACAGTGCTTTTCTTCATCTGCTATAAAAATCAAATCTTCTGTTTTTTTATTATCATAATATAAAGCCTTACATGATACCATTTCAGTAAATGTCTTATCAGCACCATATTTTTCACAAATCAGCCTAAAACTTACATCAGTGACACCAGCCAAGGGAGCAAGCATTATTTGTTTATCTATTGATTGTTCTTTCATGGATTAATTTTAGCCCTTCAAGTGTTAGATCACGTTCTATAATATCAATATACTTACTTTCTGATGCTAGTAGTTCTGAATATCCACCTGTTGAGATAATTTTCACATCTTTTTCATCTACTCCACATTTTTCTTTTATTTCATGTAGAAGTCTTACAATTATACCATCTATAAGACCTATATATCCATAAATCATTCCTGCGTTTATAGACTCTGGTGTATTTCTTGCTATTGCTGTTTCTGGATCATGAAGTTCTATGGTTGGTAATTTTGCAGTACCAGTTACTAAGGCGTCTAAAGCAACTTTTATTCCTGGTGCAATAGATCCCCCAAGATATACTCCATTATCGTTTATTACATCAAATGTTGATGCCGTCCCAAGATCGACAACTATACATGGTCCTCCATATTTTTCATAGGCTGCTACAGCATCTACAATTCTGTCTGATCCTACTGACCTAGGGTTATCATATTTTATCTCTATTCCAGTTTTTGTACCTACTCCTACAATCATAGCTTCCTTACCTAAAAATTTGGTTATAGCTGATTGCCAAGCATATAATACATCTGGTACTACTGATGAAATTATGACATCTTCTATTAGATCTTTCTTTATTTCTTGGATTTTTAGAGTATTATATAGGACTCCAACTAGCTCATCACTAGTTATCCTATCTATTGTTGTTACTCTAAATCTTCCAATCAATTCTTCCTTATCGAAAACTCCAAGTACAGTATTTGAATTTCCGATATCTACTACTAGTAACATCTATTCTCCCTCATTTAAATTGTATTATTTATATTAACTCTATAATAATACGACAAAAACCTATCTTTTTCAAGACAGGTTATTTGCCCAATTTGTATTTTCTCATTAATTTATTTATTACATCAATATCTGCTTTATTAGATTGGAAGGCACTTCTATTTTCTTTACCTTTTGACTTAACAAGAATTACGAAGTCACCACGATTTGAATCAAATCCAAATTTTTTAATTTCTTTATAAGTATAAAAGTTTCCAGTCATTAATAGACCATTTTCTGCAATGTAAAGTTTCTCATTGGTAGCAAAGAAAAATATGAGTGCCATCAATATCATTATACCGCCAGTAATTTTATTATAGGTAACATCTGTCTTTACTCCATTGTATAGATTAACAGCCCCTGTAACTATAAGCAAGGCAAAAAGGATGTATTCCATGCTAGAAATTCTTTTCTTGAAGGTAGTAATTTTACCTTCAAGTTTTTTCTTCTCTCTAGAACTTTTTATAAGTCTATATCCTAAAAATCCTATCATAACTACATATAGGATTATAATAAATTTATCAAGCGTTAAGTTTTCCATCTTTACCTTCCTTGTATTCTTTCACTAGTGTATCAAATTCTTCTTCTCTAATTGTTTCTTTTTCTAAAAGTTTTTGGCTAAGTTTTTCTAAAAGAAGTTTATTGTCTTTTAAAATATTAATAGCCTTTTGATAAGATGTATCTACTATCGTTCTAATTTCATTTTCAATTTCGTATCTAGTTTTCTCACTAGCTCCATGGTGAGATTGCATGTCTCTACCTACAAACGGCATTCCACCATCATCAGAAAATGATACTGGTCCAAACTTATCACTCATACCATAAGTAGTAACCATGTGTCTTGCAATCTTGGTTGCCCTTTGTATATCATTTGAAGCACCTGTAGAGATATCATCCAATATCAAGGCTTCAGCTGCTCTTCCTCCAAGTAGAGTTACAATTTCGTTTTTCATCTCTCCCTTGGTCATAAATGACTTTTCTTCTTTCTGTCTAAAAGAAGTAAATCCACCTGCTCCACCTCTAGGAATTATGGTTATCATATCTACTGGGTCCATTCCTTCTATCATGCTTTGAGTTATGGCATGACCTGCCTCATGATAGGCAGTAAGAATTCTTTCTTTTTTAGTAACTAGTCTTGATTTTTTTTCTGGACCAGCTATAATTTTAAATTTAGCATTTTGAAAATCATTACTGGTTATCTCTTTTCTATGATCTCTTGCAGTAAGGATTGCTGCTTCATTTGTTAAATTTTCTAAATCAGCTGGTGTAAATCCTGTTGTAGCGCTAGCTATTTCTTTTAATGAAACATTAGCTCCTATAGGTTTATTTTTAGTATGAATTTTTAAAATTTCTTCTCTTTCTCTTATATCAGGAATTCCTATGTGAATAGTCCTATCAAATCTTCCTGGTCTTAATAGAGCCTTATCAAGAATATCTGGTCTGTTAGTAGCAGCAATCATTATTATACCTTCATTAGTTGAAAATCCATCCATTTCTACCAATAATTGGTTTAAAGTTTGCTCTCTTTCATCGTGTCCACCGCCAAGTCCTGTTCCTCTTTGTCTACCTACTGCATCTATCTCATCTATAAAGATAATACAAGGTGAATTTTTCTTGGCTTCTTCAAACATAGACCTAACTCTAGATGCTCCAACACCAACAAACATTTCAACAAAGTCAGAACCTGAGATAGAGAAGAATGGTACACCTGCTTCCCCAGCAACTGCTCTTGATATATAGGTCTTTCCTGTACCAGGAGGTCCTACCATTAGAATCCCCTTTGGTATTTTAGCTCCAAGATCTCTAAATCTTTCAGGATTTTTTAAGAAGTCTACTATCTCATATAACTCTTCTTTTTCTTCTTTTAAACCTGCTATATCGTTAAAGGTAATTCTATCTTTATTAGCATCATGTAAGATTGCTCTAGATTTTGAAAATTTAGAGGCATCTTGTCCTGCTTGATTTTTTGATGTGAACATTTTAAAAAATAAGAAAATTAATAATCCAGTCATTAGAATTTGAACTATAGAAGTAATCTTAGAAAAATCATCTCCAGGATTATAATAGTATTCTATCTGACCATTTTCGACTTTATCTTTTAAATAGTTATTATAAAAATCATTTTGTGTTTCTTTGGAGACAAAGCTTACATAATTTTTATCGTCCTTAGTTATTAAATTTAACTTTTCATTTTTTAAGTCAATCCTTTTTACATTTCCCTCTTGTATCTCCTCTATCGCTTGATTAATATTTACTTCATTAGAATTAAGTTCTCCAAAAACACTTGAAAACAATGAATAAGCAATGAAAAATATTAATAAAGAAGGAAGAAAGGATCCCATTCTCTTTCTACTATTATTCATATATCTCTCTTTTTAATACTCCTATATATGGTAGTTCTCTATAAAGTTGGGCATAATCTAGACCAAACCCTATAACAAATTCATTAGGAATTTTAAATCCTACCCAGTTTGGAACGATATCTACAAGTCTTCTTTCTGGTTTATCAAGAAGTGTTACAATCTTAACACTTTTTGCGCCTCTATTAACTAAAGAATCTTTTAAATATTTTAAGGTATGACCTGTATCTATTATATCTTCAACTATTAAAACTTCTTGATCCTTAATGTTAGTATCCAAATCTTTTATAATTTTGATATTACCAGAAGATTCTGTAGAGTCTCCGTAAGATGAAACATCCATAAATTCTAAAATTACATCTACCTTCAAGTTCTTAGCAAGTTCTGTCATAAACATTACAGATCCTTTAAGAATTCCTACAAGTATTACTGTTGACTTGTCCTCATAGTATTCGTTTATTTGATTGGCAAGTTTTTTAATTCTTTTTTCTAAACTTTCTTCATCGATCAAAATTTTATCAATTACTTCATCTAAATTTCTAATCATACTTCCTCCAGTTCTATCATTAATATTTTCTCTGTCTTATTATCTACTTTATAATCACTTGATCTTCTAAATGGAGCAATCCAAATTATCTTATCTTTTGATAATATAAGAGGAATTGTATCTCTTTTTTTTCTATCAATTTTTTCATCAATAAAGAAATCTTTTAGTTTCTTTGTACCACCATTATCAAAAGCAGTAAATCTATCTCCTGATTTTCTAGTTCTTATAATAAGCGGAAAATCTAGACTTTGATAATCAAAGAAAACCCTATTTTTCTTCTTAGATTTTGTAAATTTTTCTTTATCTAAAACTTTTGTATTTATTTTGTAAGATCCAAAAAGAATTTCATCATTTGCTTGTAAGTTTTTTTCAAAATTTGATTTTACTCTTTTCTCAAAAATCTCTTTCCTATAAAGGTCATATGTCTTATAATTTTTTTGAAAAACCAAAGAATCATTTTCTATAACTTTTCCGGTTTCTTTATCAGTAAGACTAACAAAATCATAAGTATTAAGTCTAGTATAATTTTTTAAGGACTTATTTAATCTTTCTATAGCCTTTCTAATTATCCTTGCTTTAAGTGGATTGTCAAGTTTTTCAAACCCTTGTCTTTCAAAGGATATATGGTTTTCATCTTCGTTATTTAAAATACTAAAAAAAGACTTGTTTTCTATAGATTCTATTATAGAAACTTCATCTTTTGCAATAAGTGATAAATTTATTAATGAATCCTTAAAGCCAGGATTTATCTCTTCTATTCCAGGTATTATCTCAAGTCTAATCTTATTTCTAGTATAATCCGTTTCAAGGTTAGTATGGTCTATAGCGTAGACAATATTCTCTCTATCTAAATATGAAAGTATTTCTTCTTTAGAAAAGGAAAGAATAGGTCTAATAATATCTTTAGACTTATAATCCATAGCCCTTAGTCCATCAACTCCGGTTCCTCTTATTATTCTCATAAGAATAGTTTCTGCTTGATCATCCTTGTTATGACCAACCGCTATCTTAGAATTAGGATATTTAGCAGCGATCCTTCTAAAAAAGTCGTATCTTAGTCTTCTTCCTGCATCTTCTGGAGATATTTTTTCTTTTTTTGCCAATTCATCCATAGACTTTCTTTCAACATAGTAATTTAAGTCTAAAGATTTTGCAGTTTCAATAAGAAGATTTTCATCATCTACAGCTTCTTGCCTGTGCAGATGGTTGAGATGGCAGAGTACAATATTAAAGTCAAATTCTTTTTGTACTTCTTTTAGAGTATAGATTAAAAACTGACTATCAGGACCGCCACTTGCTCCTATTATTATAGTATCTTTCTTTGATATTAGATTATTTTTTATTATATCGTCTTTTAATCTATTTATTATTTCCGTCTTTGTAAACATACTCATCTTTTTTTACCATACCAAGTCTTTCTCTTGCAATTTTTTCCTTAAACTCATCAGTGTTTCTCATTTCATAATCTGACTTGAGGCTAGCAATGTCTACTTTTACACTTTCTATTTCTGCGTTTTTTTCTTTAATTTGGTTATTTAGTTCGGCTATTTCATCTTGGATAGCACTATTCATCTTTTTAAAACCAAAAAATGCTATAGTAAGCACTATAATAATAGAAACAAGATATCTTCTGTTATATTTTCTTCGGTTTTTTAGATATCTTTGATCCTTATTCATTAATAACCTCGTACATTTCTTCAGCATTTGCCTTTTTTGCACCCTCGATTAGGTTCAAAACTTTTACCTTTAGCTGACTTTTACCAAATATAACTTCTA
>JBQDYR010000022.1:0-9876 GCA_052105355.1 Anaerococcus sp.
TGGTCAAAGTCTTGGAGAAATCCATGATATAGTTGTAGAAAATATGCAAAGACAAGCAGATGGACTAAAAGGTTAGAACATAATAAAATAAAAAAAACTTAGATTAATGTAAATCTTTTACTAGTAATAAATTAGAAAATGATTTTTAAAAAAGGGCCATAAACGGTCTTTTTTTATTGAAGTAAAAAAAGTTTTTAAAAATATATTTACTTATAAATAGAATCTGATATTATATTAATAGAGTTGTGAAAACGTATACAAGAAAACAGTTGATGAAAGTTTTAATCTGAAAGGAGAAAGGATGAATAGGGATTTAGGTATCAACTTATGTCGTGTTACAGAAGCCGCTGCCCTAGGCGCTGCAAAATATTTAGGACAAGGAAAGAAAAATGAATCTGATGATATAGCTGTAAACCAAATGAGAGAGATGTTTTCGTATCTTGGAATAAATGGAAAAGTTGTCATAGGTGAAGGAGAAATCGATGAGGCTCCCATGCTATATATAGGAGAACAAATTGGTGATCCTGATGATCCAGAACAGGTAGATATAGCGGTTGACCCAATAGATGGAACTTCAAGCCTTGCTGACGGTGCACCTAACTCTATTTCTGTAATAGCAGTTGCACCAAAAGATTGTTTATTAAATGCACCAGATGTGTATATGAAAAAAATAGCCGTTGGACCAAAAGCAAGAGGAACTATAGATATAAATAAATCTGTAAAAGAAAACATAGAAGCCGTTGCCAAGGCATTAAATAAGAATATTGGAGATATCACTGTTTCTGTTTTAAGAAGACCAAGGCATGATAAACTTGTAGAAGAAATTAGAAAAACTGGAGCAAGGATATCAATGGTACAAGATGGAGATGTTCTTACAGCTATTGCTACAGCTCTTGATGAAGGTAAAGTTGATATCCTTATGGGAACTGGTGGAGCTCCTGAAGGAGTAATAGCCGCAGCAGCACTAAAATGTTTAGGGGGAGACTTCCAAAGTGTCTTTGCTCCATCTAACAACGAACAAGTCAAAAGATGTATGCAGATGAATGTAGACTTTGACAAGGTATATAAAATAGATGATTTAGTAAAGGGATCCAATGTTTTATTTGCCGCAACAGGTATTACAGATGGTAATTTTCTTCATGGTGTTGAATTTAAAGATAATAATATAGCAACAACCCAATCCCTACTCCTAAGACTTCCATCATGCACAGTCCGTTATATAGACTCACGACATAATTTGGAACAAAAACTTTCAGATGAATATGAACTAGATAAAAAATAAAACTGGCTAAAAAAAGCCAGTTTTTTTATTTTTTATAATTTTTTATTATATTTATTGATTCTTTATAAGATGAGGCATTTATATCAGGTTTTGTTTTTTCTTCCTCATTTATACTTCCATCTGGTCCATAACCTAGAGTATTAGTATAAGTAAACACGAAGCCAGAATTAGGCAAAACATCATTTACAAGTCCTAAAGTTATACCATCTCCACCAGTATTTGTGCCTACTATAGTAGCAATACCTGTGTTTTTTACAAAGGATGCTAAGCCTTCCGCTGCTGAGAAAACTTTTTCGTTGGTTAAAAGAAAAATTTGACCTGAGAACCCATCCCCCTTAGCCTTGATCTCTATAGGATCTTCTCTATAATAAGAAAATTCATTTAGGTTCTCCTTATTAGAAAGTTCCAGCTCATCAAGATTTATATTTTCTATAGACTCAACGCTTACTTTTTCTAACTCTAAGATTTCTTTTGTTTTTTCTCCATCTTTAAAAAACATATAATTAGTAACTGACTTATCCTCTGTTAGAAGCTCTGGTAAAAGAAAACTTTGCCAATAATCCATAGAACCACCAACATTATCCCTTATATCGATTATAAGTTTGTTGTATTTGTCCTTATTGTCCAAAAATCTTTGAAATGTTTTCTTATCCTCATCAAGTTTTTCCCCTGAAACCATCTCTTTTATTTTAATTATGGCAATACCATCGTCCAATTCTTCTAGCGTCATATTAGAATCTTTATTCTCTCTATTTTCTATAGAGTCTGTAGTTTCATAATTTCCTTCTATTTTTCTTTGTCTATCTATTTTTATTGTGGAATCTTTATAGCTTTGAAATCCTTCTAAATCATATCTATCTCTTACCTTCTGGGTATTTAGTGCTAAAAACTCATAATACATAGATGGATTTTTCCAATAGTTTGAAAAGTATTTTTGGGTTTTTTCTACATAAGCCCTGTCTGCTATATTAGCATGATAATTTTTTAATTCTGAATTTATTTCTTTCATTGCATCTAAAAATTCTTTGTCAGATTTACAAGCTTTAATTTTTTCTAGATAAACATCATGAGAGTTTAAAAAATCTATACCATATTCTCTCTTTAAAATCTCAAAAAAAGGATAGTTATCCTTCATTTGATTAAAATAATACTCAAAATCTTGAATCATTTGCTCATTATTCAATTTTTTTGGCTCTTGCTGAGCAGGAAGATTTAGCTTTGGTGGTTCTTTTAAATTCTTATACCAAAGTTTATATTGTTCAAATGATAACTTTGTTATATCATCTGGAAATATTGACTTTTCCTCTATTTTTTCTTCTTTATAGGTTTCTTGTCTCTGCGTTCTTTTTTGATTTAAATATTCAAGTCTTCTTTTTGCACAAGAAGACATAGTAAGGATAAGAAGGATTAATAAGATAGTAGCTTTTCTTTTCTTACTCATCAAGCCCTCCTCTCATAACCCATTCTCTCTTGTAGAGATCATATATAGCTGGAAAAATTCCTATAGGGTTAATTAGAGAAAAGACTAGTATAATCACAGATAAAAATGTCAACTTATTTCTCTCTTTCTTTTTCAAAGTTTCTATAGTTTTTCTTCTATTTTTTTCTGCATATTGAATTAAAGAAAAAATTATAAGTAGTGATCCCCCTATAATTTCAAAAATTTCCATAAAATATATACCAAAGCTTAAAACTCCAAGTCCTGATAAAAACCACAGAAAGGAAGATATGTTTATTTTTTTATTATAAAATTTTACTTTTCTTTTATTTCTCATATTTGTCTTTCTCATGATTTTTATTTCCTTATTTATAAATCAAGATTTGGATAAACCTTAAGATAATTATCAGATCTATCTCCAGCCCTATAATTTAAATAACCTGCTATGGCTATCATTGCAGCATTATCCGTACAAAGTTCTATGGATGGATAGGCAAATTTAACATCTCTTTTATTGCATTCTTCAGTCATTCTTTCTCTCAATCTAGAATTTGCAGCAACTCCTCCTGATACACAAAATGTCTTGTATCCAGTTTCATCTAATAGTCTCATCGATTTTTCAACCAAAACATCTATTACTGCTTCCTGAAAGCTTGCACAAAGATCAGCATCATTAATCTCTTCTCCCCTTTGTTTTGCATTGTGGATATAGTTTAAAACTGAGGTTTTAAGTCCTGAAAAAGAAAAATCATATGAATCTTTTTCAAGCATTACTCTTGGAAAGTCTATTGCCTTACCATTACCTTCTTTGGCAAGCTTATCAATTTTTGGGCCTCCTGGATATCCAAGTCCTATGGATCTTGCTATCTTATCATAAGATTCTCCTGCTGCATCATCTCTAGTTGATCCAACAACTTCATAGTCAGTATAAGAGTTAACCTTGCAAAGATAGGTATGACCTCCACTTACTACAAGGGTAGCAAAAGGTGGTTTTAGATCTTTATTGGAAAGATAGTTTGCACATATATGACCTTGCATATGGTTAGTTCCAATCAATGGTTTACCTGTGGCAAGGGCTAGTCCCTTGGCAGCAGATATACCCACCAAAAGAGATCCCATAAGACCAGGTCCTTTAGTTACAGAAATTAAATCTATATCATCATAAGTAAGTCCTGTTTCCTTTAGTGCCTTATCTATAAGTGGATTTATAGCTTCTAAGTGTTTTCTAGAAGCTATCTCTGGAACAACACCACCAAAAAGCTTGTGTATATCTATCTGGGATGAGATAAGGTCAATAAGGACTTCTCTTTCATTTTTTAAAATAGCAATTGATGAATCATCACATGATGTCTCAATTCCCAAAGTATAAAAATCTTTCATATTATATCCTTACGCATAATATATGCATCTTCGTTGGTTTTTCTATAATAATTTTTCCTTAAGCCAACTTTCTTAAAGGAAAATTTCTCATAAAGTTTTATAGCCTGATCATTTTTGGTAGAGACTTCTAAAAATATCTTTGTAATTTCTCTTTTTTTACATCTTTCTACCAAGTGGTTAAGCATTTTTGAAGCAATTTTCTGGCCTCTGTATTCTTCTCTGACAGCTATAGTATATATTTCTGCTTCATCGAGTATATAGTTTGCTATATAAAATCCTAAAATTTTCTCATCACTTTCATAAACGAAGTGTTCTAAAAACTTATTGATTTTCATTTCTCTAACGAGAATCTCTTTAGACCAAGGTTCAAAGAAAGACTGATTTTCTATAAAATAGACCTGATCTACATCATATAGCTCCATCCTTCTAATCATTTCTTCTCCAGATCTCTTTCTGCTTGAGACTTTCTTAGATAATTTGGAACCAGACTAAATAAATCATAGTCCTCTTCTGTTCTTTCTAAGGCAAGCTTTATTAAATTTGCTCCAATACAAGAATTAAAATTCATTGGTAGAAGAGTTCCTTTTTCAAACTTGTCTTTATATTTTTTACAAACCTCACCTATAAGGTCTACCTTAAAACCTAAATCATTTACCTTTTTGGAAAAATCTTCTATAGTATATAGATCTTCTTTTATGATTTGCTCTTTTAAATCCGGTGAATACAAAACTCCATATACTCTATTTCCTCTAGCATCAAGTAAGGCAGCCTTATATTTTTCTGAAGATGACTTGTTGGCAAGAGCTTCAAGTGTTGATATAGGTATAACCTTTTTCTTTTCTACTTGAGCTAAAGTTTTAATAACTGCCATAGAAATCCTAAGACCTGTAAAAGATCCCGGTCCTTGAGCTATAGCAAAAAGATCAATATCAGAAAGTTCTAAACCCAAAAGCTTTAAAAGAGTTTCTATCATAGGAACTAGGGATTCGCTGTGAGTTTTTTCTTGGTTAACATTAAAATCTCCAATTATCTTATCATCTTCTGATATAGTAACCGTAGAAATCATCGTTGATGTATCAATCGCTAAAACTTTCATTTATCAAACTCTCCCTCTCATTTTCATTTCCTATAGTAACCTTTCTTTTATCGCCAAGCTTTTCTATATTTATGTTTATCATCTTATCAGGAAGGTATGATTCTGACTTTTCTGCCCATTCTATAAATGTTATAGCTTCATCTGGATAAAAATAGTTTTCAAAGTCTATATCCAAAATCTCATCCTCATCTGTAAACCTATAAAGGTCCAAATGATAGATATTCATATCTCCATTATAAATATTTACTATAGAAAAAGTTGGACTTGTAACATTTTTAATATTAAAATAATCTGCAATAAAAGTAACTAAAGTTGTTTTTCCAGCCCCTAGATCTCCATCTAGTCTTACCACATCCCCTTTTTTTAGGCATTTAGCAAGTTTTATTGCGAATTCTTTCATTTTTTCTTTAGTTTCTATAATCATAGCTGCTCCTTTTATAATTATACTATATATACATATCTTTTATAAGACATTGACCTTAGTCTTTAATACTATATGCTATTATACTTATATTTAAAAAGAAAAAAATAAAGCCAGGCAATAGCCCAGCTTAAAATATTCTATATTATTTTTTTAGTACGGGTGAAACTTTCTTATACAAAAGATCTGTCACTATAATCTCTAAAGTTCCTTTTATAATATTAAATGGTGCAACCGAAAGAAGCATAAGTGTTGAATAACTTGTAACAAACTTGTTTGTAGCAGCAACCATATTTACAAATTCTTGTAGTTCTATACCCATGATTTTTCCATAAAGTGGAAATATTACAAATGTGTTTGATAAGGTAGCAAGAGCTGTCATAACTAGCATACCCACAACCATTGATTTTATGGCTGTTTTTCTAGTTTTTCTTTTATTATATAAATATGATGAAACAAAAACAAAGGCTCCTCCAACTATAAAGTTAGAAAGTTCTCCAACCCCTCCTGTTGTAGTTTTGGATAGATTTAAGAAATTCTTTATAAATTGAATAATAACACCATATACAGGCCCCATTGCAAAACCACCTATTAAAGAAGGTACATCTGCTAGGTCAATTCTCATAAATGGTGGTGCTATTGGTATTGGAATTTGAATAAACATCAAAACAAATGACATAGCTGCTAAAATTCCAACCTTTACTATCTTGTCTACACTTAACTTATTAGTGCTTCTCATACTTTTTTCCATTATATCTCCTCCTGAAATTTTATAGGCATAAAAAATGCCCTATCAGGGCTAAAGAAATGTTTATTAGGGTTCGAAAAAACCCAATAATAAATCTTCTTTCATCCAGACTATACTGTCGGTATTGGAATTACACCAATTCTGTTAATTAAAACTCGCGGACTTTACCGCCGGTCAAGGGATCTAACCTCGCCCTGAAGATACATATATCTTACCACATGCAAAGGGTTTTTTCAAGTTTGTTGATACTATTTATCTTTAATTTCACAAGATTCTAGAACCCAGGTATATCCTTTTCCTCTTACAGTCTTAATTGGAGAAAGATCTACCTTATCAAATTCAAGTCTAACTTTTCTAATATGTTCTCTTACAGACCTATCGGTTGTTTTTAGGCCTTTTTGATTCATTTGCTCTACAATTTCTTCTTTAGACAATGTTTTTCCTATATTTCTTATAAGAATAATGCAAACTTCTATTTCTGACTTGTTTAAATTTAAAATATCATTACCTATCCTAAATATTCCATTATCTACTTCCATAGAACAAAAACCAAAACTTATAATCTTAGAATTATTTATTTCCTCTACTTTTTTTAGGGTATATCTTATAAACTCTTCTCTTGAATATGAGTGAATTATAAAATCCTTATCATCTATTTCTGCTTCATAAGGACTCTTATTGTACCTATCAGTTAAGTAAATAACAGGAACCTTGGTTGTTTGTTTTAAATACTGGATTAACTCTATACACCTATTATGGGTCATATCAACCAAAATCAGGTCAAATTCAGATAAATCCTGTAAAATTAATTCCTCAAATTTAGAAAATTGCTTAACTACTACTTCATTTTTGTCAAAATTTGAGTTTAATAGAGATGAAATTCCATTTTCATTCTCCATAGATGCTATTTTCATTCTGGCTAACTCCTATCTATTAGAACATTTTTTATAAAATTACTAATTGTTTTACATATCTATAATATATTATATCATAAGACAAAACATTTTTATATATTGTTATAATAAACTTATAAATATCGATGAAATTACAGTATACATTAGTTTAATATTTAGAAATATTATTATAATTATGAGATTTATATAAACCTGTTTCATAGCAAAGTTAAAACTTTTTAAATATGCCTATTTAAACTCATAGAATAAATAAGAACTTAAGCTTTCCTATAAAAAAATCTACTTTAAACTTTCTATCTCAAAAATAAAGGACTTAAGGTAACTGTTCTTTGCCATAGAAATACTTGATCCTTAAGTCCTATTAACATCTAGCTATCAAAACTTTTTATAATTTATGCAAATACAAGCTAGACTGCATTGATTATATTTTTAAGATATATTCATTTTTAAATATGTTTTGGTGCAAATCTATTCTATTTATACATATCAAGTTTTTCACATAATTCATCTATTTGATCTATAATAGATCCGATAAATTCTATAGTTTCTGAAATAGCTTTGGTATCAGTCATATCTACACCTGCTTTTTTAGCTAGATCCATTGGTCCAAGAGTTGAGCCAGCTTTTAGGACTTCAAGCCAGTCTTCTCTGTCTGCTTCTGTTCCATTTACTACCTTATCACTTACCATAGTACCGATTGTTAGACCTGCAGAATATGTGTATGGATACAATCCCATGTAGTAATGAGGTTGTCTCATCCATGTAAGCTCTACACCATCAACAAGCTCTACTGAATCAGCCCAGAATTTTTCTAATTGTTCTTTGAAAATACTATTTAAGTCTTCATTTCCTACACTCTTTCCTTCATCAATAAGTCTATAAACTTCTCTTTGATAACGAGCTTCTAGGAAATGAGTTACAAAGTTATGATAGTAGGTCTTAGAAATCATAGTTGATAATACCCAAAGTTTTTTCCTATCATCTTCTGCTTTATTTAAAAGGTATCTTTCCATTATGATTTCGTTTGTTGTAGAAGGAGCTTCTACAAAGTACATAGACACATCAGTATTTACACAATCTTGATGAGAATTTGCAAGGTAAAAATGTCCAGCATGGCCTAATTCATGAGCAAGAGTCATTACTTGGCTCATTTGGTTATTATAGGTTGTCATAATGAAAGGATGAGAGTTATAAGGACTTGCAGCAAAAGCACCTGTTCTCTTACCTATGTTTTGTGCGTAATCTATCCATCTTTCAGAAAATGCTCTTTTTAAAATTTTTCCATAATCTTCTCCCAAAACTGATAAACCATCTAGAATTAGCTCTTCTGCTTTTTCTATAGAAACTTCTGGTTCATAATCTGGATCGATATTTAATTTTAAATCTGCATATGTCATCTTATCAAGCTTGTAAAGCTTTTTGATGATTCCTGCATATTTTCTCATATGTGGAGCAAGCTCTTTCATAATAGTGTCTAAATGTTTATCATAAACTTCTCTTTTTATATCTTGGAAGTCTAAAAGATAATCAAATACAGAATAATATCCTCTAAACTTAGATTGGATTTTTTCGTTTGTAACTTGAGTATTATAAACTGATGCAGTTGAAGATTGATATCTTCTTAGAGCATCGTGGTAGTTTTTGAAGGATTTTCTTCTTATCTCAGTATTAGTATCTCCCTCTAAAAACTCTTCAAAAGAATTGTGGTTTATCTTTATTTCTTCTCCATCAATTTCTATTGGTTCAATTTCTATATCTCCATATCTAATATCAGCATAGTTAGTATAAGGCGCATCAAATGTTGGTGAAAGTTTTGCCATTATTTCTTCAGTTTCATCTGAAAGAAGGTGTTCTGCTTTCTTTTCTATTTGAGAAATATAGTAGGCAAAATCTTCATGCTCTTCTGCAATTTTTTTCAAAATATCCCTATCTAGCTTAGCTAGGTTTGATCCAAAAAATGATAGTCTAGCATAAACTTCTGAAATTCTTCCAGCATATGCAGCATATCTCTTTCCTAACTCAGGATTTGTAGTATCTACTTCTGTTGTAATAGAGGCAAAATTTCCAAGATTTGAAATTATACCACATAAATCAGAATATTCTTTTATAGCTTTAAAAATTTCTTCACTATCATTATCTAAGTCTTTATATTTTGTTGAAAATTCTTTACTTAAAGCTTCAACTCTTTCCAAATCTTTATAAAATATTTGATCATTCTCATAAAGATCTTCAATTTTCCATGTTTGTTTAATATCTACTTCGTTTCTTTTTTTCATAAGGTCCTCCTAATTCATATCTTTACTATACTATCATTATAAATTTAATCACTAAAAATACTTTTGTTTGTAAAGTAAATCTAAAATCGTAAAGTATAAGGTAAGTACTTAAACAGAGAGGTAAATATGAATACTAATAAATTAAAAAACTTTGCAAAACTAGCAGTAGAAATCGGAGTAAATGTACAAGAAGGTGAAGATCTCTTGATTACATCTCCATTAGAAGAACCAAGACTTGCAAGACTTATGGCAGAAGCAGCTTATAAAATTGGTGCAAGAAAAGTTTCTATAAATTGGAAAGATGATGAGCTTACAAGACTT
>JBQDYR010000022.1:9886-17498 GCA_052105355.1 Anaerococcus sp.
GACTGGGAGATTGCAAAACTTGAATATCAAATAGCAGATAAACTATCCAACAGAATTTCAATCCATGCAGAAGATCCAGACTTATTAAATGGACTCGACGAGAAAAAAATCGCAGAAGCAATAAAAGCTAATTCTTTAGCTACCAAAGATTTTGTAAAATATACAATGAATGATATCCTATCATGGCTAGTGGTTTCTGTTCCAACAGAAAAATGGGCCAAAAAAATCTTTCCTGAACTAGAGACAAAAGAAGCCATAGAAAAACTTTGGGAAGTAATCTTTAATGTCTCAAGAATAGATGAAGATTGGGAAAGGACAAAGAAAAACTGGGAAGATCATATAAACACCTTAGATAAGCAAGCAAAATTCCTAAATAACCACCAATTTGACAAGGTTCACTATACATCATCAAATGGTACAGATCTTTGGGTAGAACTACCAAAAGATCATATTTGGATGTCTGCAGGATCAAATAATGCTAAGGGCGATAGATTTATACCTAACATGCCAACAGAAGAAGTCTTTACTTCTCCAAAAAAAGATGGTGTAAACGGAAGACTTGTATCAGTAAAACCACTTGTCTATAATGGTGTAGTAATAAACAACTTTGAATTTACATTCAAAGATGGAAAAGTTGTTGAGTTTATGGCAGAAGAAGGAGAGGATACCCTAGGACAAATGCTTGAATCAGATGAGGGAGCAAAATATCTTGGAGAAATAGCACTTGTGCCTTATGACTCTCCAATATCAAACTCAAACATCCTTTTCTACAATACACTCTTTGATGAAAACGCATCTTGCCACTTTGCACTTGGAAAGGCATATCCAACAACGGTAAAAGGAGCAAGTGAATTAAAAGATGATCAACTAGAAAAAATAGGCCTAAACGACTCTTTAATCCACGAAGACTTTATGGTTGGAGCAAAAGATTTGAATATCAAAGGCTATAAGGATAATGAAGAGATTGATATCTTTGTAAATGGAAATTGGGCAAAATAATACTTTTAATATAGAATTCTTATAGTATCTGTATTTTAATATGATATTTATTTAAAAATAAACTTTATTAACTACTTTTTGCTATGAAAGTATATGCTATTTAATCTATCTTGATCTCGATCAGAAATCAATCAATTTTAGAAAGTTTGCTCTAGATTATGTGCTAGAAAATTTTTAAATTCTTAGATACTATAATAGGAAATAGGTAAGCAAATACAAAAGAGATAGGTTTAGACCAATTTATAATAAATAATATAAACACTACAGAAAATATCTATAAAATCTTAAAACAAGTAGGAATAGCCCCAATCTTTTCTTACTATTTAAAGGTTTTTAAATTGAATTAATAAAAAATCTTTATAAAAAGAACCCTATCATGAATTCAAATTTTCTAAATTCATAATAGGGTTTATTTTTTATATATCTATACTATTTCTCTTCCCCATAAGCTGCCTCATCTACAAATAAATAAACATTTGGATGTAGACTTAGGTAGGATGCTGGGAACTCTGGATAAACTTCATTTTCTTCTAAAATTCTTCTTACAACTTCTCTTTTATTTTCTCCACTTGCAAGAACAATAAGAGTTTTAGCATTAAATATATCTGCCATTCCCATTGATATTGCATATCTTGGAACTTCATCTTTTGATTCAAAGAATCTTGAGTTTGCTTCAATTGTAGATTGACTAAGCTCAATTATAGATGTTCTTTTATTAAGTTTTTTAGCTGGTTCATTAAAGGCTACATGTCCATTGTTACCAAGGCCTAGAACTTGAATATCCCTAGTTCCAAAATCATCTAAAAGTTTATTATAATCTTCAAGAAATTTTTCATCTCTTTTATCTGCATTAGGTAAGTAGGTATTTTTTTTGTCTATATTTACATGATTAAACAGATTTTGATTCATAAAATATCTATATGATTGTTCATTATTTGGATCAATCCCTACATATTCATCAAGGTTTACAGTTTTTGCAAATGAGAAAGTAATTTCCCCTTCCTTGTTAGCTTTAACTAATTCTTTATAAAGTCCTACTGGTGTGGAGCCTGTTGCAAGACCAAGTTTTGCTTGAGGTTTTTCTTTTAATAAATTAATGAAAAAAACTCCCGCTTTTTTGCTCATTTCATCATAATCTTTACTTACTATAACTTTCATTTTTCCTCCAATTTCTTAATAATAATTTCTAAGTCCACTGGACTTATTTTCCTATAATCATCTATTACATAGTAATCTTTCATATAGTCATTGTCATTTTGTTTATTATCATAGGCAATAACTTTTGCTCCTGACTTTTTTGCCGCCATAAGTCCATGAAGAGAATCTTCAAAAATAAGACACTCCTCAATATCTATGCCAAGTTTTTCAGCAGTTATAAGAAAAATATCCGGTGCAGGTTTTGGATTTTCCAATTCTGCTCCTGAAACTTTTTGGTCAAAAATATCAAAAAGTCCAATTTTTTTAAGAACATCTTCCATATCATTTTCATTTGAAGAAGTAGCTATGGCAAGCTTGTATTTGTCCTTAAAAGATTTTACAAAATCTACAGCTCCTGGATAGGCTTCTACTTCACTTGAAATAAGCTTGCTGTAGAAAGATCTTTTTAATCTTATAATATCTTCCAACTTGATATCTAAGTTATTTTTTTCTATAAATGTTTCTGTAAATACGTAATCAGGAATTCCTTGATTTTCTATTAAAAAATCTAAAACCTCTTTATAATCATAGTCTACTTTTAGCTCATCTAAACCCTTAAAAAAAGCTTTCCTATGAACTTTTTCTGAGTCAACCAAGGTTCCATCCATATCAAAAATTATAGCTTCCATTGTTTTCCTTTTCTTTCCTAGTTATTATAACTAATTTTTAAACGAGTGAACTGGAGCTGGAATTCTTCCTCCTCTATCAATAAATTCTTTGGAAGAAGTGTTTGAAAGATTCATAATAGGTGCATAACCTAAAAGTCCACCAAACTCTGCAAATTCTCCAACTTTCTTACCAATAACAGGTATTACTCTTACAGCTGTTGTCTTTTGGTTTATAACTCCTATAGCCGCTTCATCTGCAATTATGGCAGAGATTGTTTCTTTTGGAGTATCTCCAGGTATTGCTATCATATCAAGTCCTACAGAACAAACAGAAGTCATAGCTTCTAGCTTATCAAATGTTAAGTGTCCACTTTCTGCCGCCTTAATCATGGCCTCATCTTCTGAAACAGGGATAAAGGCTCCTGATAAACCACCAACAGAAGAAGATGCCATAAGGCCACCCTTTTTAACAGCATCATTTAACATAGCAAGAGCAGCCGTTGTTCCATGACCGCCGACTGTAGATATTCCTATCTCTTCTAAAATTCTTCCAACAGAGTCTCCTATGGCAGGTGTTGGTGCAAGCGAAAGATCAAGTATACCAAAGGATTTTCCAAGCCTTTTGGCAACATCTTGTCCAACTATCTCACCCATTCTGGTAATTTTAAAGGCTGTTTTCTTAATGGTTTCATAAACTTCATTTATAGGTCTTCCCTTTTCTTTTTCAAGGGCTGCCTTTACAACTCCAGGACCTGAAACTCCTACATTTATAACTGTTTCTGCTTCTCCTACTCCATGAAATGCTCCTGCCATAAAAGGATTGTCCTCAACAGCATTGGCAAAAACAACAAGCTTTGCACAACCTATAGAGTCATTCTCCTTGGTAAGCTCAGCAAGTTCCACAATCTTTTCTCCCATAAGACCAACAGCATTCATATTAATACCTGCTTTGGTAGAGCCAACATTTACTGATGAACAAACATAGTTAGTTGTAGAAAGAGCATGGGGAATTGAATTTATTAATTTTATATCTGCTTTTGTCATACCCTTATGAACGAGGGCTGAAAAACCACCTATAAAATCAACTCCAATTTCATGAGCAACCTTATCCAATACTTGGGCATAAGGTGTATAATCATCTAATTCACTTGCTCCTGCAATCAAGGAGATTGGTGTTACAGAAATCCTATTATTTACTATAGGAACACCATATATTTTTTCAACTTCTTCTGTTGTTTTGAGAAAATTTTCAGTCTCTCTCATCATCTTTTCATAGATCTTTTTAATAGACTTCTTGGAACTAGAATCTGCACAATCAAGAAGCGAAATTCCCATAGTTATAGTTCTTATATCTAAATGCTCTTGATCGAGCATTTTTATAGTTTCGATAATATTATTCTTATCCATAATTCACCTAGATCCTATGCATTTTTTCAAATAAAACTTCATTTTGAACTCTGATATTCACACCTATTTCTTCAGATAATTTATCAAAGGCATCAACCACCTGATCAAAAGAAGCTTTTGAACTATCAAGGTCTACATTAAACATTGCTACAAACTTATCATCCATGATTGTTTGTGATATATCCAAAATATTTATGTCAAATTTATAGAGTAGCTCTGAAGTTTTATAAACTATTCCTGTCCTGTCTGTTCCTACTATTGTTAATATAGCTTTCATCTAAGACTCCTTATTTTTTTATTTTAATATTTATCTATTTTATACATTGTACCACACTTGTAAAAATTGTTAATTTGATTCCATCATATGTATGATAAGTTAAAATTTATAATTAAATCTTTAATTTTACTTTTATTTTCTATAGCCTATAAATCTATAAAGTACTAATCAATTATATTTTACTTTCATTTGTAAGATTATTTTACTTCATTTGAAATATATGCTAAAATTTACTTAGATAAAACTTAGTTTAAAAGCTTAAAAGGAGTAGATATGAAAAATCATGAAATTTTTGGAGAATTAACACCAAGAATCAGAGATTTCAGAAGAGAAGTCCTAGAAACAAAACCTTATATAGATTCAGAAAGAGCCCTTATAGTAACAAAATCTTATAGAGAAAATCAAAATAAGACCAATATTATGAAAAGAGCTATCATGTTAAAAGATATTTTGAAAAGTATGTCTATATTTATAGAAGATAAGACCTTAATTGTTGGTAACCAAGCTCAAGCCAACAGAAATGCTCCAATTTATCCAGAATATACACTCGATTTTGTTATAAACGAACTCGATCTTTTTGAAAAAAGAGATGGTGATGTATTTTATATAGAAGAAAAAACAAAAGATGAACTTAGGTCCATAAAAGAATTTTGGGACAAAAACAATCTCAGATCAAGAGGAGATGCCTTTTTCCCTGATGAAGTAAAAGTTTTTATGGAAACGGGTTTCTTTGGTATGGAAGGAAAGCTTAATTCAGGAGATGCTCATATAGTAGTAGACTACCAAGGACTTTTGAATCAAGGACTTATAGGTTATGAAAAAAGATGTAAAGATTTAAAAGATAATTTAGACCTTACTAAAGCAGAGTCCTTAAACAAATATCAATTCTATAAAGCAGTTCTTATAGTAATCGAGGCTGTAAAAAACTTTGCCAAAAGATATGCAGATCTTGCCAGAGACTTGGCAAAAGATGCCAAGTATAAAAGAAAGAGTGAACTATTAGAAATCGCAAAAATTTGTGACCATGTTCCTTACGAAAAATCTTCAAGTTTCAAAGAAGCTATACAAGCTGTCTGGTTTATACAGCTTATCCTGCAAATCGAATCCAATGGTCACTCCCTATCTTTTGGTAGGTTTGACCAATATATAAATCCATTTTTAGAAAAAGATTTAGAAAACGGAAATATTACCAAAGATGAAGCTGTAGAACTTATGACCAATCTTTGGGTAAAAGCTATGACTATAAACAAGGTGCGCTCCCAAGCTCATACTTTCTCATCAGCAGGAAGTCCAATGTATCAAAATGTAACTATAGGTGGACAAACTCCAGATGGCAAGGATGCAGTAAACAAAGCTTCATTCCTAGTATTAAAATCTGTTGCCCAAGCTAGAATGCCTCAACCAAACCTTACAGTAAGATACCACAAAAATATCAACCAAGACTTTATGGAAGAGGCCTTGGAAGTTGTAAAAATCGGCTTTGGTATGCCAGCCTTTAACTCTGATGAAGTTATTATCCCTTCCTTTATAGAAAAAGGAGTCAAAAAAGAAGATGCCTATAACTATTCTGCCGTAGGTTGTGTAGAAACTGCAGTTCCTGGCAAATGGGGCTATCGTTGTACCGGTATGTCCTACCTAAACCTACCACGAACCCTACTTATAGCCATGAATAATGGAATAGATCCAACAAGTGGCAAGAGATTTTGTAAAGACTATGGCGACTTTTCTAATATGAAAAGCTTTGATGAGCTTATGAATGCAGTAAAAGAAACGGTCAAAGAATTGACCCGTGCTTCTGTGATTATAGAAAACGCAGTAGATTTGATTTCTGCAAAAGAAGTTCCAGATATATTATGTTCAACCCTTACCCAAGACTGTTTGGGAAGAGGAACAACTATCAAGGAAGGTGGTGCTATATATGACTTTATCTCTGGGCTTCAAGTTGGGATAGCAGATATGGCCGACAGCCTTGCCGCTATTAAAAAACTTGTATTTGATGAGAAGAAAATTTCTACTTCTCAACTAAAAAATGCCTTGGATAAAAACTTCCAAGGAGAAGAAAATGAGAAAATCCGTCTTATGCTCTTAAATGAAGCTCCAAAATACGGAAATGACATAGATTATGTAGATAATCTTGTTGTAGAAATTTACGAATCCTATCTTGAAGAATTAAAAAACTATCCAAATACTAGGTATAACAAGGGACCTATAGGTGGAATCCGTTATGGAGGTACTTCTTCAATATCTGCAAATGTCGGCCAAGGACTTTCTACTATGGCAACCCCAAACGGAAGATTTGCCAAAACACCTTTAGCCGAAGGTTGCTCTCCTGCACACTCTATGGATACATCAGGCCCAACAGCAGTTTATAAATCCGTTTCCAAACTTCCAACACACGATATAACTGGCGGAGTTTTATTAAACCAAAAAATATCTCCAGGTCTTGTAAAATCAAAAGAAGATACTAAAAAGCTAGAAATGTTAATAAGAACTTTCTTTAATAGACTTGATGGCTATCATGTTCAATACAATGTTATCGACAGAGAAACATTGATTGATGCCCAAAAAAATCCAGAAAACCATAAGGATCTTATAGTGAGAGTTGCTGGATATTCTGCCTTCTTTAATGTTCTATCAAAGGCAACCCAAGATGATATTATAGGAAGAACCGAACAAAGTTTAGTCTAATTCTAAATCCTATTAATATAAATTCACTTTAAAACTAGAGCTTATAGATAATTACCAATAAAATTATGGTAAGTATCTATAAGCTTTTTCTCCACTTAATCTAAAGTTAATTTTTTAAATAAAAAACTACTAGCTTAGCTAGTAGTTTTTCATTTAATCAATCCATTATCGATAAAAATCTTTTCAAAAGCCTTAAATTCTTCTGTATTTTTATCTAGGTTTTCCATTTTTTTATATTCATATCTTCTATTTAGAAGATTGTATTTATTTTCTCCAAATTTGTGGAAGGGTAGAAGATTTACTTCTTTTATCCCTAACTCTTTTATAAGTTTTACAAATCCATAAGCATCTTTTTTTGAAAAATTAAATCCAGGAATAATCGGTATCCTTCCTATCACCCTTATCCCCTCTTTCTTTGTGGCAAGTTTAATATTTT
>JBQDYR010000023.1:0-8338 GCA_052105355.1 Anaerococcus sp.
TCCATCGCAATTTTTCTCTTATATTTTTTGTAATCATCTATTTTCAGATGTTTTTTAAAAATAATTTTAGTTTTTCGAAAAGGTTTATAGGTTGATAGAATTTCAACTGGCACAATATCAGAATCTGCTTTTAAAGCTATATATCCTGCCCCATCTTTCATATTTTTTCTATCAATCTCACTTACTCTGGTCCCCTCTGGAAACATCCCTAATATTTTTCCATCATTAATTATTTCTACTGAGCGTCTTAGAGAGTTTAAACTAACATTATCTCTATCTACAGGAAAGGCATTAAGAGATTCTAAAACTTTTCCTAGAATTTTTATATCAAAAAGTTCTTTTTTACCCATAAATGAAATTGGTTTATTAAATGCACCAGCTAGAAAAATAGGATCCCAATTTGACCAATGATTTCCACAAAGTATAAAAGATCCTTCTTCTGGTAAATTTTCTCTACCATGCACTTCTACTCTGAAAATAGGATAAATTATTGATTTTACAAGTACTAATAATATTTTATAAAGCATTTTTCCCATCCATTTTCTCAAGCATTAAGTCTATAGTTTGATCAATAGTGAGGTCAGAATTATCTATCTCAATAGCATCATCTGCCCTTTTTAAGGGTGATACTTCCCTATTAGAATCATATTTATCTCTTTTAATAATATCTTTTTCTATTTCATCAAGGCTTTTATCAATTTCTCCCTGATTAAATCTTCTTTGTGCCCTAATTCTTGGGCTAGCTGTCAAGAAAAATTTATATCTGGCATTAGGAAATACTACTGTGCCAATGTCTCTTCCATCTAAAATAAAGGATGTATCTTTTGCAATTTGTCTTTGACTTTCTACTAAAAATTCTCTTACTTCTCTTATGGATGAAACCCATGAAACATTGTTAGTTATCTTATCATTTCTAATTTCTTCTGTTACATCCTCTCCATTTAAAAATATTTTATTTTTTTCAAACTCTATATTTATTTTGCTAAAAATATTATCAAAGTCTATCAAGTCTCCTTCTATAATACCTTTATCTAAAAAGTACTTGGTTACAGCCCTATACATAGACCCTGTATTTAAATATTCAATTTCTAATTTATCTGCTAATTTTTTTGCTAAAGTTGATTTTCCAGAACTGCTAGGACCATCCAATGCTATTATATATTTATCTGTCATAAACTCTCCTTTATAGAACTTCCACAAGCATAGCCTGTTGTAAAGGCTATTTGCAAGTTAAAACCACCTGTAAATCCATCTATATCTAAAACTTCTCCTACAAAATAGAGTCCACTAACTTTTTTAGATTGCATTGTTTTGGGATCTATATCTTTAAGATCTATCCCACCAGAAGTTATAACAGCCCTTGATATACTATCTAGTCCTTTAAAAACAAGCCTAAATTCTTTTATATTTTTAACCAATTCTTCTCTTTCTTCTTTTGTAATCTGATGACACTTTTTATGAGCTGAAATTTTAGACCTATCCAATATTATAGGTATAAAAGCATTTAATAGTAGTTTTTTTAGATTATTTGATATATCAAGATTAGGTTGTTGGTCAAAATCTCTAATTATTCTTCTATCAAGTTTTTCAAAGCTTAGGGCAGGTTTTAGATCTATATAAAGATCATCTACTTTTTCTCTATTAATCATAGATGAAATAGTCAAGACTACAGGTCCTGATATAGTATCCTTTGCAAATAGAAGATCTCCAAATTCACTAATTTCTCTTCCATTAGTTTTTACATGAAGACTGATGTTTTTTAAACTGATTCCTTCAAGATTTTTCGTATCTTCATTTTTAATTTTTATAGGGCAAAGACCTGGAACAGTGTTAACTATTTTATGGTTAAATTTCTCTCCAAACTTATATCCATCTCCTGTAGAACCTGTTAGCGGGTAAGAAAGTCCTCCTGTTGCTATAACAACTTTATCGAACTTATAAGACTCTTTTGAAGTTTTTATATAGAATATATCATCATCTTTATATATACTTTTTACTTCTTCATTAAGCTTTATTTGAATCTGTTTCTCTTTTAATCTTTTTTCTAAAAATTTTATTACATCAGATGATTTTTCGCTTTTCGGAAAAACTCTATCTCCTCTTTGAACCTCAAGTTTTAAACCATTTTTCTCACAATAATCCATAAGAGAATAGTTATCAAATTTTGAGAAAGAACTATAAAGAAATTTTTTATTGACAGGAATATTTTCTAAAAATTCATCGTATATCTTAGCATTAGTTATATTGCACCTGCCTTTTCCAGTTATATATAATTTTTTCCCTATTTTCTCATTTTTTTCAAAAAGTGTGACTCTATTATCAGAACTTTTTGCGTTAATAGCAGCAAAAGATCCTCCAGGACCTGCGCCTATAATTGCAATTTCTTTCATTTTCTCCCCTATTATTTTTCTTATACTTTACTCTTTAGATATAAATTAAACTAGCATATAGCTAGTTATAGTTTTTTGAGAAATTCTATTTCATTTTTATTTAATGGAACATATTGACCTTCTTTTAAATCTTCCAATTTGATTTCACCAATTTTTGTTCTTTGTAGATCGACTACCTTTGATCCAAAATAGTCAAACATTCTCCTAATTTGTCTATTATATCCTTGATGAATCCTAACCTTGTATATTTTTTTCTCCTTATCCAAGATATTTAAATCTGCACCTGAACTTACTTCGCCATTACCTAAATCTATTGATTTTCTAAATATTTGCTCATCCTTTTCTTTAAGCAGTCTATCTACTTTTACTATATATTCTTTTTTGACCTTAAATTTGGGATGAATTAGTCTATTTACTAAATCTCCATCATTGGTTATAAGCATAAGTCCGTGACTATCCATATCCAGTCTACCTGCACAAAAAAATCTCTTTTTTATTTTTACTAAAGATTCTAAGTCTTTTTCATTATAAGGATCATAGTTAGAACTTATATATCCTATAGGTTTGTTTAACTTATAATAAAATTTATCTTCTATCTCTATGAGTTTTCCATCCACTTCAATTCTATCTTCTTTTCCTACTTGAAGTGAAAAGTCTTCTACAAGCTTTCCATTCACCTTTACCCTTTTATTTTCAATAAGTTCGTCTGCTTTTCTTCTCGAACAAATACCTGCATGAGCTATATATTTATTTATCCTCATTTTCTTCCTCAAATTCTTCATACTTTTCTATATATTCTATTTGTGGTAAGTCCTCTAGACTTTCTATATCGAAATATCTTAGAAATTGGTTAGTTGTTATATAAATAATTGGTTTACCAATTTTATCAAGTCTACCATTTTCTTTGATAAGGCCTTTTGAAAGAAGTGAATCTAATGTTGATTGAGAATTCATTCCTCTAATCTTGTCTATTTCCGCTCTAGTTATAGGTTGCTTATAAGCAATTATAGAAAGAGTTTCCAGTGAAGAGTTAGTAAGTTTTTTAGGAGATGATTTTACTAGTTTTTCTATATATTTTTCATGTTTTTTCCTTGTTACAAATTGAAATCTTTCATCAAAGGATTTAATTAAAAGTCCAGAATCTTTTTCTTCTCTTTCTTTTATCATCTCATTAAGGGCTATTTTTATATCTTTTTTTTCAAAGTCAAGAATAATTTTTGATAAGTCATCAAGATCTATAGGTTCTGCCCATATGTATAATATTTCTTCTATTATTCCTTTTAAATAATTAATGTCCATACTACCTCTTTTCGATTACAAAAGAATTTGTTCCTATGTCCCTAAGAAGAATTTCCTTTAACTTAACCATTTCTAATAAAGCCAAAAAAGTTGCTATACAAGCTTTTCTATCTCTGATTTCACTAGTTATATCATTAAGTTTTATAGACTTAGAGAAATTTAGGGTTTTTCTGATTTTTTCTACATAATCATTTACATCTAATTCTTTTATTTCTCTGACAATTGGATTTTCTTCTGGTTTATCAAGAATCTTAGCCATTAGCTTAGAAAACTCTTGATGAAGGATTTCTACATCATGAATCAACAACTCTTCTTCTGTTGAAAATCTTGATAAATCTTCTTGATATTTAGAAAAATATTTTTGCCCCTCTTTTTCCAAAAACTTAAACTGATCTTGGACAGACTTTATCTTCTTATATTCAATTAAATATTTAATCAAGTCTTCCTCAAGGTCATCTTCAGTTTCTTTTGGCAATAGCTTATTTGATTTTATAGCAAGCAAAATAGAAGATATGTAAATAAACTCACTTAGCTCATCAAGAGGTATATCCATCTTTTTAATCTCATTAAGATAAGGAGTTGTAATATCTTCTATTTTAATATCATAGATATCAAGTTTTTGTTTTTCTATTAACTTAAGTAAAACATCAAAGGGTCCTGTATAGGATTCTATATCAATTTCTAACTTCATTATTTTTTATTTCTAACTCTCATAGCATACATTATACCTATAATGGTTTTTGCATCTGTTATTTCTCCATTTTGTATCATATTATATAGGTCATCAATTTTGTATGATTTTATCTCTAAAAATTCATCATTATCTTCTTCCAATTTTGATTCTTTTAAGTCTTTAGATATAAAGAATGATAACTTATCATTGGTAAAGCCTGGTGATGCATGCATATCAAAAAGATATTCAATATCTTCTGGGTAAAAGCCTATTTCTTCTTGTAATTCTCTCTTAGCTGCATCTATTGGAAGTTCGTTAGCTTCCACTAATCCTGCCGGAATTTCCAAAGTATAGGTATCTATTGAAATTCTATATTGTTTTACTAGATATAGAGAGTCTTCTCCATCAAATGCTATGATTCCAACACCTTTCTTATGGTCTACTATTTCTCTTTTAGAATATTTTTTGTCTGGAAGTTCCACAGTATCTACTCTTAAGCTTAGGATTTTTCCATCATAAATAGGATCAGATTTTATTGTTTTTTCGTATGAATCTATATTATTATCCATTCTTTAACTCCTCTGCCATTTCTAGCATTTCTTTAGCCGATTTTACAGTGGTAGAAGTTATATCTACTCCTCCTATAAGTCTAGCTATCTCATCAACGCGTTCTTTATCTTCTATTGTGTAAGCCTTACTTACTGTAAACTTATCAAGATCAGTTTTCGAAATTAAAATATGGTTATTAGATAAGGTGGCTATTTGAGGCAAGTGGCTTACAGATATTATCTGTCTTTTTTTAGATAAGTCTAGTATTTTTTCTGCTACTATTTGTGCCGTTCTACCAGAGATACCAGCATCTATCTCATCAAATATTAAAGTATCTATCTTATCATAATCAGCAAAAACACCTTTAAATGATAACATAATTCTTGACATTTCTCCACCTGATGCAGTTTTTGAAAGACTTTTGAGATCTTCACCTTTGTTGGTTCTAATAAGAAAATCTACTTCATCAAATCCCTTTGATCCTACTTGATCTTTTTTCTTAAAATCTATTTTAAATTTACCATTAACTATATTCAAAGACTTTATTTCTTCTTTGATTTCCTCTTCTAATACCTTTGATTTTCTTACCCTAATTTCATGCAAAATCTCAGATTTTTGATAAAGTTTTTCATCTATAATAGATATCTTTTTGTTGATATTGGATTTTAAATCTGTAAGTTCATCAAGTTCTTCTAATCTTTCAGTAATTGACTGATAATATTTTTTTATCTGGCTAATAGAGTTACCATATTTTCTTTTTAAATCGAAAAGTTTTTGAGTAAACATCTCAAGCTGATAGAGTCTTTCTGGATCTTGATCTAGTCCTTCCTTGTATGAGTCAAGGTCCCTATATAGCTCATCAACTTCATCACTTATAGTATTGAGTCTTGTATAAAGTTCTTCTGTTTCTTCATCAAAGTCTGAAAATTTTGATAGTTCATAGTTTGCTTGAGATAAAAGAGTTGATACTGTTACAGAATCATAGTCTATTGATGAAATAAGCTCACTAGTCTTATCAAATGAATCTTTAAGTTCTGTAATGTTATTAAGTTTCTTGTACTCTTTATCTATTTTTTCTTCATCAATATTATCAAGATCTAATTCTCTAATATCTTCTAATTGATAATTAATTAATTCTTTTTCTCTTTGAACTTCTTCATCTGAAAGATCAAAATTTTTAAATTTATTCAAGAGATCATTCTTCTGATTGTATAAGTTTTCTATCTCTTCTCTAAGTTTTAAAGTTTCGCTATCCTTATTATAATAATCAATTATATCTAAATAATTTTTCTTATCCATAAAGTTAGAAGAATCACCTTGCTTGTAGATATCTATTAAATCACCAGTAATTTCTCTTACTAAGGAAAGATTTACCATTCTAGAGTTTATCCTTACGGAAGATGAGGACTTTTTTATAGTTCTTGTTATAATTAATTTATTATCATCAAATGATATATCTTTTTTTTCAAGTTTTTTTATTTGTAAAGGAGATAGTTCAAAAACTCCTTCAACTATTGTTTTATCAGAAAATTTTCCTACAGTATCTTTGTCAGCTCTTTTTCCTAAAAGGAGATTTATAGCATTTAAAATTAAAGATTTACCACTACCTGTTTCTCCTGTAATAACATTAAAACCTTCTTTGAAAAAAACATGTTGTCTTTTTATTATGACAAAGTTATCTATAAAAAGTTCTGATAACATTATTATTTCACCATATCCCTTAAATCTTCTACAACTGCTTCTATGTGCTCAATCTTTGCTGGAGTTATAAATATTGTATCAAGTCCTGTTACAATACCGCCTATGTTTTCTATTTTTGCATTCGTTATAAACTGACCACATACTGCTGCTGTATAAGCTATAGTTTTTACTACTATAATCGAATTGTATTGCTCAACTGAAAGAACAGACTCTTTAAAAATTTTTTCCATTCTTTCATTTAAAGAATCATAAACAGTATCTACTACTGTATATCTATAGTCGTAATCATCTGTTTGTACCTTAGAAATTCTTAATTCTTTTATATCCCTAGAAATAGTAGCCTGAGTTGCATCTACACCATGATCTCTAAGGATTTTTGATAACTGACTTTGAGTTTTTACTTCATTGTTCTGAATAATATCTAATATAAGTCTCTGTCTAGTGTATTTTTTCATATAATCCTCTTAAATAGTTCTTGTTGACAAATAATCAATTAAAAAAATATGAAAATCATTTTTGTCAAAGTTTTTTATTGCATTCTTAGCTTTTTCGTTAAACCCATTTAGATAATCACAAGCCTCTTTCTTGTTTATTAAATTTAGAATATTTAACTCTTCTTCTGCTTGTTCATCTATAAGATCATCTTGCAATTGAAATGATAGTCCCAAATATTTTCCATAAGTTTCTAGATTTTCTAATACATTTTTATCACAACCTAAAAAAAGACCTGCTCCCAATACAGATGCCTTAAATAAACCACCTGTCTTTTTTTCATATACCTTAAAAACATAATCTAAATCATATAAATCTTCTTTATAAATATCAAAGTACTGTCCTTCAATCATACCTGACTTTCCTGCACATTTTCCTAAATAATAACCTGCTTTAGTAATATTTGAATCTTCAATTCCCATATTTAAAATATTTTCATATGCAGTATTTAAAAGACTATCTCCTGCTAATACAGCAATATCTTCACCAAATTTTTTATGGACTGTTTCTTTGCCTCTTCTGTAATCATCATTATCCATAGCTGGTAAATCATCATGTATTAATGAATATGAATGAATCATTTCTATGGAGATAGCAAAGTCTAAATCTTTTTGGCTAAAATCTTTGCCTTTAAGCATTTTTATTGTTTCTAAAAATATTATAGGTCTAATTCTCTTTCCACCATCTATTGCATAAAAAACCGCTTGTTCTAATTTATTATTTTGATTAGAAAAATATTTTTTTATTGTATTATCTATTAATTTTTTATCTTCTTTTAAAATATTTTTAAACGTTTCTTTATTCATCTATAATATCTCCACCAATCACTTCAACTTTTGCCTTGTAATCTTTAAGTTGTTTTTCTAAATTTTCATAAACTTGTCTGGCTTCATTATAAATTTTAAAAGATTCGTCTAAATTATCTTTGGTATTTTCTAATTTTTCTAATAGTTCTTTTAATTTTTCGTAATTTTCTTCAAATGTTTGATTCATCTTTAACTTCTGCTAATACTTCTCCATCACTAAAGATAATTCTAAAGTCTTGTTTGTTTTTAAGTAAGTGCTTAGAGAAGATCTCCCTTCCTTCTATATCTATGATTTTTATCTTGTCTTTTTCTATATCAAGCATTTTTTTTATAGATTTAAGTTTTAGATCCATCATCTTAAGTTCAGTATTTCTTTGATTTATTTTCGAAATAATTTTATAATCTATTTTTCTAGCTAATTGATTTAA
>JBQDYR010000023.1:8348-16887 GCA_052105355.1 Anaerococcus sp.
TATTATCAATTATAAGATAGGGATCGTACTTATATAAATCTTTTTTCAAAAAAGATAATTTAATTTCTGATAAATATAAAGAATCATCTAGTGCTTTTTTAATCTTAGTATAAATACTTTCTATATCATTTAATAAATAAGTATAATTACTTACTACAACACTTCCAGCCTCAGTAGGAGTTTGTAAACTCAAATCTGAAACTAAGTCTACTAATGTTTGGTCGATTTTATGACCTATAGCTGATATCATCGGTGTATCTAAAGCAAATACTCTTTCTATTAATTCTTTATTATTAAATACAGATAAATCTTCTTTGGATCCTCCTCCTCTAGTTATCACTATAAGATCCAACTTTTTTTCTTCTAAAAATTCAAGAGCATTTAGTATCTCATAAACTGCATTTTTACCTTGAACCTTTACTGGATAAAAATAGATTGTAATATCATTTGGTACTTGATTAATTACACTCAAAAAATCTTCTACAGCTGCTCCATCTTTAGATGTTATAAGACCAATTTTTTTTGGTAGTTTTGGTAATTTTTTTTTGCTTAGGGAATCAAAGTAGCCCTTGTCATGAAAAAACTTTTTGAGTTTTAAAAATAATTTATAGTCTTCAGAAATTCCAAACTCTTCAACTTTTATAATGTTTATTATAAGTCTTGAAGAGTAATTGTTGAAAATAAGATTACCATAGACTTCTATTTGATCTCCCATTTCAAAATTTGTGTTTATATCTTTATCAGGATAGTTGTAAATAACACAATCTATTATATCCTCTCCCTCTTTTAGGGAGAAATATAAGTGATTGTGTGAAAGTCTATAGTTTGCAACTTCTCCTTTTATGTAAAGCTTTTGGAAGATTGGGTCATGTTTTAAAGATGACTTAATATATTCATTAAACTGCTTAACAGTTAAAGCACTCCTCATTATATTCCTTTTCTAACTAGAGATCCCAATACGCTGTTTATAAATTTGAAACCATCTTGTGTAGAATATTTTTTAGAAAGATTGACAGCTTCATTTATTGAAACACTAGGAGGAATATCAAGGTTTTTGATCTCATTTATACTTAAAGATAAAAGTGACTTATCAATTTTACTTAATCTATTGTATGCGTTTTGACCTAGTTCATTTAAGATAACTTCCTCTATAGCTTCCTTTTCTTCTAAGTAGGAAGATAAGGACTTGTAGATAAAACCACTCTTGTCAAAATCTAGCTCATGGTTTAAAAAAACTTCTTCCAAGTCCTCTAATGATTCAAATTGATCTCCAAAAATTATCTTAAAAATCCATTCTCTTTCTTTTATCCTTTTCATATAATTGCTAACTTCTCAACAGAAACATTAATTTTTCTAACTGTTAGTCCAGTTATAACTTCTATTTGTTTCTTAACTCTTTCTTGAATTTTTTTAACTGTTTTTCTTACTTCTACATTTTTAACTATAACCACTTGTAAATTAACTTCCATACCTGTATCAGTAAAATTTATTTTAGCTTGTGTAAGTTTATCTTTTTCCAATGAATTTTCTTCTGGTTTATAAACACCGTAAACCTCTTCTGCAGAAGTTTTTGCTATAAACTCCAAAGTCTCGTTGGCAATTTTTACACTTCCATTTTTAAATGAATTATTCATTATATCTCCTTATACTCTTGATAAGTAATCTCCGCTTCTAGTATCTATTTTTATAACATCACCCTCATTAACAAAAACTGGCACATTAACTACTGCTCCTGTTTCAACAGTTGCTGGTTTTGTTACGTTTGTAGCTGTATCGCCTTTAACAGCTGGTTCTGTTTCTACTACTTTTAATTCTACAAAGTTTGGTGCTTCAATTGAGAATGGTTTTTCTTGGTAAAATTTCATCATAACCATATCATTTTCTCTTATATATGGAATGGCTTCTGCTACAGCATCTTTTTCTACTGGTATTTGTTCGAAACTTTCTGGATCCATAAAGTAATAAAGCGCTCCATCATTGTATAAATATTGCATATCTTTATTTGAAATGTGAGCCGGTTCAAACTTTTCATTAGGATTAAAAGTTACATCTTTTGCTCCACCATTCATTACAGATCTAATTTTTGCTCTTACAAAAGCAGCTCCTTTGCCTGGTTTTACGTGTTGAAAATCTACCACTTGGTATACATCATTATTATATTCAAAAGTTACACCTTTTCTTAAATCATTTGCTGAAATCATAAATCCTCCTGAGTTTTCGTTTTACATTATTATACCATACCATCTTATAAGTTTAAACATGTATAAATAATTTTAAATTTAATTATAACTTATAAAATCTTAGTAAAGCTTAAAATATAAAGGAAAAAATTTAATTACATAATTACATATATTTTATAAGTATTAGAATATTTTTTTATTTTTATTCTTATTTAATTTATATTTATAAATATTTTTTTATTATGTATTATATTATTTAAAATAATTTAAAAATCTAATTGATAAACATTCAATAAGATTCTATATATATTTCTAAAAAAGCACTTTAAACTGATGTATTTTTTTGATTATAAAACGTTAAATAGTTACATGTATTAAATTTCGGGTATTTAATTTATATATATATTATAAATACTAAAAAGGAGAAAACGATGAACATAACAAACTTATTAAAAATAGATTATCCAATAATACAGGGTGGTATGACTAATGTTTCAAAAGCTAAAACAGCTGCTGCCGTATCAAATGCAGGAGGATTAGGAATTATCGCAACTGGTGGTTTCTCTCCTGAAGAAATAAGAACTGAAATCAGAAAAATTAAAACTTTAACCGATAAACCTTTTGGGGTAAATCTTGTACTAATGCATCCTAAAATCGAAGAAATTAACAAGATAGTTATAGAGGAGGGTGTTGAAATTATAGCTTCTGGAGGAGGAAATCCTGCACCTTTCTTTGAATCATGGATTGAAAACAATATGAAAGTTATACCTGTGATAGCAAATGTCAAGATGGCTAAGAAAGTAGAAAAATTAGGTGCTATAGCTTGTATATTTGAAGGTAGTGAAGCTGGTGGCCACATAGGAAGTTTAAATACTATGGCTGCTCTACCATCAATCAGTGATGCAGTAGAAATACCTGTTATATCTGCAGGTGGAATTTATACTGGTAGACAAATGCTTGCAGCCGAAGTCTTAGGAGCTTCTGGTGTTCAAATGGGAACAAGATTTTTAGTTGGAGAGGAAACAGAGGTTCATGAAAATTATAAAGATTTTCTTGTAAATTCTAAAAATTCAGATACAGTTATTACCGGATTTTATTCAGGTCATCCAGTTAGAGTAGTAAAAAATAAACTTACTGATAAATTATGGGAACTTGAAAAAAATTCTGCAGCTCCAAGTGAATTTGAAAAATATGCGACTGGTGCTACAAGAAAAGCATGCATAGATGGAGATGTAGAATGGGGATCTGTAATGGCAGGTGAAGGACTTAGTTATCTTACAAAAAAAGAACCTATAAAAGATATTATAGAAAGCATTATGGATGAATATAAACAAGCAAAAGACGAATTATTAAGCAAGTAACAATTTTATAAAAGTAAAATTTAAAAGTTTGTATATAGTCTAATAATATTAATAGAATATATGATAAACTAATAATATGAAAACACTAGCTATAATATCAGAATTTAATCCATTTCATAATGGACATAAATATTTATTAGAAAAATCAAAAGAAATTACTGGAGCAGATTTTGCACTAACAATCATGAGTGGTGACTTTGTCCAAAGGGGTGAACCCGCCATAATTGATAAATTTAGAAGAGCTGATGTAGCCTTAGAATGTGGATTTGATTTGGTTATAGAAATGCCAAACTTTGTATCCTTACAATCCGCAAGCTTTTTTGCAAGAAAAAATATAGAAATTCTAAATAAACTTGGAGTTAATTATATAGCGTTTGGGATAGAAAATACTTCTAGCAAAGATTTTAGAAAAAAAATAGAAACAATTATTAAAAAAAATGAACAAATAGATAATCTTACGAAATACTATTTAAAAAAAGGATATTCTTATACCAAATCTTCATATATGAGTTTAGAAGAGATTTTAGAAGATAAGAATTTTCTTACTTCAAATAATATTCTAGCCTTCGAGTATGTTAGGGCAATAAATGAAATCGGTTCAAATATCCTATTTTTTCCTATAGAAAGAATAGGGGCTAACAATAGAGATAGGCAGATAAAGGATAAAACATTTGCTAGTTCTACAGCAATTAGAAAGTCTATTCTCGAGGAAAATATAGAAGATTTGATTCCATATCCATCTTTTAAGTCTATAAATGAATTTTATGATGATTATAATATATTTCCATCATATAAGGATTTATTTAATCTTTTAAAATATCTGATTCTTATAGAAAAAAAATCTATGGAAGATATTTTATGCTTTGAAGAAGGAATGGATAATTTATTTTATAAAAATATAATCAGTACAAATAATTTTACAGATTTCTTAAATTCTTCTACTTCTACTAGATTTACCTCATCTAGGATCAAAAGGCTTGTAATAAATTACTTGCTTGATAATAAAACTTTTTTAAATGAAATAGATATTAATTTTGTAAAAATACTTGCATCTAATAAAAATGGAATGAAAATTTTATCAAGAAGTAATATGAAAAAAATAATCTCCAAAAGAGATATTGAAAATTTATCAAACAATGAAAGGACCATCTTAGATTCTATGGTAAAATCATCAAATCTTTATAATATGATTATAGGACAATCTATAGACTATGACTTTAAAAGAAAATTTACCTTAAAATAAAAAATCCCCAGTTGGGGATTTTACTTTTTTACTTGTCTTCTAAAATATGTCTTCTATTCTTGTCTAAAGATTGTGCTAGTTGGCTAAAATTCTCAGCGGATGAAGAAAATAGCTTATCAACATAATCATAAGATTGTTTTCTAATGCTTAATGCTTCAGTTTTTGCTTCTTGGATGATTCTATTTGATTCTTGTTTAGCTTGGGTTGTAATTTCATGCTCACTTACCATTTTTTGATATTGGCTTCTAGCTTGCTCTTTAAAAGAAGAAATGTCATTATTAGCCTTATCAACAATTGATTTCGCTTCATTTTTAGCTTCGCTTATAATTCTATCTTTTTCTGAGTTTACCCATTGAGCACTTTTTATCTCTTCTGGTAGAGAATCTCTCATTTCCCTCACTATATCATTAATTTCTTCTGGATCTACTGATACTTTTCTTGAAAAAGGTACAGAACTTGCATCATCCATTATATCTTCAATCTCATTAATTAGTTCATTAATATTTGCCATTGTTTCCTCCTCTTATGCTAATAAAATTTCTTTTTTATTTGGTGTTCCACATTTTTTGTAACATAGGGTGAAACATCTCCTTTAAAATGTGCAACTTGTCTAACGCCACTAGAACTTATGTATGAGTACCTAGGATCACTTAGCAAAAACACTGTCTCAAGTCCTGGATAAAGGCTTGAATTAAATTGTGCTATTTTGCTTTCATATTCATAGTCAGTTACAGCTCTAAGTCCTCTTACTATAATTTTTGATCCAACTTTTTTTGCAAAATTTACTAAAAGTCCATCAAATGTCATAACAGTGACCTTATCTAATTTTGAATTTTTTATTTCATCTTCAATCATTTCTTTTCTTTCTTCTAAAGTAAAGAAATTTTTTTTATCTTCGTTAATTAGGATAGCAACAATTACCTCATCATACATATCATTCATTCTTTTTATTATATCTAAATGTCCGATAGTCAAGGGATCGAAACTTCCAGGGTATATTACTTTCATATTAATTTATAAAATTTTACAATTTTCCTTCCATATGATTTATCTTTTATGACTTGTAAATCAAAGTCATCTGAAAAATCTAAATTTCTATCTGATTCTGTTATTATTATACCTTGTTTACTTAGTAAATCATAATTTAAAATTAATTTCAAGCTTGTTAAAATATAGTCTTCTTCATATGGGGGATCAAGAAATATATAATCAAAGGTCCTATTTTCATCTTTTAAAGTTTCTAAGCACTTCCTAAAGTCTTTTTTATAAACCTTAACTTTTTCATTTTTTAATCTTGCTATATTTTCTTTTAAAGTAGAGTAATTTTTGTAGTTTAATTCATTAAATACTACAAATTCAGCACCTCTTGATAAAAATTCAATTCCCATTTGTCCAGTACAAGAAAAAAGATCCAAAGCCTGGGCATTTTCCTTTAATGGATAAAGCATAGCAAAGATAGCCTCTTTTACCTTGTTCTCTGTAGGTCTAGAATTTGATGCCTTTGGTGATTTTAAATTTAATCCTTTATATTTTCCTGCTACTACTCTCATTAGTTTAAAATTATCCTTTTCTCTAAATCAAAATATTTCTTTATGTACTCTAAATTTACCCCATCAAAGTTATTATCTTTGGTGAAGTTATATATTTCAAATGCCTTATCTATTTCTTTCTTACTCATAGACAGATAGCCAACATTTTCAATGTTTTTACCATGTTGAATAGTGGATAAAATTTTTCCCCCACCTCTCATTTCTAAGTCGTATTTAGCTATTTCAAAACCGTCATTTGTCTTTTTTAAAACTTCAAGTTTTTTACTTGGTTTTTCTCTATTAGATATCAAATAACAAAAAGACTTATAAGGACCTCTTCCTACTCTTCCTCTTAACTGATGAAGGGTTGATAAACCAAACATATCTGCATTATATATTACCATTGTTGATGCATTTTTTACATCTATTCCTACTTCTATTACAGTTGTTGAAACTAAAATATCTATATTTCCATTTGAAAAATCTTTTAAAATTCTCTCTTTTTCTACTGGTTGTAATTTTCCATGGAGTTTTTCTACTTTAAATTTTTTATTAAATACTCTTTTATAAATCTTATAAAGATTTTCAACAGAATAATTATCTTCTCCATCTATATTATTAGAAACAACATAAATCTGTCTTTTTTCTTCCAAGACCTGTTTTAATTTTGTAAATAAAGTCTCTTCCATAGTGGTAGAAATAATCTCGGTTGTAATTGGCAGTCTATTTTTGGGTAATTCATCTATTACAGAGATATCCAAAAGTTTAGCAATTTTTAAATAAAGAGTCCTAGGTATAGGAGTTGCTGTCATAGTTAAATAATTTGGATTATCCCCTTTTTGTGCAAGATTTTGCCTTTGCATAACACCAAATCTATGCTGCTCATCATTTACTATAAACTTTAGATTTTTAAAGTGTACATCTTCTTGTATAAGAGCATGGGTCCCTATAATTATATCAACTTTACCTTTTGCAAGATCTTCTTTTAGCCTATCTTTATTTTTTATGGAAGATGTAATTAAACCAACTTTTATTCCAAAGGATTCTATAAAATCTTTATTTTTTTCATATTGTTGGATAGCTAGAACTTCAGTTGGTACCATCATGGCAGATTGATAACCATTTAAAGCAAATATAATCATAGATATAAGAGCTACTATAGTTTTTCCTGAACCAACGTCTCCACACATAAGCCTATTCATAGGCCTTTCTGAAAGGACATCTTCTAGAATTTCTTCTAAAGACCTTCTTTGTCCTTTGGTAAGATTAAAATCAAGTTTTTGTAAGATTTCTTCTAAATCATAAGAAAGATTTAGCACTTGTTTTTTGTATGTCTTATTTTTTAAAAGATCAAGAAAATAAAGCTCTTTTAAAAAATCATTGATTTTAATTTGACTTTTAGAGTCTTTCAATTCTTTTATGGAGTCTGGAAAATGTATACCCTTCAAATTATTTCTTCTTGTATTTAGTTTGAATTTTTCTAATAGATTATTAGAAATTACTTCTTCACTATCATCATAAACTTTTAAGGCTTCTTTTATGAATTTTCTTAATTGTTTTATAGTCAAAGATTTAGTTAAAGGATAAATGGCAACTATAGATCCTATGGTTTCCTTATCTTCAAGTTTAGAAAAAATTGGATTATAGGCTTCATAGATACCATTTTTCTTTTCAACTTTTGTATAAAAATTGTAAAACTTTCCTATTTCTAGTTTAGTTGGAGTAAACTTATCGTTAAAATAAATTATTTTAATCTTTTGCTCTCTCTCACTTGCATATAAATAGGTAAGACTATATTTTCCAAACCTATTATAATATAATTTACTTTCTATCTTCCATCTAAAAAAGTACTTGATATTTTCCTTAGCCTTTTGAAGAATCATTTTTTTTGACCTATCTTCATACTCTCTAGGATAAAAATTGTATAGGTCACTAACAGAATATATTCCTAGTCTATTTAAGGCTTTTTCTTTTTTCGGTCCAATTCCTTTTAGATCTTTAAGATCCATGAGTTTCCTATTCTATAGTAATGGTGTAATAGTAAACTGGTTGTCCACCATAAATTAATTCAACATCTACATCTTTGAATTTTTTAGAAATAAGTTTGTGGAATTTTTTAGCATCCTTATCATCTATGTCTTCTCCATAGTATATTGTAATTAGGGATGCATCCTGATCAACAGTTTTTTCTAAAGTTTCAAGTCCAGTAGTTGATATAGATTTTTC
>JBQDYR010000024.1:0-13707 GCA_052105355.1 Anaerococcus sp.
TAATATTTTTATAAGAATCCCTGTAGAATGGTTCCTTTTGGAAAACTTTTATTATTTTTCTGATTGAATTATCTTCTAAGTAGTCAAATTCTAAATCCTCATTTATAATATCTTTGCTAGTATTTGATGATACTATAGATTTTACTTTTAAATCATGGATTTTTTGGTTTAATACTTTTATAAATTCATAAGAATTTTTATTTATCCCTCTGGATAAATCTCCTTGCCAGTAGATAAGTTTTTCTATATTAGAAAATTTAATCAAATCAACATTAAATTCCTTAACCCAATATTCTATAGCAGATAAGACATATGACTTGACTAAGTTTTTACTATAATCAAAATTCATACCAGAAAAATAATTATACCTAATATCATCATAATCTCTTTCAAACATTCTAGAACCATCAAATTCTATAAGACCTTCTCTTAAATCATCAAACTCAGAAAAATCAAAGTTTAGGATAAGTCCAATTTTATTTTTATGGCAAAGATCTACAAATTCTTTAAATACTATTACTGTTCCTAAACTACTATCAAGAGATATAAGATTTATTGGTCTAGAACCTAAGGACTCTAAAACTTTATCTTGAACTATAGGCATAAGTTCTAGATGAGTAAAGTTATTTTCTTTAAGATAATTTATTAACTTTTGACCCTCTTTCATAAAATCAATATTTTCATTTATAGAATTAAAAAAGGATTTTAAATTAACTTGGAATATATTTAATTTTTCAGTTTTTATCTTTTTATAGGTAAATTTGTAATCCTCTTGTGCAATTAATGAGTAAGCTTGACTTGGGTCTATTTGTTTACCATAAGGATCAAGTTTTTTTGTTAAATTTGAATTTTCATCTTCTATATAATAGCAATACCTATCTCCTACTTTTGCTTTCTCATTTCTTATTGAAAAAACACCTGTTGGATATTTTCTTGCACTTTCTTTTTCCCAATTATTAAAATCTCCTGAAAGATATACATTTTTTGCATTTGGAGCAAGGATCCTAAATATATAATCTCCTTCCTTTCTGGCATGACTCCCAAAAAATTTATAACCTCTAGAAGAATTTCCTTGTAAGTATTTTCTAGTGTTCATAATTTACTCCTTTAAAGCATTATATAGTTATCTTATCATATTTCAATTATAGAAAAAAGCAGGCTTAATTGCCTGCTTTTTCAAATTCAGCTAACATGTTTGATGAAACTTCTATCATCATATTGGATACCTTATTTGACCATTCGGGATCACTAGCATAAAGTTGTCCTATCCCTTCAGTAGATATACCGTTATAAAATCTTCCATCTTTTGTAAGATAGTTTGATTTTAAAAATTCTGAAACATGCATTATGGATTCGCCCTTGTCTTTAAACTTATTTGCAGCATTGATTGGATCTTGATCTATAGCATTAAAGCCAAAAAGATTGTTTTTCTCATCTGCCAATAAACTTGTACCATTGCCTGATTCATGTTTTGCCATGGCCATTAGTAAAATAGCATTTACTCCAGTTTCATCTTCTGCTAGTTTAAAATCTTCTCCTAAACCTTCAAGTTTAGTTCCTGCAAGTCCACTATCTAGTTCACTGGCTGTAAAACCAGTTTTATTATTTAAGTATAAAATATTACTTTCTTTTATTCCGGATGATCCATTAGCTTTAAAATCCTCAAGATCGTTTGATAGTTTGTCGAATCTTTTCATTTTTGATTGATAAAGTTCCATAGTCTCGATATTAATCTTGTTAATCCCTTCGATTAAACTAGATTTTTTTTCTACTTCTTTGGAAGCACTGCTTCCATAATCTGTTCCTATAGCTAAGGTTAGAACCAGAACTATTGCAAGAAGTGAAAAAATAACTTTTTTTGATTTAGTTCTCATCTCTACCTCTTAGTAAATTTTTGTAATAAAAGTAACGAATTTATTACAGTTAATGTCATTTTACCATTTGAGGTTTATTTTAACAAGTTAGTCAAATTTTTGTCTAGATCCTGGTTTTACTGGAGGAATTGATCTTAAGTTATCAGGAAGATTTTCTGAAGTCCAAGTTTGTATATGAAGAGTAGTTGCAGATATTAGAGGAATATCATTTATCTGTTCTTTTTCTGATCTATTAACTATGGAGGATAGTCCCACAACTTTTCCACCCATTTTTTCTATAACTTCTACAGTTTCAAAAGATGATTTTCCAGTTGTAATTACATCTTCTACTATAAGGACTTTCATTCCTTCTTTTATCTCAAAACCTCTTCTGAGGGTCATTTGTCCGTCTTCTCTTTCTGTAAAGATAGCATCTACTCCCAAAGCCCTTGCTACTTCATAGGATATGATAACCCCACCCATAGCAGGACCAACACAAATGTCTACTTCTAGAGCTTTTTCTTTTACTTTTTGTGCAATGATTTCTGCAACTTCTCTACAATACTTTGGATTTTGGATAAGTTTAGCACATTGTACATACTTGTTAGAATGTTTTCCAGATGATAAAAGAAAGTGACCTTCCAATAATGCATTTGATTTTTTTAATAATTCTATAGTTTTATCCATATATCCTCCTAGATAATGTTTGTAATTTCTGATAAATCTTTAATATTTTCTTCTTTCATGAATTTTTCTATTCCTTCTATTATATTAAGCATTGCATTATAATCTACAAAGTTTGCTGTACCTACTTGTACTGCTTTTGCACCTGCCATAATAAACTCTATAGCATCCTCACTAGTCATTATTCCACCCATGCCTACAACAGGTATGGAAACACTATTTGCTGCCTCATGAACCATTCTAAGTGCAATAGGTTTGATAGCTGGACCTGAAAGACCTGCTGTTTTATTTTCAAAAACTGTTTTTCTTCTTCTAATATCTACAGCCATAGCATTTACAGTGTTAATTAAACTTATGGAATCTGCTCCTGAATCTTCTGCAATTTTTGCAAATTCACCAATAGATCCTACATTTGGAGATAATTTCACCATTAGTATCTTATTTGTTTTGTTTCTTACCTTTTCTATTACTTCGCATGCCTTATGTGGATCTGTTCCAAAGGCCATGCCTCCTTCTTTTACATTAGGGCAAGAGATATTTAATTCTATTATCTTAATATCTGTTTGGTTTAAAAGTTCTGCACCTTTAACATAATCTTCAACACAATGGCCACCGAGATTTGCTATAGTTACTGTATCTTTGGAAAGAAGAAAAGGAAGTTCTTCTTTGATAAAGTAATCTATTCCTGGGTTTTGAAGTCCTATAGAGTTCATAATACCTGATGAAGTTTCATAGATTCTTACTCCCTTATTTCCTAGGTTTTTATGTAAGGTTAGCCCCTTGGATGAAATTCCACCAAGTTTATTTAGGTCTATATATTCAGAAAATTCCTTGCCAAAACCAAAGGTACCAGAGGCTGCTATTATAGGATTTTTAAATTTTATTCCACATATATCAACTTCTAAAGTCATTTAGAAAACCTCCTTGGAATCAAATACTGGACCATCCTTACAAACTCTTAAAAAATCTCCATTTTTAGACTCTACTGTACAGCCAAGACATGCTCCGATACCACAAGCCATATGGGCTTCCATAGATACTTGAATCTCTGCCTTAGTATTTTTTTCACACAAGCTTTTTAGCATAGGGTTTGGGCCACAAGCATAAATCAAGTCATAGTCATTAGGATTTATAGTTTCTGTTATGAACTTATGATCTCTTTTATCTACTGTAGTTATAATTTTTTTTACATATGGTTTAAACTCATCTATAAAATATTCTTCATCAGAAAAACCTGCGTAAAAATCAGCTTTGGTTTCAAGATTTTTACAAAGATATAAAAGTGGAGCTATACCAATCCCTCCTGCTACTGCTGCTATTTTTTTATTTTTTTCTAGCTTAAAACCATTACCCAAGGGGCCTAAAAGTTTTACTTGTCTACCTTTTCTAAGATCTTTCATAATCTCTGTACCTTTGCCAACAATCTGGTATAGAAAGGTAAGTTCTTGAGGATTTTCATCACAAACACCAAAGGGTCTAGATAGTAGAGGTTCATTTCTAAAAGAATCTGTTCTGAACATAAAAAATTGTCCTGGTTTTGATTCTAGGTTAGTTTTAACCTTCATTATCCAAATATCTTTGGAAATTTCTTTGTTTTCTATAATTTTTCCAATCTTATAAGATTTCATTATTTGAAATTTCCTCCCTAGTTTCTATCACCTTTTCTCTCGCGTAAAATCCTATCTTCTCTTCTCCATCTTCAAAATTTAGATAGTTTTTAAGTATTGCTCTAGATGAATTTACAAGACCTCCATTTTTATTATTCATCAGATTATAAACATTTAAACTATCTGCTTTTTGAGCTCCAAAACCTGGGATTAAAAAGAACATATCCTTATATCTTTTTCTAATTTCTTTAACTTCTTCTGTATGAGTTGCTCCAACCACTAATCCTACTGGACCATAAGATGATTTTGATATATATTTTTTATTTAATTCTTTTAATTTATCTCCAATAGTAAAGAAGAGTTCTTCATCTTTTTCTGTTTTTAAAACTTCAAAGTCATTGGCCCCTGGATTGGAGGTTCTTAAAAGTACAAAGATTCCTTTTTCTCCACTTGCAAGATATTCTTCATAAGGTTCTATAGAGTCCATTCCCATATAAGGATTTAAGGTTATAAAGTCTGTTTCAAAGTCTCCAGAAAAATGTGCCTTGGCATATTGTTTGGCAGATTGGGCTATATCTGATCTTTTTACATCTCCTATTGATAGCAAATCTTTTTCTCTTAAAAATTTTAAAGTTTCTTTATAGGCTTTCATTCCTTCTAGACCGTAGGATTCATAGTAGGCAATTTGCAATTTATAGATAGCACAAACATCTTCAGTATTATCTATAATTTCCTTGTTAAAATCAATAATTGCTTGGCTAATAGATTTTCCTTTTTTCATTTTTTCTGGAATATAGTTAAGTGAGGTATCAAGGCCTACACAAACAAATCCTCTTTGTTCTACTCTTTGGTAGAGTTTATCTATTATTTTCATATTTAAGAACTCCTTTTTTATAAACTTTTTCTATAGTTCCTTGTAGTTTTTCACCTACTAGTAAAGAATTTTTGGATTTGGATACTATATCCTCTTTTCTATATACATATTCCTTATCAAGGTCTACTAGAGTAAAATCTGCCTCATAGCCTTTATCAAGTTTTCCTTTTTTGTATCCCAACAGTTTATTAGGAGTTGTAGACATTAATTTAACCAAGTGATTAAGAGAAATTCTACCTGATTTTACTAAAACTTCGTAAGAGGTAGAAAAGGCTGTTTCTAACCCAATATATCCCGGAGCATTTTGTTTTTTCTCCCTTTCTGAATGAGGAGCATGGTCTGTTGCTATACAGTCTACAACACCTTTTTCTATCATTTCTATAATAGTTTTCTTATCTTTTTCAGTTCTTATAGGAGGGTTTACTCTCAAATCTTCTCTGTCAGAAAATTTTATATGGTGGGGTGTTGTCTCACAAGTTATAGGTGCTCCCAAATTTTTAAAATATTCTATAGCTTTTATAGCTCCCCTAGTTGAAACATGAGAAAAGTGAACTGGGCAGTCTAATTTATATGAAAGATAGGCATCTCTTATAGTCATCATATCTTCTGCTATTTCATAATCAATTTTTGAAATTTTGTCCACTTCTTCATGAAGAGTTAAGTTAATACCTAATTTTTTACACTTTTGCATAACTTCAAACATAAGATTATCATCAGCTACTCCATGACCATCTTCAGATAAAAATTTTACAGATTCTGGAAGATTGTCCAAGTGGTCTATAGTTTTTCCATCAAAATTTTTAGTTATTGTATAAACTTGCTCTATATCTATAAGATCAAGTTCCTTTGCTCTTTTTTTAATATCTTCGTAGACTTCTGGACTAGATACTGTTGGTTTTGTATTACCCATAAGATTTACTGTAGTATAACCTCCAGCAAGAGCTGCTTTAGAACCTGTTTCAAGGTCTTCTTTATAAGTGAAACCTGGATCTCTAAAATGAACATGCATATCTGCAAAGGATGGAAGAAGAACCAAACCATTACAATCTATAACTTGGGTCTTATCATCTTCTTGAAACTAATCAGAGATTATTCCATCAATAACATAAATAGGTTTTCTAGTTATTTTTACATCATCAAAAGCATAAAAGTTTTTAAAAATTTGTTTCATTACTTCTCCACATCATATATTTGGTCACAGTAGGCACACTTATACATTTTTTCTTCTGGGTCTACAAGAATGAATTTTGAAGTAACTTCTCTTTCTGTTACAGATACACATTTAGGATTTTGACAATGTAGGATACCTTCAGAAACTTTGGGTAGTTGTAATTGTTTTTTTTCTATTACTTTTTCATCTCTAATATAGTTGATAGTTGCACCTGGATCTATAATAGCAACTGCATCTAAATTTATATTAAGGTTATCTTCTATTTTTACTATATCTTTCCTACCTTGAGATGGAGAATTTGCATTTAAAATTAAAGCAACTTCATCTTCTATTTCTTTTAATCCTAGTTCACTAAATATTTTGATTCCATTTCCTGGTTTAATATGGTCTATCACTATTCCATTTTTTAATGAAGTAATCTCAAGCATTGTTTGCCTCCAATAATTTAATAATAAGCGCCATTCTTACATACATACCGTATTTAGCTTGCTTAAAATAAAGCGCTCTTGGATCATTATCAACATCAGTTGAAATTTCATTTACTCTTGGGAGAGGATGTAAGATCATCATATCCTCTTTTGCATTTTTGAGTTTTTCTGCATTTAATATATAAGAATCTTTTAATCTAATGTATTGGTTTAATGAATAGAATCTTTCTTTTTGAATTCTAGTCATATAGAGAATATCCAAGTCATCTATTGAATCATCTAGATTAGTTCTTTCTTCATATTGGAGTCCATTTTTCTCTAAAACAAATTTCTTTACATAATCAGGAAGTTGTAACTCTTGTGGTGATATCAGTATATATTCATTATTATCAAACATTGACATAACTTTAAGTAGTGAGTGGACTGTTCTACCATATTTTAAATCTCCACATATTCCTATCCTATGACCTTGAAGAGTTTTTTTGATAGACATTATGGTTAAAATATCGGTTAAGGTTTGGGTTGGATGTTGATGACCACCATCTCCTGCATTTATAATTGGACAGTCTGAAGTTTCACTTGCAAGTATTGCTGCACCTTCCATAGGATGTCTCATAGTTATAATATCTGCATATTGGCTTACTGTTCTTACAGTATCTCTTAAACTTTCGCCTTTTTTTGAAGAAGAAACTGCTGCATCTGAAAATCCTATTACTCTTCCTCCTAGTCTATTCATAGCTGACTCAAATGATAGTCTAGTCCTAGTTGAAGGCTCAAAAAAAAGAGTCCCTAACAATTTTCCATCACAGTAATGAGAAAAATCATCGGGACTCTTAATAATATCCTGAGCTAATTTAATTATTTCTAGCAAATCATTTTTATTCAAATTGTCTGCACCTAACAAATTTTTTATAGATAGCATTTTTAACTCCTTATCATAATTTTTAATAATTATATCAGAAGTTAAATATAAATTCAACTATTTTTGATCGTTTTTTTCAATTAGCTCATTAATTGAATCACTTGTTACATTAGACTTATCTATTCCTAAATCTTCAATAATTTCATCCATAAGATCGACATTAGTAAACTCTATTTCCATATATGGCTTTGGGTAAGTTGATCTATCCCATATATCAATATCAAATCTTTGGTCTCTATATAAATAAGAAATTCTTTCTTTTTTTCCCTTATGTTGTTCTACTACTCCAAGCTCTTGTAAAATTTTAGCCATGTTAGTAGCAGAGGATATCTCTGATGTATATTCATCATTTACTCTAACATCTTTATTTGTAGGTGCATTTTCTTTAAAGGTTATTTCTGTTGGTGCTTTTTCTCCATCTACAATTCTCTCTCTAATTCTTAGATAACCATTTTTTAATTCTCCACTTTTTGGAACGTAGGTGTAGTTGGTTTGGTATTCTGTTGATATTTTCTCTGCACCTTTTTCTATTAATATTCTTTGGATTTCATCAACATCAATATTTAATACTTTTACTTCTATCTCTCTTTGCATTAAACTATCCTTTCTGGTTTAAAATTCAAATAATCTCCAGCAACACATTTAACTTGTATTCCATTAAATTCACCTTCTACAATTTGTCTATGGCCTATTCCATGAAGGTGACCATAAATAAGGTGTTTTACTCCATAGTCTTGACAAAGATTAAAAAATTCATTAAACTCTTTTTTCATATTAAGTGGTGGATAATGGAGAGTTACTATTTTGGGGAGAACATTTGATGAATCATTAAAAGAGTTTTCAAGTCTTAAAAGTTCTCTAGCAAATATCTTTTCATCGTGTTCTTCAAATTTAGGATTATCTCTAGAAATCCATCCTCTTGTTCCACAAATTTCATATCCTTCTACTTCAAAGGAATTGTTCTGTAAAAATTCTATAGACTTAAAATTACAATTACTTAATTTATTTAAAGAAGACCACCAATAATCGTGGTTTCCCTTCATCATTATTTTTTTACCTTTTAAGTCATCTATTTTTTTTAAATCTACATAGGCATGTTCTAAATCAATTGCCCAAGATATATCTCCAGGAATAAGAACTGTGTCTTTTTCTGTTATTATATCCTGCCAATTAGTAAATATTTTTTTTTGGTAATCTTTCCACCCTTCACCGAAGACTTCCATAGATTTTTCTTCTGTATAATCCAGGTGGAGGTCTGCTATAGCATAGATCATCGTCACTCCAATATTATTTTATTAACAAAAATTTCTTCCCTATCAAATATTTTAGCCTCTCTTTGATGGCAGGTAAAATATATGATTTGGTTTTTTTCAGATAAGTCTAAAAGATAATAAAGAGCATCCCTTAGCCTTTTTTCATCATAATTTATAAAGGCATCATCAAATATTATATATTTATTTGATGAAACTTTTTCTCTAAGTGCAAATTTCAAGGCAAAAGATAATTGGTCAAAAAATCCTGTGGAGACTTGTTCTAGTGAAATTCTTGTGCCATCAGTTTTAATCATCATAGGTTTAAGTTTTTCATCATAGGTTATTTTTTTGTATGATCCCTTTGATATATGTCCAATTATTTCATTTATTCTATTATTTAACTCTTCTATTCCTTCTTGTCCATCTCTTTTGGACTCATCTATAAGTCTTATAGCAAGTTTATTGGCCTCTTTTTCTGTCTCTATATCTATAAGTTTTTCTTTATAATATTTTAAATCTTCTTTGATAGAGACTTCTTTTTTTAGTTTTTCTTCCACATAAGAAAGCTTTTTTTCAAAATCGATATTTTCTAAACTTATTTTAGAATATTCACGCTCGAGTATATTTATTTTACTTTCTAAACTATTTATATCTACATTTTCATTGTAAGTTGTTGAAAAATTTCTTTTCTCTTGCCTATCTAAGACATTTAAAACTTCAGAAAGTTTATCTTTTTCAGCCTTTAAAGACAAATACTTATAATAGTTATTCTTAAAATTCTTATAGGAAGCAAGATTATTCAAATAATACTTATCTAGTTGGTCCTTTATATCTTTTTGGTAATTAGTTTTTTTATCTTTGCTCATAAAAATATATATAGGATAAATTAAAATTAAAAATAATAAAATAAAAAGTTTATTAAAATAATAAGCAGAAAAAATTATCAGACCTACAAATAACAAATAAATAATATATTTTTTGGAAGTATCAGAACTTATATTTTCTTTAGAATTTTTTTCTATAAGGTCATCTAGCTTATTAAAGTATTCAATATTTAGATTTTGATAAATCTTATAATTGCTAAGTTTATTATCAAGCAAATCTATTTGCTTTTGAGTTTTTTCTGCTTGTCTGAAGTTTTCTCCAGCAAGATTTGATCTAAATTTGTCTCTTTTTTCTTTTAATTTTTTTAATTTTTCTCTTTGGCTTTCTAGTATTATTCTTTGATCATAAAGAGTTTTTAAATCTTTACTATAATCTTTCCTTAAGGATTCTATAGAATTTTTTTCTTTTTCTAAATCATCTACTTTTTTCTTTGTGAGATAATAAGGTTTGGTATAGGCTCTAGCAGTTCCCAAATCATCTAAATTTTTTCTTAAATTATCTATAGCCTTATTTGCTGAAAATTCCAAATCAAAAGATGAGTCCATAAAAATTTCCATTAGTATTTTTTTACCATCTTCATTTAGTGTTTGACTTTGGTAGTTTTTAATAAGATTTTTATAGGCCTCATATGAAAGATTTAATAAGTATTTTCCTGGAAAATTCAAATCAGAAGGTTTACTTTCTATCTCTTCTTTTGTATCCATATTGATCAGCTTATAAGATCCCGTTTCAAAATTTCTTTCTACTAGTATATCAAAGCCCTCATGAGAAAATAGAATTCTTCCAGCATATTTGTATGAGAAACTGGGTTTATACTTTTCTTTTTTATAGGAAAAATTTTTTCTTTTTCTTCCTTCATCAAATCCATAGAGTATTCCTTCTATAAAATCTGATAAAGTTGATTTACCTGATTCATTATCTCCATATATTAAATTAAAGGTTTTGTTAAATTTTATTTTTTTATTTTCAAACTTTCCAAAAGATATTATATCAAGCTCTTTTATAAAGGTTCTAGTCATAACGACTCCTTAAAATAGCATCTATTCCTAACTCTTTGGCTCTTTTATTAATTTGTTCATCCTGATCCAATTTTTTGGTATTTTCAAGAAACCTATCTAATAAAGAATCTTCATATAAAGATTTCAATTCATTATAGTCATATGTTTTTTCTTCTTTAATTTCCAAATAAAAAAGATTAAGACTTTTCTTTAATTCTTCTTTATCTATCTCAAGTTTAGAATCATTTTTTATATTAAGTCTTAAAAAATTAATCTTGTCTTTTAATCTTTCTGATATAAACTTAAATAGATCCTCTTGGTTTAAAAAATTACTCGATTTAACAGTAATCTCATTAAACTTGATTTGTGATACTTCTTTTCTTTTAGGAACATTACCATCATATAATATATAACCATAGTCTAAATTTTCTGAAAAATCTTTGGCCTCTGTAGTTCCTGAATATAAAATATTTTCAGAAATAGAAATAGGTTTATGTATGTGACCTAAGGCAACATAATCAAAACCCATAGATTTTAATCCATTTAAATCTAGGTTTAAATAATTAGACTTTTTTTCTCCTACTACTCCATGGACTAAAAGTATATTAAAAAAACTTGGATCAAGTTCAATATTATAGTTAAAGGATCTATAAAATATTCTATCATCATAGGACATTCCATAAATTCTTGATTTCTTTTCTTCTAAATATTCTAAACTTGTATGGTTAAATATTTTTAAATTTGATGGCTTATCCATAAAAAATATTTTATTATCATCACTGATATAATCATGATTTCCTGTAACATAGTAAACATTTTTTCCAAAGTTTTTTATAAGACTAAAAAGTCTTTCATAATCTTTTGTAGTAAAAAATGATCTCTCCAAAAGATCTCCAGCAATTAAGGCAAAATCAACATTTGTATTTTCTTCTAAAATATTTTCAAATGTTTCCCATGATTTTGTTCTAATAAGATTACTAATTTCTGAAGAAAATTTATTTTCACTTGCTAGATGGCTATCTGCCAGATGTATAAATTTCATATCTTATTCACACACTCTATAATTTTCTTTCCATTTTCGATTTTAAATACTGTAAGTGATCCATTATCTATCCAAAAATTTTCATAAACTTCAAAGTCTTTTATAACCCAAAAAAGGCTAGATCTAATAGCTATTCCATGGCTTACTACAAGTATATCTCCATCTTCTTGTTTCATATCTTCCATGAAATCTGAAACTCTTTTAATAACATCAAGCCTTGATTCACCATTTGGATAAGAAACTGTCATTTTATTAGCTTCTACATTTTCTAAATCTTTGTTTAAATGATTGATTACAAAGTCATAAGAAAGACCTTTGAAATCTCCTACGTCAATCTCATTAACTCTAGAATCAGATGTATAATTTTTATATCCTAAATACTCTGCTGATTGTTTGGTTCTTAAAAGTTCTGAAGTATATACTTTTTTTATATCATATTTTTTTAAAAATTCTCTTGTTTCGTCTAATATCTTGTACCCATCATTTGAGATAGGTGTATCCTTTTTTGAAAAAGTTTTGTCTTTGTTTGCTTGTGTTATTCCATGTCTTACAAAAATGATTCTCATAATCCACCTCTTTAGTATTATATCAAATAATATGTAAGTATAAAAAAGATGCTAGTGCAAAAATTAGGTATTTGCAAGAGCATCTTTTAAATTTATTATTCTATTCTCCACTCTTCATTGCTTCAGCCATATCTATAGATTTTAGTTGCTTGTGTACTATAAACATAATTACAAGTGATATTATAACTGTAATCATGGCAGATATTATGAAACTTCTTGGATGTGGTTGGTATGCTAATAGAATTCCTTCTGGTGCTACAACATTTAGTACATACCTAAACATTATATAACCAAGACCATAACCAAATAATATTCCTATTATAGAAAGAATAAATGTTTCCCTATAAATATATGCAGTAGTTTCTTTTGGATAAAAACCTAATACCTTTGTTGTAGCAAGCTCTCTCATTCTCTCACTAACATTAATATTAGTTAAGTTAAAGAGTACAACTATTGCAAGTATAGATGAAACCAAGGTAATAATAATTATAACTAAATTCAAGTTATCCATTAAAACATCTATAGTTTCATACATAGCATTTGGTTTGATAATGTTTTGAACTGCATTCTTATCTTCTAGCTCTTTAATAGTATCTTCGTCATCTGTTACTATTAAGTCTGCATTAAAGTCATTATTTTTATCAAAGACTTTGCCATATTCTTCCTTAGATATATAGATATAATCATCTACATAGTTTTCTGCTATGCCTGTAATTTCAAGCTCTTTAATATTCTTATCTTTATCTTCAAAGTCAAGCTTATCACCAACTTCAAGATCATTTTCTTGAGCAAGATTATCTGTAATTATAGCTCCAGAATCTTTTATCTCTAAAGGATTTTTCTTGGTATCTCTAAGGTTTATAAAATCATTAACTACATCTTTATCTTCAAAGGCCATCAAATTTACGTCTAATTTACCATCATCAGATTCAACTTTTCCTTGTTGATAGATGATTTTTGTAGAATCAAATTTATCAATTTCACTCTCATAGGAATCAAGATCTTTCTCATCAGCTTTATTATCAAATAAAACTATGGCATCATATGAAGTTATTTGATTTCTTTGAATAATTGAAGTATCTTTTATTGAATCTTGCATAGCAAATCCAAAGAATAGAAGTGCAGTACATCCAGCAACTCCAAATAAAGTCATATACATCCTAGACTTATATCTAAAGATATTTCTAGAAGTTACTTTTTGCATAAATGTAAGTCGTTTCCAAATGAAGGTTAACCTTTCAAGCAATATCCTGGATCCTTGTTTTGGTGCTTTTCCTCTTAAAAGATTTGCTGTAACTTCATTAACTGATTTTCTATTTGTTATAAATATTGTGAAAAATATCAATAACAAGGATAAACCGATAGTTGCAAGTATTACTAATAAAGAATCATAATACTGTATAGGTAAAATATCAAAACCTGTT
>JBQDYR010000024.1:13717-16883 GCA_052105355.1 Anaerococcus sp.
AAACCTGTTGAGTAAGCGTCAAATATAACTTTAGTCAAAATATATTTACCTACGATTGATCCAAATAAGGAGCCAAAAAAGGTTGGTAGTAATCCATATAGGTAAAATTTATTTGTAATATCCCTATTAGAATATCCTAGAGATTTTAAAGTTCCTACATGAATTCTTTGCTCATCAATATACCTTTTCATGGTTGTAAGAGTAACAAGTATTGCTACAAAGTAAAAGAAAGTTGGAAATACCTTTGTTAACTCATCGATATTTTGTGAATTATTATAGTAAGTTTTGATAGACTCATTATCCCTATAATATCCCACTTCATATGTTGGTTTTTCTAGATTAATAAGTTTATTTCTTTCTTCTTCTATCTCTTCTCTACCTTCTTCAATTTCTTTTTTTGCATCTGGATATTTTTCTTCAAATTCCTTCTTGTCTTTTTCATACTCTTCTGTTTTATCCAGAAGTTCAGCATAAGAAGATTTTAGTTCGGACTGACCATCTATTCTATTTTGTTCTAAGGTGTTTAAACCTTGTTGATATTGGATACGTCCATTATTTAACTCTTCTTCTTGTTCTTTTATTTGATTTTCTACATTGGCAAATTGAGATAGGGTTTGATTTTTTTTAGTCTCTAATTCTTTTTGACCTGATTCTAGTTCTTTTTTCTTTTGATCAATTATTGCTTGCTTGTTATCTAATTCAGATTTAGCTTGAATTAAAGGTTTTTTTGCCTCTTCATAGGCTGTATCAAATTCTTCTTTACTCTTTTCATACATAGAGGATTTTTCCTCATATGCCTTAGTTTTTTCTTCAAGTCCTTGTTTTTGTTTTTCTATATCTGACTTTAGTAGTTCAATCTTATCTAAAATTTCTTGAAACTTAGGATCTGTTGGATCAGTTTCTTCTAGAGAAGCTTCTAATTCTTTAAGATTGTTTTCTGCATTTTCCAAGACATTTTTACTAATTTCTAGTTCTTCCTTATCAAAGGTTAGGCTTTTTTCTAGTAAATCTAATTCATTTCTTTTTCCTACAAATCCTTTTTCAATTTTAGCTAAGTTATCTTCATAAGTTTCTTCGTAAGTTTTTTTAGCTTGATCTAATTCTTTTTGTCCTGTTTCAATCTCTTTTCTACCTTGATCAATTTGATATTGTTGTTCATTTATTCGATTATTAAAATCATCAACAGATTTTTGATATTCAGCTTTTGCAGAATTTAATTGTTGTTGACCTTGGTCAAGTTTTATTTTAGATGCTTGTAGATCTTTTTCACCTTGATTAATCTTGTTATAAAATTCTTTTTTACCTTCTTCATAATCTTTATATCCATTATCCAAGGCAATTGCTGCATCTTTTAATTCTTTCTCTTTATCTTTTAATTCTTGTTCTGATTCATCAAGTTCTTCTTTAGAATCGTCTAACTCTTCGTTAGCATCTTTTTTAATCTCTTCTAGAACTTCTTCTTCCCTATGTTCCAAAGAATCCTCTAAAGAATTTTTCTTTTCTTTTATATAATCTGTATATTCATCAGATAAAAAATCTTGATTTTTAGTTTTCTTATAGAAGATATTAGCTTGTCCCAAAGTATCTTTTATAAAGTTTTCTTCCTTAACCAGAGCAAAGCCATCTGTCATTTTCTTACCAGATATACTTACGTCTCTTATATCTTCAAATATATATTCGGATGATTTTGCAAAACCAACTACTTTATAAGAAGTATTTTCTAAAGAATCATCTACTTTTTCATCTGTAGGTGATTTGATGGTTATCTTATCTCCAATTTTAAAGTCACTTTTAAGTTTTTCATCAATGACTATTTCATCATTATTTTTTGGAAAACTACCTTCAGTTATTTCAACTTTTGGTGTTTCTTCACTATAAGATTTAACTCTTATTAAATTTTCCCCCAAAAAACCATCATAAAACTTAGAATAATAAACATGGTCTATATCCTTATCTTTTTCTATAATAACTTGATCTTCTATATCAAGTCCATAAGTAGAAGTTACGGTTAGATCAGGATGATCATATTTTTTCAAAGTTTGATTTAAAGTTTTTCTCATTGAAGGACCTGTTAGGAAAAGTCCTACGATAACTGTAGATGCAAGGAAAATCATTATAAATATTGATAAAACTTTTCCCTTGGTATCCCACATATCTCTGAGAGTGTTTTTTAAATAGGTTTTTTTTTCATATTACCACTCTATATCTTTTATATCTTTTGGATGTTCGTTTTGATAAATTTCTACAACCTTACCATCTTTTAACTCTATTACTTTATCAGCTATAGGTTTTATAGCCCCATTATGAGTAATAATAACAACAGTTGTACCAAAATCTTTTGCAGTATTTTGTAAAAGTTTTAGGATAGACTTTCCTGTCTTATAGTCAAGAGCTCCTGTTGGTTCATCACATAGAAGCAATTTTGGATTTTTAGCTATAGCTCTTGCTATAGCAACCCTTTGTTGCTCACCACCTGAAAGTTGAGAAGGGAAGTTGTCAGCTCTTTTTGTTAGCCCTACACCCTCTAAAGCTTTTTCAGCTTCTAATGGATCCTTGGCTATCTCTGCTGCAAGTTCGATATTTTCCAGAGCAGTAAGGTTTGGTATCAAGTTATAAAACTGAAAAACAAATCCTACATCATCTCTTCTATATTTAGTAAGTTGTTTTTCATTTAATTTACTCAAGTTTTTCCCATCAATATTGATATCTCCAGAACTTGCCCTATCCATACCTCCTATCATATTAAGAAGAGTAGTTTTTCCTGCACCAGAGGCTCCAACAATTATTACAAGTTCTCCCTCACCAATATCGAAGTTTATATCATCGTTGGCTGTAATTTTATTTTTTCCTACTTCAAAGTACTTACATACATTGTTTAATTCTATATATGCCATTGTTTCTCCATTTTCTAATTAGAACTAATAGACTTAAAAAAATTAAAAGTCATAAAATTTACTAATAATTTAATTTAATTCTAGTATTATTCTATCTATATTTATTACAATAACTAGTATTGTTTTAAAGCTCTATCCATACGTCTTTGGTCATCTTTTTTCTTTAGATTTTCTCTTTTATCATGAAGTTTTTTACCCTTGGCTAAGGCTATCTCAGCTTTTATTAAATTATTTTTAAGATAAATTGAATTAACTACTATAGTATAGCCTGC
>JBQDYR010000025.1:0-5289 GCA_052105355.1 Anaerococcus sp.
CCCATCAATATATATATTAGTAAAGATATATTATTATACTTCTCATATTTACCTACAGTTACTATTTTAAATATCACTCCACCTAAACACAAGGTCCATATCAAAACCAAAAACAAGATCCTTTGCCAACCTGTTAAAACTTTAAAAACCAAGGGCATATATGATCCTGCTATAAATATATATATAGCAGAGTGATCAAAAACTCTCAAAACACCTTTAACTTTAGGATTCATTACAGAGTGATAAATTGTACTAAATAAAAATAACATTATCAAAGATACACCATAAATTGAAGCACTGACAGTTGCATTTATAGAATTTGAGTGTCTTATCATCATTACTAGAAAAACTAAGCCTAAGACTACACCTAGACCATGACTTATACTATTTAAAATTTCACTAATAATGTATTGTTTTCTATTCATTACAAACTCCCCTTATTATATAGTTCAAAAACTACTAATAAGAATATAATTCTCCCTTAGAATTTGATTCTACTATGGTAACTTGACCTTTAATCTTATAGTTATTACACTCATTGGTTAAAATAAAGAAATCTCCTTTTTTAATCTCGTATTCCTTATCATCTATAATCAATATCCCTTCTCCATCAATAACAGACTCTAAAAGATAAGGTTTAGCTCTTTTAAATTCTGTTTGTTTTTTAATCTCTAATTTTCTAACTTCAAAATATTCATTTGATAAAAGATATGTTTGGGTATAAGTATCAAACGTTTCAATTTGAATGTGGTTTTCTACCTTATTAGTTTTTATAGCTTTTTTGCTTTCTTCTATATGAAGATCTCTTAAATTGCCCTGATCATCTTTCCTATCATAGTCATAAAGTCTATAAGTTATATCTGAAGCTTGTTGGATCTCTAAAACTAAACAACCCTTTTTTATGGCATGAACTGTTCCAGCTGGTACATAGAAGAAATCATCTTTTTTTGCTGGTACTTCTTTTAATAGTTCATTCCATTTTTTATTATCTATTAAATTTATAGCATCTTTTTTATCATCTACTTTTAAACCATATATTATTGATGATTCCGTTTCATTTAATAAATACCAACATTCCGTTTTTCCTCTAGAACTCTCCATTTCTTTTGCCATCTTATCATCTGGATGAACTTGGATAGAAAGATCTGAATTAGCATCTATTAATTTTATTAAAAGTGGAAAATTATCTGAATTTTCATTACCAAAAAGAGATTTCTCTTTCTTATAAAGATCATCTAAATTTTCGCCCTTAAATTCTCCATTTATAATTTTTGAAGAAAAGCCATCCATACCAGATATGGCCCAATATTCTCCCACATTATCAGATTTTAAATTGTAACCAAAGTCTTTTAATCTTTCTCCACCCCAAATTTTATCAACAAATTTTCCTTGTAAGAATAAAACTTTTTCCATTCTAACTCCTTTATCTCGTGTCTAACATTCTTAAGTAATAATCTTATTGTACTACAAATTCTCCTACTTAGTATCTTTAGTAAGCTTATTTGTTAAATTAATTTTATTTTTATTAAATTTTAATAAAAGCTTTAAAATATTTAGCTTAAAGATGCTAGTCTATTGGGTTTAAAAATAAATTCAATAAAAAACGAGGAGATTTTATTTTCCTCGTTTTCTAAATATGGAATAAAATTTATATTATAACTATAAATTAAACAATCTTGTAAAAAGTTAAAAAAGATTTACATATTTTATAAATCTGAATCATCAAGACTAAAAGTATCCCACTCTGATAAGTTTCCTGTCTCATATCCTTTATTAAACCACTTTGATCTTTGTTCACTTGTTCCATGGGTATAAGATTCTGGCCTTACCTCTCCAGTAGCTTTCTTTTGTAAGGTATCATCCCCTATTACCCAGGCTGTTGAGACTGCTTCTTCAATATCTCCAGGATCTAAATAACCCTTATCATCTTGATATTTTGCTACAACCCCTGCCAAGTAATCAGCCTGTAATTCTAGCCTAACTGTCAGAGCGTTTTGTTCTTCTTTTGAAAGATTACTCATTTCTTGCTGGTATTTATCCATAATCCCTGTAACATTTTGTACATGATGTCCAATTTCATGACTTATTACATAAGAAAGGACAAAGTCTCCATTTTTTGCTCCAAATTTATTTATTAAATCATCATAAAAAGATAAATCCATATAAACAGCATTATCAACAGAACAATAGAATGGTCCAGTTCCTGAACTAGCTAAACCACATCCTGAATTTATTGAATCTTTAAAAATATTCATTTTTGCAGGTTCATATTGAATTTCTTCCTCTTTTAAAATATCTGTCCAAGCATCTTCTGTATCTGCCAATACTACTGCGGAATAATCATATAACTCTTGTTCTTCAGCACTTAAGGTATATTCCTCTTGTATTTGTTGAGAATTATCATCATTTACTGCTGTTTGAAAAGCTGCCATAGGATCTCCAGTTATTAAATATATTAAAAGTGCAAGAATTAAACCACCACCACCTACGGCAACTCCTTTTCCTCCACTACCTTTTCCGACATTATCAATATTGTCGCTTTTCCTTCTACCTTTCCATTTCATAATTATCTCCTTTAAGTATTTGATTATAAATTTATTTTCTAAATTTCTATTATAAATATATTAATTTATACCCTTTTGGTGAAAAATTAAGAACTATTACTTATAAACAAAAAAGAAACCCTTGCAAAATAGCGATTTATTTTGCAAAAGTTTCAATGATTTACTTATTTTTATCCAACCGATAATTTTTTATCTTGTGAGTATTTGCTTATTAGACCAAATACAGCAGCAAGAAGAATATTTACGCCTATTGATGTATAGAAATATAAGCTATATATATTCATAAAATCAGTAAAGTCTTTTATATGATTCTGTGCAAGTTGTGCTAAGTATGATCCCTCTCCTGATGGTATGAAGTTTATGGTTAGAACACTTAAAACTTGGAGTAATATACTAGTTAAGATATATATAAGTATCGGACCAAATATTCCCATAGATTTTAAAGATTTTTGTGACCCAACATTAATAGAAAATATTATCATAAATATTGATGTTATCATTGAAGTAATCATAATAGTTATAAATATCAAACTTTCTTTTGGATATTCACCTAACCTATCAAAAATAATTCTAAAAACTTCTTTTACACTATCAATGTTAAAACTTCCACTAAAAATACCTAATATTGACAAGTCAAATATCAAAACTATAAAAATCATTATAAAAGATATTAAGTAGGTAAAAAATCTTGACCAAATATTTGCTGTTGGAGATACAGGCAAAGACTGATAAAAAATTGCTTCTTTACCAAAAAATCTTTGATAATCTTCGTAAAGAACTATTAGGCCTGAAGCGCCAAGTCCTAAAAAAAGTAATATTATGGATAAACCCATACCTATATCAGTTATAGAATTATCATAAGTTCTATTTAAATATAAAAAACCTGCCGATAGTATTATTGGTATTACTAAAACCCAGATTAATATTTTTAAGTTTTCTTTTAATTGCAATTTAAGTAGTTTACCCATTAGAATACCTCCTCAAAATATTCTTCAATACCCATATTTTTCTCATCTCTGACCTCATCTACAGTCTTATTTAAAAATATTTTGCCGTCATTTATAAATATAGCCCTATCAAGCATAGGTTCTATCTGTGAAATCATATGGGTTGATATAATCATAAGTCCATCTTCATCATAATTATCTAAAATAACTTGAAGAATTTTCTTTCTTGCTGCTGGATCTACTCCACTCATTGGTTCATCCAAAAGATATAGCTTTGTTTTTCTGGAAAGCGTTAGGGCTATTTGAACCTTATCTTTCATACCCTTACTCATTTCTTTGAGCTTATAGTTTAAATCAAGATTAAAATCTTTTACTATTTTTTTAAATTTTTCAGAATTAAAGTCCTCAAAGAATTCATTATAAAATCTTAACAAATCTTTTAATTTATATTTGTCATCAAATGGAATGTGATCTGGTTGGTAGGAAACAAAAAACTTAGTCTCCCAAGAAGGTCTAATATCATTTATTAAAACACTTCCCTCATAACCCATTTCAAGTCCTGCTAAAATCCTTAGTAGTGTAGTTTTTCCAGATCCATTAGGACCTACTAGTCCAACTATTTGCCCATCGTTAAGGTTTAAGGACAATTTATCCAAACCTACAATTGACATAAAGGACATTTTCAAGTTATATATATTAATCATTTTTTTCCTCCCAGTATTTATCAAGTTTCTCTATAGCTTCCTTTTTCTTAATCTTTAGAGCATTGTTTTTTTCTATAAATTCATCACAAGCTTGATTAAAAGCTCTGTTTCCCAATTTATCAATAAGATCTTTATCTTTTGTAACAAACCTACCAAGTGTCCTCTGACTTTCACAAAGTCCTTCTCTTTCTAATTCTTGAAGAGCTCTTTGTATTGTATTAGGGTTTACCTCATAGACTTTAGCTAGATTTCTCACAGAATCAATTTTTTCTCCACTTTTCCACTTACCATTTGAAATTTTTACCTTAAAATCTTCTAATAATTGAAGATATATGGGTCTGTCATTCTCAAAATACACATCCTCACCACCTTATATAAATTTATTTTATCTCTGATTGTGTTTAATTGTATCATTGTATCGTTGTATTGTTGTTTTGTTGTATTACTTCCTTAATACACTTATAGTATATACCTGATCTTTAATTTTTGCAAATTATTTATAAAAAAATCCCACTTGGATTTTTTTCAAGTGAGATTAATTATTAATACTTTATATTTTTTGTTTTTATATAGGCCATATTTCCATTATAATCAACAAAGACAAACCCATCTTCCTCTTCCATTATAATTTTAACGTAAGAATCTTCTTCTAGTTTATCAAAGCTTGTCTTTTCATCTTTTTCAGAATACATAAGTGTATCTTTTTTAACAGGATAAAGGCCATCTATTTGTAAGTCTGGATTTTTTTCTTTTTTAACACTTTCTTCAGAGGAAATGTGACTTAGTTTAATATCTTTTTTTTGATAAGTATAATCCTTACTTCTTCCACAAGATACTAAAAGAAGACTAAGGAATAAAATAATAATCTTATTTATGGTAAATCACCCCTAAAAGCTTAAAGCCTAAGCCCTGTATTTCTTGTACTGCTAGATTAAAATCATTTTTGTTGGTTCTACCTTCATCTACTAGAAGAATTTTCCCATCTTCTAAAGATTTAGTAAAGTAGGATTGAGACGTTTCTATAGACTTTTCGTTATTTATTATATAGTCAAAATCTTCTCCTGCTCTTTCTAT
>JBQDYR010000025.1:5299-16870 GCA_052105355.1 Anaerococcus sp.
AGTTTATAAAAGATTCATTTTCTATAAAGATATCCACATCATCAGACTTTGTAAAGTTAAGTCTATAAAGTTTCCCATCTTTTAAAAAATCTCCCTCATTTCTTGAAATTTCATTTATATTAGCAAAGTTCTTTTTATTTGAAACTTCATTGTCTAAATCTACTAACAAAACTTTCTTTATTTCTGCCATAGTTCGTCCAAGATTTATAGATATATTAGAGCTAGATGTTTTATCAAAAGATGTTATTCCAAAAACGCCATTAGGAATTTTATTTGCAACCTTTGCAAATATTTTTCTATATTGATCTTTGCTTCCTGTCTCAATTACTCCTAGCACATCAATACCTAAATCTCTTATATATTGTTCATCTTTTATTTTTTGGCTTGTTACTTCCTTGATGCAAACAAACAATATAGATAGTAAAAATCCAAGCACTAATCCAATAATTCCAAACTTGAGAAAATCTTGTTTGCTTTCGTTTTCTACACTAACGTCTTGAAGATATTCTAAGTTATCAGTCTTAAGATAGTCTTTTACATAAGACTTAAACTTTTCACAGATTTCCTTTAGGCTATCAGAAGCCTTGTCTTCACTATCACTTAAAAGCTCAAAGCTAATGATACCTGCTTGGGCATTTACTTCTGTTTTTAAATTTTCTTTTAACTCCCGTGGTTTTATATTTTTAAGTTTTAATTCTTCTATAACGTCTTTATATATATCTTCAGAAGTTAGAATTTGAGAATAGATATTAGATAGTTTTTCATTTAAAAGAAGTTTATTATAAGAAATTTCTTCATCATCATTACCCACAATTATCATAACTGTTTGGGCTGTATATTCTTTAGTTTTTATATACCTTGCATATACTCCTCCTAATATTCCCAGTCCTAGAGTCATTGCAATAATAATGGCAAGGTTTCTTTTTAGAGCCTTTAATAGCTCATATGTTGTAATTTTTTCCATTTTTTCTCCTTTAGTTAGTAAGTGAAATTATAGCATTAAGATTTGTAAAGAAAAAATCATAAGGTGGTGCTTCTATCATTAAGTAAATAAAATAGGGTATTATAAAAGCGATAACTGATAATCCTATTAAAAAGGATCCCAACCTATCAAATTTTCTTGTATCTCTTATAACCATAGGTATATAAATCATTTGTAAAATTGTAAAGAAAGTTGAAAACCTAAAAGCTATAGCAGTTGAAGATCTAAAAAGTAGGAGCACCACTAGACTAAACCACATGGCTTTAATTGAAATGTCTTCCATAGTCAATTTCTTTACATTCTTTTCATTATAGTACATAAGACTTATTAAGAATAGTAAGAAAACAAAAAGTATCCTCGGATCCAAAAATGACATTGATGAAGCAAATTTTCCTTCAAAGGTATAGGATATTATTTTTGTCCCCATTCTTCCAAAGCCTATAGCAAAAAGTCCACTTGCAGCAAGACTTAGCATTTGTTTCGAAAATAATGAAATTATAAATGCCAATATTGTACTAAATATTTTAAATCCTCTTTTTAGTTCAAAATGCATAAGAATCAAAAACGGTATTAATATTACCGATGACCTATGAAAAGATAGGGCAAAAACAAAAAATAAGAAACTTAAAAGATAGTTTCTTTTAGAGTTTTGATAAATTGCCATAAGTCCAAGACCTATTGCTGTTGCAGTCCTTGATGTTTGCATATCAAACTGGATAAAAATAGGCAAGAAAATTATAGCAGATAAAAAAGGATTATAACTTTCCTTGTAAGTTAAATAAAAGGTAGGAAGCAATGAAAGTAAATTCATTATAACTATGACCCATTGCCTTGAAAGTCCCAATAGATTTATTAAATAGGAAAATAACCTAAAAGAAAACTCTACCGGATAAGAAAAGTTTAAAACTTTAGAAAAATCTGTTCCAATATCTTTTGTAAACCACAAGTAGTTGTAGTAATCACCATCTCCACTACCTCTTAAGGCCGCAAAGACAAACATGACTAAAAACATCAATGCTACATATATATATTTCTTTTTGTCTTTTGAAAAATCTATACAAGAATTGATAATAAAAAGGATTATTTCAATACTTGCAAACATAAAAAAACCCATATTTTCTCCTTTGCTATATTATAGCATAAGTTAATTAATCTTAGGTAAATTATATATTTACAAAGTTTTTAAATGAACATATTAAAATTAGCTTATAACTATCTTTATAGTAGTCAAGTAATAGTTTTTATTTTTTAATGTTATAGTATTTCTCATAATTTGACCCTTATTTCTAATTTCTAATATATTACATATTATGTTATAATTAATAGACAAAGATATGGAGGATTAGATATACTAATAAGATTATTATGACTGCTAATAATAAAACATATATAAATGAAAATAAGATAAAAAGAGTTTTCATAAAAGATGAAGCCTATGAAAGACTAAATAGATTGATAGTTACAGGAGAACTTGCTCCTCTGACAAAAATTAAGATAACCGATTTGTCAGAAAAACTTGGTATAAGTAGAACTCCATTAAGAGAAGCCCTACTTAGGCTAGAAAACGATGGTCTCATAATTTCTAAAGCCAATAGATGGACTATGGTTGCTCCAATCAATATTGAGGATGCAATAAATATATATCCTATCATTTCAAGTTTGGAGTGTTTAGCCTTAGAAAAAGCTTTTGATAAAATAAATGATTCAGACATAGAAGAGTTAATACAAATAAATGAAGATATAAAGAGTATAGATTTAGAAAGTGATTTGCTTGAAAAAATTCGTAAAGATAATCTTTTTCATAAAAAAATCATAGATATGTCAGGTAATATTGAGATATATCCAATTATAGAAAATCTAAAACGAAAAGTTCAAAGAATGGAAATTTTCTATTATAATGAAATTCAGGGCTATTCAAAAACCTATGATGCTCACAAAATAATCATTGACAATATGAAAAAAAGAGATTTAGAAAAAAGTTTAGAAGCTCTCAGAAAAAATTGGAAAGATACCCTAGAGATATTCCAACGAATTAATGAAGAATAAATAAAAATGACTCTTACAAAAATAATTTTTGTAAGAGTTCTTTTTTATTCTTATATTTTATAAATTTTGTGCGATAATAACTGAATTTGCTAAAGTTTCTGCAGCAGTTTTTATCCCCTTATCTGATGCATAAAAATTTCTACTATGAAGTGGATTTTTCTTTTTGCCTTCTTCACCACTTCCAAACCAATACATAAATGAAGGAGATTTTTTCATATAAAATGAAAAGTCTTCACTTGCCATAGTTGGTTCAGTATCTTTTATATTTTCCTTACCCACAACCATGATAGCTGTTTTTTTAGCAAGTTCATACATAGAATCTATATTATAGACCAAAGGAATATTATCTGTAAACTCTATCTTATATCTACATTCATAAGCTGCTGATATTTGCGAAACTATATCTTCCATTCTATTTACAGCTTTATGAAAACTTTCTTCATCTAGAGACCTTATAGTTGCTGTCATATTTACAGAATCCACTACTAGGTTATCAGAAGATCCTCCATTTATAGAATTAATAGAAAGAAGACTTGCAGATTGGGGATTTAAGTTTCTACTAATTATAGTCTGAAGACTCATCACTATATTTGACGCACAAACTATTGGATCAATATTTAGATGTGGATTAGAGCCATGTCCGCCTTTTCCAATAATTTCAATCTTGAAATTGGTTTTCATAGACATAAGGGCTCCTTTTTTTAAGATGACTTTACCAGAATCTACCATTGGCCAATTGTGAAAACCAAAGAACATATCTATCTTTTCTTCTTCTAACAATCCCTTATCTATTAACTCTTTTGCTCCTTTAGTAGTCTCTTCTGAGTTTTGAAAAATGAAAACTACATCTCCTTTTAGCTTGTCCTTATTTTTTTGAAGTATTCTAAAAGCTCCAAGAAGACTTGCCATATGAAAGTCATGTCCACAAGCATGCATTACGCCGAGATTCTTAGACTTATATGGAAGATTGATTTCTTCTGTCTGACTTATAGCATCGATATCAGACCTTAAGCCTATAACCTTACCATTCTTTCCCGTTTTTAATTTAAAAATAAGACCTGTTTTTATAGGCAGATTAATTTTTTCTATACAATCATATCTTTCTACAAAATTTCTTAGAACTTCAGTAGTCCTGTATTCTTCTCCAGAAATTTCTGGATTTTGATGCAAATCGTGTCTTATATTAATAATTTCTTCTAAATCTTTTTCGCTTATTCTTAAAGTCATTTTATCCTTCTTATTATAGTAGTCCACCTTCACCCATTTCTGTAAAATCTCGTTTTTTAAGATCAATTCCTGCAAATATTCTAGGCAAGAAGAAATCAAGACTTGTAATCTCGGAATGAATCGATGCTCCTGGAACTCCTATTAAATAAGTATCTTTATTTTTCCCTACTGTAAGCATATTTCCAGGTTGAATAGGCATACCTTGTATGATAAATTCATCCGACATATCTCTTATAATACTTGGAGTTAAATCATCCGGATCTACACTCATACCACCAGAAAATACCACTAAATCTACACCCTTATCTAAAAAACTCTGGCAAGTTTCCTTTATTTTATCCAAATCATCTGGACATTTTTCAACCCCTAAAATTTCAGCGTCATAATTTGAAAGTTTTTTTCTAATAATTGGTTCAAAGAGGTCTTTTATCCTACCATAATAAATTTCACTTCCTGTAATTATTACACCAACCTTTAATTTTTTAAATTTCTTAACTTCAAATATAGGAGAATATTTTTTTGCTATATCAATAATACAGTCTACTTCTTCTCTTTCAGTAAAAAGAGGTACTATTCTACCACCAACTAATTTATCACCCTCATTTACTACTGAATAAGAGTTGATTGTGGCAAAGGTATATATTCCTCTCTCATTTAATTCTAAAAGAGCATGTCTATTTATAGTAAAAAGACCATAGGACTTACTCTTAAATGAAATTTTTCCCTCTGAAGGATCAGACAAACTTATATTTTCGCCTATAAGAAGTGGAGCTACTTCTGCTATAGCATCCTCTTCATGAACTTGATTTTTTTCAAGTTCGCCTACATATATGTGATCTTTTCCTATGTCTTTTAGTTTTTCTAAATCCTCTTTTCTAATAATATGATTTCTTTTGAAAACTACACCCTTGAAGCCACCTTCCATTATCCCAGTCAAATCATGTAAGAGTGGTTTTCCTATAGCATCTTCAATATTAACTTTTTTTATCATTTTGATTCCTTAAATTTACCGTTTTTCACAGATAGAATTTCTGCCATTATTGAAATAGCAATTTCTTCTACTTTTCCATTGTCTATATCAAAACCTATTGGAGTATGGATTTTATCAAGAAGTTTATCTTCAACGCCTTTTTCTCTTAAGTCATCAAAAACTGTTTTTATTTTATGTCTTGAACCAATCATTCCTATATATCTATAGTCTTTATCAAGTACGTTTGTTAGAACTTCTTTATCAGAATTTGTAGTGCAAATTACAATATAAGTATTGGAAGAAGAAAAGTCTATCTCATGATTCGCATCTTTTGAGGACATAGCCAAAAATCTCTTAATTCCCTTAAAATCTTCTTTGTCCTTATAATCTTCTCTTTCATCTACAATAGTAACATCAAAGCCTGTTTTAACTGCAACTCTAGCAAGTTTTTGACCAACATGACCTGCTCCATATATTACTAGTTGTGGTTGTGGTTTAAAGATTTTTATATAACCCTTGTTTTCTCCACCACAAATCATATTTAAGTCTGAAGATTTATTTAACCTATGGTCAAAAGCTTCATCCTTACCATTTTCTATAGCTTTTATAGCATTCTTTATAACTTCATATTCCATTGGACCCCCTCCGATAGTTCCAAAAGTCTGACCATCTTCAAAAACTGCCATCATGGAATCATTGGCACCTGGAACAGATCCCTTAACCTCTGTTATAAAAACTAGAGCTGCTTTCTTTCCTTTATTAACTTCTTTTATTATTCTATCTAGAATTTCTATTTGCATCCTTATCTAATCTCCTTTTAAGAATCAAAATCGCTTCCAAGGTTCCACCACCTACTGCTCTTGCCTTATCAGATATAGTAACAGCATTTTCTTTTACAATTCTTGGATCTACATCTCCTATTTTGAGTCCATCAAATACTATTGAGCCGTTTCCTATCATCCCTCTGATCATACCATCAAGGCCTGCTTTTATTTCTTTTCCGTTTACAGTAGCTACAACCTCGCCCTTCTTTACTACTTGACCAATATCTTTTAAAACCTTAATCTCTCCATCATCAGGAGCTCTTAATAATCTTTCACTAGTAAAGCCTTCTATATTTCCAGGCTTTCCAGTATTTGCTTCTGGTTTACCTTCAAAAATAAGTCTGGCCAAATCATGACCCCTATTTGTTTCTATAACAACATCTACATCATCTCCTGCAGTAAAACCTGGACCTAAGCCTATAGTTATAGGAGCCATATCTCTATTTGTTCCTAGGTTTTTCTTGGCCAAAATTGCATCTACTACTGCTAATGGTTTTAGACTTTTGATATAAGTTCCATCTTCATCCGAAATAATAGGAATAATATCGTCTTGGAAAGCTTTTTTTATTCCATCAAGATTGAATACTTTTTTTATGACCAAATCCTCAATTTTTATCTCTCCCTCAAACATAGCTGAGGCACAGGACACATGTCTTCTAATACAAAGTGGTTTTTCTTTCTCTAAAATTAAGACCTTAAAGCCTGATCTAAATACTTTTTGTATACTTCCTGTGGCAACATCTCCACCACCTCTAAAAATTACTAAATTATTCATATATTTCTTTTATTTCCTCTAAATTTCTATAGGTGTCTATATCCCAAAGTTCTTTTACATCTTCAATTTCAACCTCGTTCTTATCTTCTCCCTTTACTATAAGCATACCACCTTCGTCATATTTTAAATCCAAAAGGGCTTGCCTATATTTACTTGGAAATATTACTGGAGCCCCTCTTCTTTTATCTGTTTTCGGGTAGGTAATAAACTGATTTTCTTCATAAGCTTTTATTAGTTTTTCTACTGTTTGGGATGTCAAAAGTGGTTGATCAGCTACAAAAAACATTAGGGCATTGTCTTCTTTTGCATTTTTTATACCAAGTTTTATAGAGCTTGATTTTCCAATTATATTATTATCATTGTATATAGATTTATAACCTCGTTTTTTTGCTTCCTCTAGAAGTTCATTATATGAACTTACCAAGATAACTTGGTCAAAAGAAAGCTGATCCATCAAATCATATACATATTCATAAATTTTTTTACCCTTAAGTTCTAAAAGAAGTTTATTTTTCCCCATCCTTTGGGATAAGCCTGATGCCATAATAATTGCACTAATATTCATAATATTCCTCCTTTAAAAGCGATCCGCTTATATAATTTATATTTTTTGTGTACTTTTTTAAAAAATGAATTATCTCCTTTACTCTAGATTTTTCTTCTAAATCATCTACTTGATTAAAAAATACATATTTTTCTCCAAAAAAATCTCCAAAGGGACCAGGATTATTTTTTATAAGTTTTAAATATACATGGTGATCAACTATATTCTCATCTATTAGTTCTTTAAATTCATCATAGTTGTAGATAAAATCTTCTTGTATTTTCCTATCTATAGTTTTTGCAGAAAAAACACTTACAACCTTACTACTTATATTATATATAACCGGTTCATAGGATTTCCACATTTTTAATGGTAAATTTCTACATCCGTCAGCCTCAATTATTATATAATCAAAATCATACATTATTTTAATTAATTCTTCTTCTTTTAAGGAAGAAAACTTATTGCTTTGGGAATTTAGATTTCCAATGGCCACAATAGCATTGGAATTGTTCATTTTCTTATATTCTTCAAACGAGTCAAATATAAAGTTCACACTTTCCTCGCTTGGTCTTCTTATTTTTGTTGTAGTAGTAATTAATACCCTACCTTTCTGTTTTAACTCCTCAGCTAATTTTTCCATCAAGGTAGTTTTTCCACCAGAACCAGTTATAGAAATTACGTCATTTTTTTTAATTTTTAATAGTTCACTTATTTTAGTATCCATTTTTCCTCATAAAAGAAGCTGTTGCAAATTTGTATATATTTTTCTGCAACAGCCATATTCTAATTATTTATTTTTTTAAAAATTCTTTTTTGGTTTGCTATATGCAGTTTCTTTCATTGGAAATTCATTTCTTAATACACCATCCAAAGCATAATAGGCTCCTTGAACTGCTGATGCTATTGGTATTGTTGCAATTTCACCAATACCCTTTGCCCCATATGCTATATCTAATAGTTCTTCTTTCTCTACAAGGATCGGATAGATTTTTGGTACATCAGGTGCTCTCCACAAACCCAAAGTTCCATATTTTGCCTTAACTACAGAATCTTTCACCTTCAAATCTTCTGTTAAAGCATAGCCTAGACCCATTACTACCCCACCTTCTATTTGTCCTTCTATAGTAGTTGGGTTTATAACTTTTCCTGAGTCATGAGCAGCATAGACTTCCTTAACTTTTCCATCATCATCCAAAATTACAACGTGAGTTGCAAATCCATATGCTATATGAGAAACTGGATTTTCTTTTGGTGAACCAAGTGGATCTGTAGGATCAAAGTATTCATAGAAGTACTCTTTTCCTTCAAGCTCTTCTAAGGAATTGTTTTCTAAGTCTTTAGCCAATTTTTCAGATACCCTTCTTACAGCTTCACCTGTAATCAAAGTTTGTCTTGAACCAGATGTTGTACCTGAATCAGGTGATGTTTCTGAATTTGGTGTCATTATCTTTATTTTATCATAAGTAAGTCCTGTGGCTTCTCCTATTATTTGTAGCAAGACAGTTCCTACCCCTTGACCTATTCCTGATGCCGCAGAATATAGTTTACAAATTCCATCTTCAACTACTAATTTTGCCCTACCCTTATCTGGTAGACCAACTCCAACTCCAGCATTTTTCATTGCACATGCTATTCCAGCATGGTCTTTATTATCTTCATAAATATCTTTTACTTTTTCTAATGTTTCTACAAGTGCTGTAGAACAATCAGCAATTTGTCCATTAGGTAAAACTTGACCTGGTCTAATAGCATTTCTATACCTAATTTCCCAAGGTGAAATACCTACTTTTTCGGCTAAAAGATTTATATTTGATTCCATAGCAAAGTTTGATTGACAAACTCCAAATCCTCTAAAGGCACCAGCTGGTGGGTTATTTGTATAGTAACCATATCCATGGATTTCTGTATTTTGATAGTTGTAAGGTCCTACCGAATGCGTACAAGCTCTTTCTAAAACTGGCCCACACAAGGAAGCATAAGCTCCTGTATCAAAGTCTATTTCTACCTCTATAGCTTTAAATATACCATTTTCATCACAACCAAGTGTGAATGTTCCTTCCATTGGGTGACGTTTTGGATGCCATCTTAATGATTCATCTCTTGTCATTTTATGTTTTACAGGTCTTTGGAAAAGATAAGCTGCAAGTGCTGCTGGAGGTTGAACAGACATATCTTCTTTACCTCCAAATCCTCCACCAACATATGGGTTTTCAACCACTATTCTTTCTGGAGTATCTTGCCAATTAAACATAATAGATAATTCTTTTCTAGTGTCATAAACACTTTGGTCAGATGAATATACCTTTACTCCATCTTTATATGGCATAGCCACACAACACTCAGGCTCTAAAAATGCATGTTCAGTAAATGGAGTTTTATAAGTTTGAGTAACAACATAGGCACATTCTTTTAAGGCCTCTTTGGCATTTCCACGGCTTACATGTCTTTCTTGACATAGATTTCCGTTTGGATGAATTTTTGGTGCATCTGGAGATTTTGCTTGTTCTATAGTTGATACTGGTTTTAACTCTTCAAGTTCTACTTTAACAAGTTTTTTAGCTTTTTCTAATATTTCTGTATCTTCTGCAACTACAAAGCAAAGAGCATCTCCTAAGGATCTTGTTTCTTCACCTTTTTTAATAAATACATCCCAATCTTGTTGGATATGGCCTACTTTATTGTTTGGAACATCTTCTGCTGTCAAAACGCCTATAACTCCGTCTAACTCTAAAGCTTCACTATAGTCTATATCAATAAATTTGGCCCTAGGATATTTTGTCCTAACACAAGATCCATATACCATACCTTCTACTTCTATGTCATCAGCATATAATCCTGTTCCAAGTATTTTTTCTTCTGCATCTATCCTATTTGCTCTAAGTCCTACTTTGGCATCTTTTTCATTTTCTTCTTCTATTTCTATCTCTCCCCTTAATATAGAAGCTGCCATTTCAATACCTTTTACAATTTTTTCGTATCCTGTACAACGACAAATATTACCCTTTATTCCAATTCTTATTTCTTCTTCTGTAGGATTAGGATGTTTTCTAATTACAGACATCCCACTCATTATCATTCCTGGGATACAAAATCCACACTGAACAGCTCCTGCTCTTTTAAATGCATATGTAAAAGCATCTTTTTCTTTTTGACTTAGCCCCTCTCCTGTAAGAACTTCAGTATCATTAAGTTTTGATAGTTTAACAACACATGATCTTTTATTTTCCTCGCCTACAAGAACTGTACAAGTACCACAAGCTCCTTGAGAACATCCATCTTTTACAGATGTAAGATGTAAGTCATCTCTTAAAAATCTAAGTAGAGATTTATCTTTATATGTTTCGTATGTTTTACCATTTACTTTTACATAAATAGGATCTGTATTTTCTAGTTTTTTACCAATTAATATATTATCCATAATTCACAACTTTCTATAGTTTTCTTTCTATAAATTTTCCTCTTCCTTTTTCTGCCAAATAAGTATCCCTATCTAAAATAAGATCTCCTCTTGCTATAACCGTATCTACCTTAAACTTAGTTTCATATCCTTCATAAGAAGTATAGTCACAGTTTGAATGTCTATTTTCTTGTTTTATAATATATGGTTTCTCTGAAAGTACTACTAAGTCCGCATCTGAACCAATTTTTATAGTTTCTTTTTTTGGATATAAGCCAAAGATTTTACTAGGATTTGTTGACAGTAAATTCATAATTTTTTCTAAAGCTATACCCCTCTTTAAAGCTTCAGTTATTATGATTTCTAGTCTTTCCTCAACTCCTGGTGCACCTCCTGGACAGGATAAAAAATTATCTTTATAAGGAAGTTTTTCTCCCTTATAGTAAAACGGGCAATGATCTGTCGCTATAACCTCAACATCTCCATCGATAATTCCTTGCCACAAAGCTTCTATATCTTCTTTCTTACGAAGAGGAGGTGCCATTATGTATTTTATCCCCTCTTCATTTCCACCTTGAATATATTTTTCTTCATCCAAGGTTAAGTATTGAGTACATGTTTCACAGTAGAGGTTTTTCACTCCACGTTTTCGAGCTGCCTTAATTTCTTCTAGACCTTTTTTACTAGATGTATGAACAATGTATAGTTTTGGATATCCTGCCATTTCACTTAAATAAATAAGTCTATTTATTGCCTCTGCTTCTGTTTCTGGAGGTCTAGTTTTTGCATGATAAATTGGATCT
>JBQDYR010000026.1:0-10933 GCA_052105355.1 Anaerococcus sp.
ACAATTGAAAGTAGTATTAAAGCTAACTACTTAGATATTTCTAAGAAGAAACTATGATATTACGATACAAATGGATGAGCTAATTTATAAAACAGCACTTTTTAAAAGTTTTAGAATTCTTAATATGGAGTACCAAACCTCATCTCTTTTAAGTATTTTAAGAAGGGGTGATATTGACATTATTGAAAGTATGAAAATTATTAAAGATGGATTTAAAAATGAATACATAAAAGAAAGAGTAAACCAGATTATAGATAATTTAATTCTAGGAAAAAATCTTAGTCAATCATTTAGAGAAGTTGATATTTACTCTAATCTTTTAACTTCTATGATTGAAGTTGGAGAAGATAGTGGAAATATGATAGATTCCATGGATAAGACAAGCTCTTACTTATCTAACGAATATCTTTATAGGTTAAAGAAGATTTCTCAAATGGCAGAACCACTATTAATTATAATTATGGCTCTTATAGTTGGTTTTGTAGTTTTTTCTGTAGCCATACCAATGTTTGATACAGTTAATAATATTAATTTTTAGGAGATTCTTATGAATACTAAGAAAAAGAAAAAAGGTTTTACATTGATAGAACTTGTTATTGTTATAGCTATTATTGCAATTCTTGCTGCTATTGCTATACCAAGATATCAGAAGTCTAAAGAAAAGGCCAGAGAAGTTGCTCAAAAAAGTAATATATCTATGCTAACCACTGCTGCAACTTTAAGGCAGTCTGAGATGAAAGAGGGAGATGAAGAAGTTGTTTGGAATGAGAATAAATCAAGCGATTATAAAGATTATATAGAAAAATGGCCTAAGGGCGAAGGAAATGATGTATATGTAGTTACAATTACTTCTGATCAAATAATAATTGAATTGAATGGTGACGAAGTATATGATAGTCAAAGAGTAAATACTACTGAAAGCGACAATGAAGGAAAAAATAATAACGAGTAAATTCAATGTATTTATTTTTATTTATACTAGGAAGTATTTTTGGTTCTTTTATAATTCTTGTTGTAGATAGAATAATAAAAAGAGAATCAATAGTTTTACCTAGATCTCATTGTGAATATTGTGGAAAAACCCTAAAAGTATTTGACCTTATACCTGTTCTTTCCTTTCTATTCTTGAGAGGAAGATGCAGGTATTGTGGAAAAAAATTATCCATTATTTATCCTTTAGTTGAAATACTATCAGGATTATTATTAATACTAGCTTTTAGAGTAAGTTTTAATATATATCAATTTATTTTTTTATCAATAGCTATATACCTTGCTCTAATTATAAGCATAATTGATTTAAAAACAATGGAGATTTTTTCTTATCAAGTCTATTTACTTTTAGCTCTTGGTATTATTTATAGGTATAATTTTCTTGATTTTGATAGAGGATTTATAAGTTTTTTAATAATTTTTTCTCTTTCTTACTTACTGCTTTATGTACTATTTAAAGATGCTTTGGGAGATGGAGATTTTTATTATTATATTGGTTTATCCTTATTTTTAAAAAGTTCTTATCTTTTGTATTTTCTACTCTTTTCCATTTGGATAGGAGCAATTTTTGGATTGATTTTAGCTATAAAATATAAAACAACCAAGCTTAGGATGGCTTTTTGCCCTTACATATTTTTATCCTTTATCTTGATTTTATGTCTTCTTAATTTGGGAGTAATATTATGAAGAAAAAAGCTTTCACTTTAATAGAACTTATCATAGTAATGGGGATTATCTCTCTTATTATGTCAATTATGACTATTAGATTTGATCTAGTAAAAAGAGTTAAAGAAAAAAATGAAATTAATACCATACTTGCTGATATTAACTATTGTAAGGAAAAAGCAAGAGTTACAGGATTTGAATATAAATTTTCTATATATGGTAAAAGGTCCTATAAAATTACGAGAGCGTATTTGTCTAGTGATTCAGAAATTTCTAGAGAAAAAAAGAATGTTGATTTAGAAGTAATAAATTTCTATGGTTACAATAATAGCTTTAATGAAAAAAATCCAAAAGAAATTAAGTTTGTTCCTAGTGGATCCGTTTCAAATGCACAGTCTATTACAATACTTGGCTTATATAATACTTACAAACTATCTGTAGGAGTATCAGGTGCAAATACACAAATTATTAAAAAAGAATAAAAAGAAAAAGGCCTTCACCTTATTAGAAATTATATTTGCTCTAGGAATACTATCGATTATTGCCATATTTATTTTTCCATCTCTGGCAAATCTTTCAAAAAATGCAAAAATTAATAAAAATCAAGCAAGGATTATCTTTGCTATGGAAGAAGCTATTGAATCTAGTAGAAATAAGGATATACAAGCAAACTTTACTTATGAAGTAAATGAAATAGATATAGATGTTTCTATCAATCAATATGATGGTAATTCTGATTTTAAAGAAATTGTAGCAAGATGTGGAGATAAAGAACTAAGGCTGGTGGTAGAAAAATGAGAAGGAAAAAAGCTTTTACTTTATTAGAACTGGTTGTATCACTGGCAATCATTTCTATTCTTGTTTTTATAATATCTTCTATGCTTACAGTCAATTTTAAAATATCAAATAAAATATATAAGGCAGATAAAAACTATAAAGAAGCTGTAAATGCTATGCTTTATATTGAAAATATAGTAAGAGAAGCTGACAAAATAGAACAAATAGATGATAATACTTGTAATTTTCGTGCTGACCTAAGAGGATCAAAATATAAGTTTATAATGGGTGATGATAATAAGTTAAAGGTTGAAATAAAAGGAAAAAATGGAACAGGTACTAATTGGATAGGTTTAGTAAATGACATTATGTTATATTATAACGGACAAGATGAAGTTTTTTTGTGGTTGGAAGGACTTGATGGGAAAATTTATCAAACAAGGATAAACATAGGAATAAGGCAATGAAAAAGAGGGGATTTATAACAATTTTTGTTTTATTATTACTTTTAGTCCTTTCTATAACCATATCTTTTATTTTTGGTCAAAATCAAAATGATTTAGATCTAAATGAAGATCTGTATGATAAAAAACAAGCACTTTATATTTCCGAATCTGTTGCAAATCTTGCACTTAAAGATAGGGGATTCGATGAATATAAAGAAAAACTTTATAAAAGTATAAAAGATTACTATAGAAATTCAAAATATTTTGAAACTAAGATAGAAGAAGATAAAGTTGGTAGAATTAAATCATATTATCCTGAGATAAACTATTATAGGAAAATTTATAAACCAAAGTTTTCTTACATACCAGCTATGAAAACTCTAAGACTAGAAAGTAGTGTTAATATTGGAGAAACACAAGCTAAAACTCTAATAGATAATGAAGTTAAACCTAAATTTGAATTCTTTAAAGAAGAACCTATAAAATATGATTTTAAAGAAGAAATAAAGTTTAGAACTTTAAATTTAATAGAAGATCCAGATATCATAGAACTAGAATTAAATAATAAAGAAAATTTTTATAAAATTAATGATAGCTTAATTATAGAAGAAGTAAATAAAAATAATGAGGAAGAAGAACCAACTAAAGAAGAAACTTCTGATGAAAACATAGATTTTGAAGATGAAAATGATAAAAATTCTGACAAGTTTGATCAAGAAAATATTAAAGAAAATTCAGTAGATGAAACATCTACTGAACAAAAAAACGCAAACTTTAAAGGAATAATCTACGTCAAAGGTGATTTAATTTTAAAATCAGATTTTTCCATGGATGGCCTTCTAATATTAGATGGAAAAGTAATAAATAAATCCAATAACAAAGATAAGAATTCAAAATTAACTTTAAAAGGACAAGTGATATCAAGAGAGGATTTAGAAAAAGAAAATTTAGACTATAATTATGACAAAGAATCGTATAAATATATTGAGGATATAGATAATCTTTTTGAAATAGAAACTATAAGCAAGAAAGTATATTAAAAAAATTATAAAAAAATTTTGAGCATATTGTGAATGTGGTATAGTAATTTACAGAGCGTAGATATCTTACATATTTATTTATTAAGTAAGAAAACAATGCAAATAAATGATAAAGATGTTATTATATTTTAAGTAGAAATATAAAGTTTTATTAACGGAGGAAAAAATGAAAATTTTAGTAATTAACTGTGGATCATCTTCATTGAAGTACCAATTATTTAATATGGAGAATGAAGATGTAATGGTAAAAGGTCTTGTAGAAAGAATTGGAATTGATGGATCAAGACTTGTACAAGAATTAGGTGATGATAAATATATCGTAGAGGAGTCTATGAAAAATCACACAGATGCAGTGGGACATGTTTTCAAAGCATTAACAGATGAAGATCACGGAGTTTTAAAAAGCTTAGAAGAAATAGATGCTGTAGGTCATAGATTTGTACATGGTGGAGAATCAGTAACAAAATCAGTAGTTATAGATGACGAAGTTAAAAAAGCAATAAAAGAATACACCAAATTTGCTCCACTTCATAATCCTGCAAACATGATGGGACTTGAAGCTTGTGAAGAACTACTACCAGGTGTAAAAAATGTTGCTGTATTTGATACAGCCTTCCATCAAACTATGCCAAAGGAAAACTACCTATACGGTATAGACTATAAATACTACGAAAATGATTCAATTAGAAAATATGGTTTCCATGGTACAAGCCACAACTATATCACAAATAGAACAGCTGAAATTTTAAACAAAGACGTTAATGAATTAAATATAATTTCATGTCATTTAGGAAATGGATCAAGCATTTGTGCTGTTAAAGATGGAAAATCTTACGATACAAGTATGGGACTTACACCACTTGAAGGTCTTGTAATGGGTACTAGATCTGGAGATATAGACGCAACAGTAATAACATTTTTGATGGACCAATATAATCTTTCAACTGACCAAGTAAATAATCTTTTAAATAAAGAATCTGGAGTGCTAGGAGTATCTGGTGTTTCATCTGATTTTAGAGATCTTGAAGAAGCGGCATCAAAAGGAAATGAAAGAGCTAAGGTTGCTCTTGATATGTTTGTAAATAGAGCAAAAAGATATATAGCTGGTTATATGGCTGAAGTTGGAAAAATTGATGCTATAGTATTTACAGGTGGAATTGGTGAAAACTCTATCGAAATGAGAGAAGATCTAATGAAAGGCTTTGAACAATTTGGTATCAAAGTAGATTCTGAAAAGAATAAAGTTAGAGGTGGAGAACACGAAATACAAACCGATGATAGCAAAGTTAAATTAATGGTAGTTGCAACTAATGAAGAATTGATGATTGCCAGAGACACACAAAAGCTAGTTTAATCTTGACTTATAGAATATTGTAATATATAATATAAAAGATTGCTAAAACTCATAACTAGGGAGGTGTAAAGATGGCAGTACCAAAGAGAAGAACATCAAAGACAAGAAAAAATAAAAGAAGAGCTTCATCTTACAAATTAAACAGATCAAACTATGTTGAGTGTCCAAATTGCCATGAGCCAATGTTGCCACACAGAGTATGTCCAAACTGTGGAAACTACAAAGGTAAAGAAGTTCTAGACGTTGAATAAAAAATAAGAAGAAGGGACTGTTGCAAAATAAACCTAGCTATTAATTATAATATATGGTTTACGCAACAGTCTTTTTTTTATTTATATTGAGGAGACATATGAAAATAATCATAGATACTTTTGGTGCTGACGGAGGACCAGAAGTTACAATAAATGGGACTATAAAAGCCTTAGAACAAAGAAAATTCATTCCAATATTTTCTGGAAACAAAGAAGAAATAGAAGAATTAATTGCTGATAAAATAAGTTCTTATGAAATTATAGAAGCATCAGAGATTATAACAAACAATGAAGATCCAGTAAGAGCAATCAGAAGAAAAAAAGAATCATCATTAGTTAAAGCCTATAGATCATTAAAAGAAGGAGAATATGATGGTTTAGTTTCAGCTGGTTCAACAGGTGCAATCCTTGCTGGAGGACTATTTATTTCAGGAAGAATAAAGGGAGTAGAGAGGGCTTGTCTTGCTACAAGCTTACCAGTATATGAAGGATCAACACTTCTTATGGATACAGGGGCAAATATGGACTGTAAGCCAGAATTTTTACAAGAATTTGCAATAATGGGATCAGTGTTTTCAAAAAATGTTCTTTCTATAGAAAATCCTAAAGTAAGCTTACTCAATGTTGGAATAGAAGAACACAAAGGAAATAAATTAACCAAGGAAACATATAAACTATTGGGAAAAACAGAAATAAATTTTGTGGGAAATATTGAACCTAGAGATGTATTTACTGGAAAGACTAATGTTGTTATCGCTGATGGTTTTGATGGGAATATGGTAATAAAAACAGCAGAAGGAATAATTTCACTTTTCAAAAAAGAATTAAATTCAGCAATCTATTCTTCATTTAAAACAAAAATCGGTGGATCGCTTTTAAAATCATCCCTAAAAGAAAACCTATCTAAATATAGTGCTGATGAGATTGGTGGAGTACCTCTATTGGGTATAAAAGATTATGTCTATAAGGCCCATGGTAATACAAATGCTTATGCTTTTTCAAATGCAATTTTAGGCCTTATAAACTATATAGAAAAAGATACTATTGAAAAAATAGAAGGAGAATTAAAATGCTTAGAGAAGAATTAAAACAACTAGCTGATGAGAATCTTGATATTGACGTAGAAAACTTAGATTTTAATACGAAAATTGATGACTTAGATATAGATTCAATAGATCTTCTAGATTTTATTATGACTATAGAAGAAAAATACGATATAGAGTTTTCAGATGAGGAACTCGATAAAATAGAAACACTTGAAGATATTGTAAATATAACTGAAAAGAAAAAATAATGAACATTAGTAAAAAAAGATTGAATCAAATTAGTAAACTAGAAGAGGATTTAGGCTACGTATTCAAGGACAAAAACTTGATAGATGTGGCCTTAACCCACTCTTCTTATACAAATGAATCAGTAGATGGAAGTAAGGAAAATAATGAACGTTTAGAGTTTTTAGGAGATAGTGTTCTTGATCTTGTAATATCTGAAGAACTTTTTAAAAGACACCACACATATCCTGAAGGAAAGCTTACTAAAATTAGATCTAAACTAGTTTGTACCTCATCTTTTGCTAAAGCAAGTGAGAAATTTTCTCTAACAGACTATCTTTTATTCTCTAAAGGAGAAAAAAATCATAATGGATCTAAGAAAAAATCTGTAAAAGCGGATACCTTTGAAGCTGTTTGCGCAGCTATTTATCTTGATGCGGGATATAAGTTTTTGAGTGAATTTTTAACAAGAGAATACGGTCAAGATGTACAAAGACTTTTATCTGAAGGAACTCTTTTTGTTGACTATAAGACAAAGTTACAAGAAGAATTTAACAAGTCCAAAAGAATAATTTTAAAGTATGACCTTATAAAAGAAGAAGGTCCAGAACATGACAAGACCTTTTATATGGCTGTCAAAGCCAAAAATAGAGTACTTGCAGAGGGTGTAGGGAAAAATAAAAAAGAAGCAGAACAAATGGCAGCAAAGATTGCCTATAAAGAATTGAAAAATGAATAAAAAGGAATATATAATACCTATCTTTATACCATTTTTAGGTTGTCCTCATGACTGTGCCTTTTGTAATCAAGTTAAGATAACCAACTATAAAGATAGCTTTTCTAAAGAAAATACAATAAAACAAATCGAGACCTATCTATCATATTTTCAAAAGAATAATAATGATAAGGAGATTGCCTTTTTTGGTGGATCATTTACAGGACTTGATGAAGAAGTTATGACTTCTTATCTTTCGATAGCCTATGACTATAAAAAGAAAGGAATTATTGATAGAATCAGACTTTCAACTAGACCTGATTATATTAATAATTCAATTCTTGATATTTTAAAAACTTATAAAGTAGATATAATAGAGCTTGGAATCCAATCTATGGATAATCAAATCTTAAATTTAAATGAAAGAGGACATTATAAAGAAGATTCTATAAAAGCTAGTAAACTTATTAAAGATTATGGTTTTACCCTTGGACATCAAATTATGCCAGGATTGTATAAGGATACTTATCATAAGTCTATAAATACAGCTATAGAATCTGCAAACATAGGTCCAGATTTAGTAAGAATATATCCAACACTTGTTATTAAAGATACAACCCTAGAATTTCTATACAAAAATGGCCTATACAAGCCTTTAACAGTAGAAGAGGCTGTAGAAGTTTCTAGTGAAATTTATATGATTTATGCTTATAAAAATATAAATATAATTAGAGTAGGACTTCAACCAACAGAAAATATAAATGAGGGTAAAGATGTTGTAGCAGGACCATTTCATCCTGCTCTAAGACAACTTGTAGAGTCTAATATTCATAAGATGTATCTTGAGAAAGAAATTTTAAGGTATAATCTTAAAGATACTATAACAATTCATACTTCGGGTCGTGATATTTCTATTATTTCTGGAAATAAGCAAGTTAATAAAAAATATTTTTATGAAAAATATAAACTTAAAATAAAATTTGTTAATGACGGAAAAAACTTTATCGAATACAATGAAAAAAGTATAACTTATAAGCTTGATGATTTTATAAAACATCATGTAGAGAAAAATTATGGTGGTGATTTAATATTAAATTAAAAAGTATTGAAATGAAAGGCTTTAAGTCTTTTGCCAATAGAACGAAAATAGAATTTGATAATAGGATTACCGCTGTAGTTGGACCAAATGGTAGCGGAAAGAGTAATATTTCTGATGCAGTAAAATGGGTTTTGGGAGAACAATCTATAAAAAGTCTCCGTGGAAAAAAGATGCCAGATGTTATATTTTCAGGTGGAGAAAATTCATCCCCTTTAAATCTTGCCAGTGTAGATTTACTTTTTTCAAATGAGGATAAGGCTTTGGACCTTCCATATGACCAAGTTAAAATTTCAAGAAGAATTTACAGAAATGGTGACAATGAATATAAAATAAATGGCAAAAAAGTAAGACTTAAAGATATCAGAGAACTTTTTTTAGATACAGGTGTAGGAAAAGAAGGTTATTCAGTGATTGGTCAAGGAAGAATTGATGAAATAATTAATTCTTCATCCAAAGAAAGAAGATCAATCTTTGAAGAAGCTTCCGGTATTTCCAAGCATAAGTATAGGCGTGATGAATCAGAAAAAAAACTTGAAAAAGTTTCTGAAAACCTAGAAATAATAGAAAGAGAATGGGAATACAAAAATAAAGAATTAAATTCTTTAAAAATTCAAAAAAATAACTTTGAAAAAAATAAGACTTTAAGTGAAAAACTAGATAAGAAAGCCTATTTTTATTTTCATGAAAAATCTAATAAACTAATAAAAAATTTAGATAATTTAAATATTGAAATAGGAAATATAGAAAGTTCTAAAAAGGATAAAGATATAAGTTTAAAAGAAATAAATGAAAAACTTTTGCCTTTTAAAGAAAAACTTTCAAGTCTTCAAGAAGAACTTGAAAGTTCTATAGGAAAAATTTCAAATCTTGAAAAAGCAATAGAAAGAAATAAAAATAAAAAAGAATTAAATAAACAAAATCTTTCTTACAAGAAAAAAGATCAAGAAAGAAATCTTTTAGATAAAAAAACAAATTCTGAAAGAAAAAATAAACTTGAAATAAAGATACAGTCAGATCATAAAAGCTTAAATCAAACAGAAGAAAAACTTAAAAACTTAAAAAGTCTGTTAAAAGAAAAAGAAACTGATATTAAAGATTTAGATAAAAAGCTATCAACAAATAAAATAAAACTTAAGAATTTATCTTTTGAAAAGACTGCATTAGATAAAAAGCTTTATGAATATGATTTAAACGAAAAGACTAATATAATATTATCTAAACAAAGAGAAGAAAATGAGAAAAGAGTCAAAGAAAAAGTTAAGAATATAGAAGATGAGATAAAAAGTTTCGAGCAGAAAATTTCTGATATAGAAGAAAGTCTTAATAAAACTAATCAAATACTCGAATCTGATCAAGCTTTATATAATAAAAATAAAAGTGAACTTGAAAAATTAACCTCTTCAAACAACTCAATCAAAGAGAATCTTAGTGCTAATAATATTTCTTTAAAAGAGGAACTTGCCAACTATAAAATCCAAAAAGACTTACTTTCTAGAAATGAAGGATATTTTTATTCTGTACAAGAATTTCTTAGAGAAAGTAAGAATGCTGGTATGGAAGATTTGTATTTAGATACTTTGGCCAATCTTATAAATGTAAAAAGTGGATACGAAGAAGTTATAGAAATATTAATGACTTCAAGTTTACAAAATATTGTTACAAGAACTAAGGACGATACTAGAGAGTTAATTAATCTTGTAAATAAGAAAAAACTTGGAAGAATAACTTTTTTACCACTTGACTCTATAAGATCTTTTAGGAAAAATAGTCCAAAAGAAAAAGAAGTTATAGCTATGGCCTATGATCTAGTAAAATATAATACTGAATTAACAGATATTATAAACCAGTTTTTAGGTTCTACTGTAGTTGTAAAAAATATAAACGATGCTATTAGTCTTTCAAAAAAAATAAAAGGTTATAGAATAATAACCTTAGATTTAGATGTTATAAATACTTGGGGATCTATGGTTGCTGGAAAAAATTCTAGTAGAAGATCAAATGTAGGTATTATCAATAGATCTAAAAAGATAGAACAATTAAAAAGAAAGGTTATTTCCTTAAGGGAAAAAAACAAAGAACTTTCCAATGAACTTGCTAAAAATGAAGTTATGATAGAAGAGAAGAGAGAAGTTTTAGAGAATATCAATCATAGAATTTTGGAAAGTAAGGAACTTATTCAAAATCTTACAGGAGATTTAAGACATAAAAATTTTCAAAAAGATAGTTTAGAAAAAAGAAAATCTGAAGAACTAGATTCTTTAGACCAAAATTATAAAAAAGAAGAAATAGAGGATATTAGTTTTGTTAAGGAAAAGCTTAAGGAA
>JBQDYR010000026.1:10943-16847 GCA_052105355.1 Anaerococcus sp.
TCTGTAAGCAAAGATGAGAAAAACTTAATTGATACAAATAATAATCTCATAAAGGTAAATAACCAAATAGAAATAGTATCTAGGGATAAAAATCTACTTTTAAATTCTTTAGAAGAAAATAAAGTTAGTCTAAATAACTTAACTGAAAGTGAGAGATTTGGAGAAAAAATAAATCAATCTTTAAATAAAGAAATAAAAGATTTAATAAATGAAATTGAAAATCTATCAAATAAGATAAATGAAGATAGAAAACTTATAGAAATTTTAAAAGATAAAGAGAAAAGTTTAAAAAAACTTATAGAAGAAAAATCAAAGGCTAACTTTGATATGGTAGAAAAGGCGAAATCTTTAGAAAAAGAACTTGGAGAACTTGATATAGACTTAGTGAAACAAAATTACAAAAAAGAAGGTCTAAAAAAAGATATAAGAAATCTTGAAGATGAGGTTGAACCATTTTTATCAAAGCCTATAAAACAATTAGATGAGTTTTATAAAGACCAAGAGAGTGAAGAAGTCTCTAAAAAAGATCTTATGGATATACAAAAAGAAATTAATAAAGTAGGTTTTTTCACCGCTGATTCACTTTCCCTATATGCAGAGGCCTCTAAGGACTTTGAATTCTTAGATAAGCAGAAAAAAGATTTGGAAGTTTCTAAACTTGATATTGAAAAAATGATAAAAAAACTTGAAACTGAGATGAAAGATGAGTTTATAAAAAACTTTAAGATAATTGATAAAAAGTTTCAAATAATTTTTGAGACTCTATTTATGGGAGGAAAGGCCAAGCTTAGTCTAGATGAGGATGATGAGTTATCTGCAGGTATAGAAATTATGGCCTGTCCACCAGGAAAATCGACTAAATCCATAAGCCTTTTATCAGGAGGAGAAAAATCTCTTACTGCCGTGGCTTTACTATTTGCATTATTTGAAACAAATCCTGCACCTTTTTCTCTACTTGACGAGATAGATGCAGCCCTAGATGAATCAAATATCAAAAGATATATTGAATATTTAAAGTCACTATCAGACAAAACTCAGTTTATTATGATTACTCATAGGCAAACAACAATGCAACTTGCAGAAAGAATTCATGGAGTAACCATAGGTGATGATGGAATAAGTAAGGTTTATTCCATAGATTTTGAGTAGAATTGAAGAAGATATTAGAAGAAGTAAAATTTAAGAAGGAGGAATTATGGCAATTCGTAATATTAGAAAAATGGGAGATACTATTTTAAGAAAAACATCTAGAGAAATTCCAGAAGTTACAGATAGGATAAAATTATTACTAGATGATATGGCAGATACTATGTACGATTCAGACGGAATAGGTCTTGCTGCAGTACAAGTTGGTATTTTAAAACGTGCTATTGTTATAGATCCAAGAGATGAAGATGGCCTTATGAAAATGGTTAATCCTGTTATCACAGAAAAAGATGGAGAACAAATTGGGGTGGAAGGATGTCTTTCAGTACCTGATTTTAATGGGACAGTAAAAAGACCAGAACATATAAAAGTAGAATATCTAGATGAAAATGGAGACAAACAAGAAATAGAAGCTACAGGATTAAAAGCGGTAGTAATTTGTCATGAAGTTGACCACTTAAACGGTGTTCTATTTGTAGATAAATATGAGGAAGAAGTAGTATATGATTAATAAAATAAATATATGCTTTATGGGAAATCCAAAGTTCGCAGTTAGAACTTTGGATGTTCTTAATAATGAAGAGAAAATAGATATTAAACTTGTTGTTACTGGAAAAGATAAAAAAAGATCTAGAAATAAATTATCTCCAACTCCTGTAAAACAGTTTGCTATAGATAATAATTTAGATATTGCAACACCAGATTCTGTAAATACCGATGAATTTATAAATTCTTTAAAAGATCTAGACATAGACTTTATTGTTGTAGTAGCATTTGGCCAACTTATAGGCAAGGGACTCTTAGAAGAATTTCCAGATAAGATTATAAATCTACATCCTTCATTTTTACCAAAATATAGGGGAGCTGCTCCTATTCAATTTACATTATTAAATGGAGAAAAAATCACATCACCAACAACTATGCTTATAGAAAAATCTATGGATGCTGGTGATATTTTAATACAAGAAACAATGCAAGTAGAAGAAGACGATGACTTTTTGTCTTTGAGTGAAAAACTTACTGAAAAAGGTGCCTTTGCTATAAGAGATACACTTTTAAATTTTGATGAAGTTTATAAAAAAAGAAAAAAACAAGATGATTCAGAAGCTACATTTACAAGAAAAATCACCAAGGAAATGGGGAAAATTGATTGGAATACTGATAAAGAAACAATTCATAATCAAGTAAGAGCTTTAGTTGCATTTCCAAAAGCATATTTTACCTATGGTGAATTTGATGTTAAAGTATTGGAAGTTAAAACAAGAAATATGAATGATCCAAAACCAGGATATGTTTATGCAGCAAATAGAGATGATAATATAATTATAGGTTGCAAGGATGGAGCAATAGAAATTACAAAAATTCAATTTCCGGGAAAAAAAGCTATGGATACCAAGTCATTCTTATTGGGTAATGAATTTAAAGAGAAGATATATTTAAATGAATAAAGACTTAGAAATAATTTTAGAAAATTTAATAGAGATAATTTATGAAGATGAAAAATCTACAGACCTTATAAATCAAACTAGTAAAAAGATATCTGATATTGCCTATATAACAAAAGTTACTTATGGAGTTTTGGAAAATAAGATTTATTTAGATTATATGATTTCAAAACTATCTAAGATTAAACTAAAAAAAATAGAAAAAAGTGTTCTTGTAATATTAGAAATTGGAATATATAATCTTTATTTTTTGAATAAAAAAAATTATGCCATAGTTAATGAATTAGTTGAGCTTACAAAAAAGAAAAATAAAAGAGCCCAAGGTTTTGTAAATGGTATTCTTAGAAACTTTATTAGAAATGAAAAAGATATATCAAAGATAAAAGAGCCTGATGATTATAAATCACTTTCTATAATGTATTCTACACCTTTAGAAATTTTGGAATATTTAAAAAAGTCTTATTCATATGAATATATAAAAGATTTTTTACGAGCAATAAATTCAGAAAGTAATCTTTCAATAAGAATTAATAAAACTAAGGCAGATAAAAAAAGCATAAAAAAGGTCTTAGAATCTAAAGGTTATGAAATAGAAGAATCAAAAATATCTTCAAATGCACTTAGGATAAAAAACTCTTCAGGTCTTGTAAGTCTTGATGAATTTAAAAATGGACTTTTTACTATTCAATCTGAAGCTAGTATAAAGACTGTAGAGGTTATGGATCCAAAAGAGGAATCCTTAATTTTAGATCTTTGTGCAGCACCTGGTACGAAAACTTCCTATATTGGAGAATATACAAATAACAATGCAAAAATTGTAGCAAATGATATTTCAAAAAATAAGAATTATTTGATTCAAGAAAACATTAACAGATTAGGTTTAAAAAACATAAGTATTACAAACTATGATGCTAGTATTTTGGTGAATGATTTTATAGATAAATTTGATTACGTTTTGTGCGATCTTCCCTGTTCAGGACTTGGAGTTATAGGAAGAAAACCAGAAATAAGATATAATAGAAGCATAGAAGATATAGAATCTCTAGCTAAACTACAAAAAGAAATATTAGATAAAGCGGTTTCTTATCTAAAGACAGGAGGAATATTAGTATATTCTACATGTACCTTAGGAAATCTAGAAAATACTGACAATTTTTCCTACCTTGAACAACGAGATGAACTAGAAAAAATCCAAATTAACGGAAAAGATTATCTGGAATATGAAAATTTTAAAGACAAGACAGATGGATTTTTCATGGCAAAATTTAAGAAGATATAGGTATGATACAAACAATAAATGATAAAAGTTTAAAAGAATTAGAAGATATTTTTCTTCAAAATTCATATAAAAAATTTAGAGCTAAACAGGTTTATAGACAAATTCATGTAAATAAGTTATATGATTTCAAACAGATGACTGACTTGTCTAAAGATATGAGAGAAAATTTATCTAATAATTTTAAATTTTCAAAAGTTGAAAAAGTTGAAGAATTTAAATCTACTATAGACTCTACGAAAAAATATCTTTTTGAATTAGAAGATAATAATATTATAGAGGCTGTATATATGGAATATGAAAACAGAAAAACTATCTGCATTTCATCTCAAGTAGGCTGTAGAATGGGTTGTACCTTCTGTGCATCTACAAAAAACGGCTTAACTAGAAATCTTACAGCTAGTGAACTAGTAGAAGAAGTCTATGCTATTGAAAGAGAAAATGGAGATATAAATAATATTGTTATTATGGGTATAGGTGAACCTTTAGATAATTATGATAATATTATTAAGTTTATAAAAATTATTACAGATGAAAAAGGAAGAAATCTTTCTCATAGATCTATAACTCTGTCTACATCAGGTCTAGTTCCAAAGATATACGAGCTAGCTGATAGTGGTTTAGATATAAATTTAGCTATATCTCTTCATTATGCTTTTGACAATAAAAGAAAAGAATATATGCCTATAGGAAAGAAGTATTCTATTAGAAATCTTATAAAAGCTAGTGATTATTATCTAGATAGAACAAAAAGAAGAGTTTCTTTAGAATATGTAGTAATTGATGGTATAAATAATACTAAAGAAGATGCTGATCAATTAGAAAAACTTTTTAAAGGTAAAAACATACATATAAATTTAATTCCACTAAATCCAATAGAGGAATTTAAGTATGGAAAAACAAAAAAGAGAGCTATCAAAGAATTTAAAAATGAATTGGATAAGAGAGGTCTAAATGCTACAATCAGACAATCTATGGGCAGCGATATAGACGCAGCATGTGGGCAACTTAGAAATAATTATGCGAGGTAGTTATGAAATTTAGTACAGTTTCGAATATCGGTAAGGTAAGGAGTAAAAATCAAGATTATTATGGTAATACTCAATTATCTGAAAATTACTTCTTTATAGTAGCCGATGGTATGGGAGGATACAAAGGTGGTGAAGTAGCAAGTAAACTTGCAACTAAATACTTTGTAGACTACATCGAAAATAACAAATTGGAAGACTTTGATTCTATAGTAGATTTTCAAGAAACAGCCATAAAATTTGCTAACAAAAAGGTATATGATTTTTCATTAGATAATCAAGAATATGCAAATATGGGAACAACAGTAGTTTGTGTATGCTTGGATTATAAAAATAGAACCTATCATGTTACACATATAGGTGATTCTAGGGCATATATATATACTGAAGGCTCACTTCAACTAATAACAAGAGATCATTCTTTGGTAAATGACTTAGTAGATAGTGGCAGCATTACAGAAATTGAAGCTGAAAATTTTACCAATAAAAATACTATTACTAGGGCTGTAGGAGTCTCAGAAACTTTAAAACCTGAATCTAGATCTTTCGATATGAATAAGAATGATATAGTTCTTTTAGTGACAGATGGTCTTACAAATGAAGTTACTGATGAGGAAATTCAAACAATTATTTGTCAAAATGATAATGCTGATGAAATATCTACAAATCTTGTTGATTTAGCTATAAAAAAAGGTGGTCATGATAATATAACAGTGACTACAATTTTGATTTGAGGTTGTTATGGAAAATGTAATTTTAGGAGATAGATATCAGTTACACGAACTTATAGGCGTAGGCGGTATGGCCAAGGTCTATAAGGCTACTGATAAACTATTACAAAGACAAGTAGCAGTAAAGGTGTTAAAAGATCAGTATGCTGAAGATGAAGATTTTTTAAAGAAGTTTTCTAATGAGGCACAGTCTGCTGCAAAGTTATCACAAGTAAATATTGTAAGTGTATATGACATAGGACCAGATATAATACATGATAAAAAGGGTTATTATATAG
>JBQDYR010000027.1:0-16714 GCA_052105355.1 Anaerococcus sp.
GCAGATGTTGGAGCGGACCTTGTAGGTAAGGTAGAAGCAGGAATACCAGAAGATGATCCAAGAAATCCAGCTGTTATCGCAGATAACGTTGGTGATAATGTAGGAGATGTTGCTGGTATGGGTGCTGACTTGTTTGAATCATACAGTGGAGCTATCATCTCTTCTATGGTTTTAGGTTCAGTATTACATTCTACAAAAGGAATTATGTTCCCATTAATGCTTGCAACAGTAGGAATTTTAGCATCAATTGTATCAGCCTTTATTTTCTTAAGTAAAGATCATAAGAAACCACAAAAGGCTTTAATGAATACAATTTACCTATCAGGTGGTATTGTTGTTATAGCAGCTTTAATCTTATCATTTATCTACTTTGAATCATTTTCAGCAGCTATTTCTATTATAGTGGGTATTATAGTAGGAATTTTAATTGGTTTCTTATCTGAAATTTATACTTCAGATAATTATAAACATGTTAAAAATATTGCAAAAGAATCAAATACAGGAGCAGCTACAAATATTATAGCTGGTCTATCAACTGGTATGCTTTCAACAGTATTCCCAATGATATTTATATCTATAGCTATTCTTATAGCATATAATGTAAATGGAATGTATGGTATTGCTTTATCAGCTGTTGGTATGCTTTCTATTACAGGAACTACTGTAACAGTAGATGCTTATGGTCCTATTACAGACAATGCCGGTGGTATTGCTGAAATGAGTGGACTTCCAGAGGGTGTTAGAGATATTACAGATGAACTTGATTCAGTAGGTAACACTACAGCTGCTATCGGTAAAGGATTTGCGATTGGATCTGCTGCCTTAACAGCACTTTCACTATTTGTAACTTATGCTGATACTATAAACCTAGATTCTATATCTATACTTGAATCTAAAGTAGTTGCAGGTCTATTTATTGGTGGTATGTTAACATTCTTATTCTCAGCTTTAACTATGGAATCAGTAGGAAAAGCTGCAACAGAAATGATTGAAGAGGTAAGAAGACAATTTAAGTCTAACCCAGGAATCCTAGAAGGAACTTCAGATCCTGATTATGAATCTTGTATAGATATTTCTACAAAAGCTTCTCTAAAAGAAATGATAATACCAGGTCTTTTAGCTATTGTTGTTCCAATAGGTGTAGGAATCATCTTTGGACCTGAAATGCTTGGTGGACTTTTAGCAGGAGCTCTAGTTACTGGCGTATTAATGGCAATCTTTATGTCAAATGCTGGTGGTGCTTGGGACAATGCTAAAAAATACATTGAATCAGGTCACGAAGGTGGAAAAGGATCAGATTCGCATAAGGCTGCAGTTGTTGGTGATACTGTAGGTGATCCATTCAAGGATACTTCAGGACCATCATTAAACATATTAATCAAACTTATGACAGTAGTTTCTGTTGTATTTGCAGGTCTATTTATATAATTTTAGTAAGATGAAATATTAGCTTAAGGGTCTTTTGACTCTTGGGCTTTTTTATTTGAAAGTGAGTAATACGGAAAAGAATAATAAGAAATACTTAGGAAAAGAAAATATAAATAAGCTATTTTGACAACTATCACTACCAGCTATTATAGCTCAGCTTATAAATATGCTTTATAATATAGTAGATAGGATATACATTGGTCACATAGCAAATGTAGGATCCTTGGCTTTGACAGGAGTTGGAGTTTGTATGCCGGAGTTGGAGTTTGTATGCCGATTATCCTTGTTGTTTCTGCATTTGCTGCTTTTGCTGCATCAGGTGGTGCTCCTAGAGCTTCTATATATTTGGGCAGAGATGATATAGAAGGGGCAGAGAAAACTTTGGGAGGATCTTTTATGATGCAGGTTATAATTTCTTTTATTCTTACAACGATTTTAGTGCTATTTGGAGAAAGCTTTTTACTTTCTTTTGGAGCAAGTTCCAACACTATAAAATATGCATTAGACTACCTTAAAATCTATGCTCTAGGTACTATTTTTGTACAAATCACCCTATCAATGAATGCATTTATAACAGCCCAAGGTGAAGCAAAAATAGCAATGATGACTGTAATTATTGGAGCTTTCATTAATATAATTTTAGATCCTATATTTATATTTGTATTTAAAATGGGAGTTAGGGGTGCTGCACTTGCAACTCTTATTTCACAGACTATATCTGCTATTTGGGTATTAAAATTTTTAACTTCAGATAGAGCCTATATAAAATTAAAAAAACAATACTTATTTGTTGATTTTAAAATATTTATATTACCATCAATACTTTTAGGTCTTGCTACCTTTATTATGCAGTCATCTGAATCTATTTTGGGAATAGTTTTTAATGCTTCACTTTTAAAATATGGGGGAGATATAGCTGTAGGAGCTATGACAATTCTTTCATCAGTCATGCAATTTGCTCTCCTTCCACTATCAGGAATGGGTCAAGGAGCCCAACCGATTTCATCTTATAACTTTGGTGCAGGTAAAAAAGACAGAGTAGTGAAATCCTTTAAAGTTTTATTAAAATATAGTTTTATTTATTCGACTCTTCTTTGGGGATTTTTGATGTTTTTTCCACAGATATTTGCAAGAATTTTTACACCTGATATTCAGCTTGTGAACTTTACAGCAAATGCCCTTAGGATATATGGAGCAGCTATATTAGTCTTGGGAGTTCAAATAGCATGTCAGATGACCTTTGTTTCTATAGGTTCTGCCAAAGCTTCTATAGTCGTAGCTGTCTTTAGAAAGTTTGTGATGCTTATTCCTTTGATTTATATACTTCCAAACTTTTTTATAGATAAGGTATTTGCAGTATATCTTGCAGAGCCAATAGCCGATTTTACATCTGTAGCTTTTACTCTTATATTATTTAGAACACAATTTAAAAAAGCTTTAGATAATTTGTATACTAAAAGATAGGGATTATTGATTAAAAATTGTAAAAATACATATTTTTAGATACTATATTAAAAACTTTATTTGTACACTTACCTATATAGAAATTATAATGAATATACAAAGATTTATAGAAAACATTAATTTTTTTATTTACAAGTTGACAGAATAAAAAAAAGCTAGTATTATATATAGGTACTCACGTGCAGGATTGGCGGAATTGGCAGACGCGCAAGACTAAGGATCTTGTGACCAATTGATGGTCGTGGAAGTTCAAGTCTTCTATCCTGCACCATTTTTTGATTAATTTCATGATTAACTTTATATTACAAATGTTAATCCTTTTTTATTAAGAATAATTTAAAATAGGCCTCCCACATTATCTCATTCTTGTGGGAGGCCTATTTTTTATCAAATAAACTATTTTATAATCTACTTATGTATTTTAGATTTATTATTGTATTCTTTTATAGATTATTTATAGTAATAACCTTATCTTCTATAGTTTTTTCTCCTGTTTCAATATCTAAGCTTACACTTTCTGGAAGTTCCATTGTTATCAATATAATTTCTGTAGAAAATCCTTTTTCTTCTATCAATTGTTTATCCATATTAACTAATAAGTCACCTTTTTTTACTTTGTCACCATCTTTAACTAAAGATTCAAAGCCTTCTCCTTTTAATTTTACTGTATCAATTCCTAAATGAATCAATACTTGTAATTTTCCTCCTATATTTAGGGTAAGAGCGTGTTTTGTAGGAAAAATTGATTCTACTACGGCATCTTGTGGTGCAAAAATTTTTCCGTCTGAAGGGAAAATCACAATTCCATCACCTAAAAGTTTTTGTGAGAAAGTTTGATCAGTAGATTTATCTATTGTTTCTACTTTACCATTTACAGGTGAAAAAATTTCTAACTTATTATCTGTTTTATCCATTGAAAATTGTTTTTTAACTTTTGAAAATAAACCCATATATACTCCTATCTTTTTCAATATTTTTTTCTTTAAATTTATTTGATTTTAATATTAAAGTATAGATTTGTCAATAATCTATATCTGAATTATATATCAAATTTTTTAAAAAATAAAATTTTTTTGCATAAATATCTAAATTAGAGAATTAATAAGATTAATATAGAAAGAAAAAATGTTTTCTAATCCTATTTTTGTGAAATTTCACATAGAATAGAATTTATTTGGAAAACGTAACAAATCCCTAATTATAGCTAGTTATTGACACTGGTTTTATTTTTTTATAACATAAAGTTAACAAGTAAATGATTTCATTGTTAAAAATAAAAGGAGAAAATGTAATGATGGAAAAAATTCAAAAGTTTGGTGGTGCAATGTTCACACCAGTTATGCTCTTTGCAGTTTCTGCAGTCTTAATTGGTTTTGGAACTTTATTCACAACTGAACAAATTATGGGTTCCATTGCAGCACAGGGAACTTTATGGCGTGGTTTCTGGGACATGATAATGTCTGGAGGATGGACTGTTTTCAATCAATTGCCTTTATTATTTGCTGTAAGTTTACCAATAGGTTTGGCAAACAAACAAAATGCAAGGGCGTGTATGGAAAGTTTAGTTATTTATTTGATTTTTAATTATTATGTATCATCAATATTAACAACATGGGGTCCAACATTTGGAGTTGATTTTGCACAAGAAGTTGGAGCTAGTAGTGGTCTTGCTAATATTGCTAATATCAAAACACTCGATATGGGTATGATGGGAGCACTATTAATATCAGGACTAGCTATATATTTACATAATAAATACTTTGATACTAGACTTCCAGAATGGCTTGGAGTATTCAAAGGAAGTGCCTTTGTAGTAGGTATAGGTTTCATAGTAATGATCCCAACTGCTTTACTAGCATGTTTAATATGGCCAAAAATTCAACTTGTAATTTCTAGTTTCCAAGGATTAGTAACTAGCTCAGGGGCTATTGGAGTTTGGATTTTCATGTTGCTTGAAAGACTATTAATTCCATTTGGTCTTCATCATCTACTATATGCACCAATTTATTATGATTCAGTGTTAGTACCTGGAGGAATTTATACTGCATGGGCAAAAATGTTACCAGAGCTTGCATCTAGTACTAAGCCTCTAATGGAACTAGCACCTTTTGCAGCATTTACTGCTACAGGTTGGTCAAAAATCTTTGGTTGTATAGGTATAGCTTTAGCCTTCTATAAGACTGCTAGACCTGAAAATAAGAAAAAAGTAGCTGGATTATTAATACCAGTTACTATAACTGCAGTTATGTGTGGTGTAACAGAACCTATAGAGTTTACTTTCTTATTCATTGCCCCTCCATTATTTGTAGTACATGCTATATTGGCAGCATGTTTATCTACAGTTATGTACTTTGCAGGTGTTATTGGAGTTTTCTCAGGAGGAGTCATTGAAATGGCATCTCTAAACTGGATACCTCTAATGGCTAATCATTGGGGTACTTATTTGAAAATGTTAATTATTGGTATAGTTGCTATTTTTGTTTGGTACTTTGTTTTTAAATATCTTATAGAAAAGTTTGATTACAATACACCTGGTAGAGCAGCAAATAAAGATGATATAAAATTATATTCTAAAAAAGAATATAAGGATAAAAAAGGAAATACATCAGGGGAAAAAAGTAATCCATCTGATAGTCAAGATGAATTTAGCATAATGGCTGATCAAATTCTTATTGGTTTGGGTGGATCTGAAAATATTGTAGATTTTACTAATTGTGTTACAAGATTAAGAGTGAATGTTAAAGACAAAACTAAAGTTAAGGAAGACGACTATTTCAGAGAAATAGGAACTTATGGTACTAGTAGAAATCAAAATTCTGTCCACGTTATAGTTGGTATGAATATTCAATATGTGGCAGATGAATTTGGTAAAATATTAGAAAATTAAAACAAAACAGAAAAGAAAAGGAGTTTAAAATGAAAAAATATTCTATAACTATTGCAGGCGGTGGATCAACATTTACACCAGGTATCATATTAATGATGATGGATAATTTAGATAGGTTTCCTCTTAGATCTATAAAACTTTACGATAATGATCAAGACAGACAAGATAAAATTGGGAAAGCATTTGAAATATTCATAAGAGAAAGACACCCAGATATCAACTTTGAATATACAACAGATCCAGAACAAGCATTTACAGATATAGATTTTGTAATGGCACAAATAAGAGTTGGTAAGTATGAGATGAGAAGTAAAGACGAAAAAATTCCGCCAAAATATGGTGTAATAGGACAAGAAACTTGTGGTCCAGGTGGAATTGCTTACGGACTTAGATCTATAGGTGGTGTTTTAGAAATTCTTGACTATATGGAAAAGTATTCACCAGATGCATGGATGCTTAACTATTCAAATCCAGCTGCTATTGTTGCTGAAGCAACTAGAAGATTAAGACCAAATTCTAAAATTTTAAATATTTGTGATATGCCAATAGACTTAATGTATAAAATGGCAGATATGGTAGGAAAAACTGATTGGAAAGAATTAGATGTTATGTACTATGGTCTAAATCACTTTGGTTGGTTTACAGATATAAAAGATCATGATGGTAACGACCTTATGCCAGAAATTAAAAAACATGTTTCAAAAACAGGATTTGCAGATGGAATTGGTACAGCTCAACATTTGGATGAATCATGGGTAGAAACATTTACTAAAGCAAAGGATGTATATGCTTTAGATCCTGAAACTATACCAAATACTTATTTAAAGTACTACCTATATCCTGATTTTGTAATGGAACATACAGATATTAATCATACAAGGGTAGATGAAGTCAGAGAAGGTAGAGAAAAAGATGTATTCTCACTATGCAAGACAATTGTAGATAGAGGAACAAGTGAAGGCATTGATTTTGAAATAGATGCTCATGCTTCATATATAGTTGATTTGGCTATTGCTTTAGCAGAAAATACTAAAGAAGTTTTCTTACTTATAGTACCAAATGATGGAGCAATTTCTAACTTTGATCCAGAAGCCATGGTTGAAATTCCTTGTATAGTTGGTAAAGGTGGATACAAGAAGATATGTCAAGGACAGATACCTCAATTCCAAAAAGGATTAATGGAAGAACAAGTATCAGTAGAAAAATTAGTAGTGGAAGCATGGATTGAAGGAAGCTATTTAAAATTATGGCAAGCTTTAACCCTTTCAAAAACTGTCCCAAGTGCAAAAGTAGCAAAACAAATTTTAGATGATTTAATTGAAGCGAATAAAGATTACTGGCCAGAAATGAAATAATAGATTTAAACCTAGGTAGATAGTATAATTGTAGTATCTACCTAGGTTTTTTATTTCAAATACTTAAATATTATTTAGAGGTGATTTTATAAAATTAGAAGAATTATATAAAAAATATAAAGATACTTTTACAGATACAGATATAGTTATTTTAGAATTTCTTTTAAAAAATAAAATTGATTATTCATGGTCTATAAATGATGTTGCCAATAAATGCCACACATCCAGAACTAGTGTTTTGAGATTGGCAAAAAAACTTGGTTTTAAAGGTTATAGTGAATTAAAATATTATCTTACTTCCTTAAGTATAGAAGAAAATGAGGATAAAAAAGATGAATATGACGATTCAAATGATATTTCAAAAGAAGTATTTAATAAAATAATAGCTAGTAAAAAAATATTTATATATGGTAATGGAGATTATGAGGAGATAATATCTTTATACATAAAAAAATTACTTTTAAACCTAGGGATCCTTGCAGAAACATATAAAGGAAAAGAAGAAATAATCCATTTTAATAAAAATCTTCTAAATGAGTGTTCAATATTTGTAGTTGATTTATCTAATAATGATTTGGCTAGAAATATATTGGTAAATATATCCAATATTGACTCTTTTAAAATTTTCGTAGGAAAAGAAATTACTAAACATAAGTTATATGATTATAATATAAATATTAATAAAGAAACCAAAGATAACTTAGAAATTATTGGTCCATCAATCAAGGAGTTAGAAGAATTTTTTTTGAAATTTAGTAGATATAGAGGACAAAATGAAAATATATGATCTTTTAAAAAAATCATACGAAAAAATGAATAAAAAAGATTTGAAAATCTATTCTTTTGTTGCTCAAAATAAGAAAAAAATATCAAATTTGAGTATAGAAGAATTTGCAGAACTAGCTGGAGTTAATACTAGTTCAGTTATGTCTTTTACTAAAAAATTGGGTCTTGATGGATATAGTGAATTAAAATACCTAGTGAAATGGGATGATAGTGAATTTATAGCTATTAATGATAAGGAAATAGATTATACTTTTAATGATATTAGCTTAACTATGACTATGATAAAAAATTTAAATTTAAATGAACTTTTTTTTAATATAGATAAGGCTAAAAATCTTTTTATTATACCTACTGGTTATAGTCAAAGAAATGCAGCTGAAGAATTCAAAAAAAATTTTCTTAATTTAGAAAGACAACTTATAATACTAGATATTACAAACGGTTATAATAAATTAGCAAGTTTGTTCAAAGAAGATGATATTTTGTTTATTATTTCTTTTAGTGGAGAAAATGATTCTCTGGTAGAATTTATTAATAATTTAGAAGTTAAACCTATAATTGTTTCTATAACAAAACTTACTAATAATAGAATTTCTTATCTATCAGATTACAATATTCCATTTATAACGCATGAAATTTACGCTGATTCAGGAAAGATGATTATATCTCCTATAAGTCAATTTTATGTAATTATAGAATTTTTAGTATTAAAATATATTTTTTATAAGTCTAATTTGTAATCTATGTTTTAGTATTAAAAATTTATACTTTTACTAATTAAAGAGGGTAAATCCTCTTTTTTTTTATTGCGAATTTAATATAAGAATATTGAAGCTGGGATACTATTATCCTTTTTGAAGCAATTACTTTGGAAATGATGAAAGTAACTAGGTTATAACTAGTGGTCGCTTTCTTATTTAAGCTTTAGTGTGGTTGTATATCTCCTATGATATAATAAAAATAGAGGTTATTATGATAAAAAAATGTTATGCAAAATTAAATTTAAGTCTTGATAGTTTGTATAAAAGAGATGATGGCTATCATGAGATTGATTCTTTGATGGTAAAAATTTCTCTTTTTGACAAGCTTGAAATTAAAAGAAATAATGATAAAAAAATAAGGATTTTTACAAATTCTAAAAAACTTACATCTATTGAGGATAATCTTATTTACAAGGCTTGGTACTTGTTAAAAGATGAGATAGAAGACAATGGGGTAGATATTAGATTAGAAAAGAATATCCCTTTTGCAGCTGGTCTTGCTGGTGGGTCTACTGATTGTGCCGAAACTTTAAAAGCTTTAAATGAGATTTGGAATCTTGGATACACAAAAGAAGATCTTATGAAAAAAGCTGTGAAACTTGGAGCAGATGTTCCATTCTTTTTTATGGATACTCCAGCAAGAGCTAAAGGAATAGGGGAAAGACTAACATCTTTTAATATAAAAAAGCCTTTTTCTTTTCTTCTAGTAAATGATGGTACAGAGATATCTTCAGGATTTATTTATTCAAAATTAAAGGATTACGGAAATATACCGACAGAAAAGCTCATAAGTCTTTTAGAAACTGGAGATGAAAAGGCTTATGATTATTTTTCAAATGTTATGGAAGAGGTTGCATTTAAAGAATTTCCTCATCTTGAGAAGATAAAAGATGAGATAAAAAGCTTGGGAGCCAAGGTAAGTCTGATGTCAGGTTCAGGTGCAAGTATCTTTGGTGTTTTTGAAGATGAAAAAATATTAGAAGAAGCTTATAAAAAAATAAAAGATAAGTACAAATTTGTAGAAAAGGTGAGTTTAGTTTATGACTAATATAGGAGTTTTTGACTCAGGTTTGGGTGGACTTTCAGTTTTAAATAAACTTGTAAAAAGTCACAAGGCCAATTATTTTTATCTTGGGGATAACAAGAGAGTTCCATATGGTTCTAAAAGTAAAGATGAAATTATAAGATATTCGAATGAAATAGTTAAATTTTTGGAAAAATTTGATATAGATTTTTATGTGGTTGCTTGTAACACTATATCTGTAAATTCCATAAATTTTTTAAGAGAAAATTTTAATAAAAAATTTATTTCAATAACTGAAATGGGAATAAAGTCTGTATTAGAAGAAGAAGGGGATGTATATCTTCTTGCAACTAAGGCGACCGTAAATACTCATGTTTATAAGAAAAAAATTGAAAAGCAATCAAATAAAACTGTAACGGAAGTAATGGCACCAAGACTTGTAGATCTTATAGAAGAAGGAGATACTTCAGGGCCTAACCTTGATAAAAATATTAAAGGATACTTAAAAATAGCTAATAATAAAAAGATTAAAAATATTATCCTTGGCTGCACTCATTATCCAATAATTGAAAAAGAAATAGAAAAAAATCTAACTTATGATGCAAATATTATAGACCCTTCTATCTACTTATGTAAAAAGTTAATCTTTAAAGAAAATGAAAATACTAAGGTTAAAATTTTCATGACTGACATAAATCCTATAACTCAAGAAATGACTAATAAAATTATGGGTAAAAATATAAATATAAGTAAGGCTATCTTATAATGTTAATAAAAATTTTACAAAGAATTAAGAAAGAAAAAAAGGAAGAAGATTATTATGATATATGGAGTTATAGATATAGGTTCTAATACTATAAGATTATCAGTGTTTAAGGTAATTGATAATAAAATTAAAAATTTATTTAATGAGAAAGAACAAGCTTCTCTAAGATCTTATGTTTCTGATGGAAAAGTAAGTGAAAAAGGAATTAAGAGACTAATTGGAGTATTAAAAGAATTTAAATTTTTGATAGACAATTTTGCAGATATAGATGAAGTACATCCTTTTGCCACTTCAACTATTAGAGATGCTACCAATAGGGTGGAAATTTTAGAGAGAGTAAAAAATGAGGTAGGTTTTGAAATAGAAATTCTTTCAGGAGAAGAAGAAGCAAGACTATCCTTTGTAGGTGCATCTGCATCTCTTGATGTTTCTAGAGGAGTATTGACAGATATAGGTGGTGGATCATCTGAGATAGTTATAATAGGTCAAGGCAAGGTACTTAAATCAACAAGTTTAAAAATTGGTTCTCTTTCTGCTTTTGGAGATTTTGTTTCCAAACTTTTTGTTACAAAAGATGAAAAAAAGCTTATAGAAGAAGAGGTTAAAAAACAGTTTGAAAAAAGAAAAATGTACAAGGAAGATCATGAACTATTATGTGCTGTAGGCGGCTCAGCTAGAGCAAGTCTAAAACTTTATAATGAGTATTTTGACATAGATACTTCAAATATTTCTATGGAATCAGATAAACTTAATAAGCTTATAAAAGAAGTAATTGATATGGAAGATAGAAAAGCATTGAACCTTATATTATCAGTAAAAGGAGATAGAATTCATACATTAACCCCAGGTATGATTATTTTAAATACAATAGCTAAATATTTTTCAATTGATAAAATCAATGTTAGTCAAACAGGAGTAAGAGAGGGGTATGTTTACGATAAACTCATAGGAAAGGAGTAGAATATGGATACTTCCTTCACACAAAATAGAGAATTATCTTGGTTAGATTTTAATGAAAGAGTTTTAGATGAAGCAAATGATGAGAATGTAAAATTATTTGAGAGATTAAAATTTTATTCTATCTTTGATTCAAATTTGGAAGAATTTTTCATGGTTAGAGTGGGATCCTTAACCGATCTTAGCCATTTAAAGAAGAAAGCTGTTGATAATAAATCCGGCATGACACCAGAAGAACAATTATCTGCTATTATGAAAAGGTGTGTAGGACTATATAGGAAAAAAGATCAAGTCTATGAAAGACTTGTAGATGATTTAAAGATTGAAGAAATCTTTTTAAAAAAAGTTTCTGAACTTGATGAAAAGGACAAGGACTTTGTAGAATATTATTTCGATACAAAAATCGAACCAATTTTAAATTTTCAAGTTGTTGACTGGGTAAGACCATTTCCAAGACTACAAAATCTTTCACTTAATGTTATTTTTGCTCTGAAACAAGAAGTGAAAAAACGAGGAAAAAAAGATAAAGAAAAGACTGAGAAATCGTATTTAGGTTTAATTTTTGTACCTGATAAAATAAATAGATATATTAAAATCTCAAATAAAACCATAGTTCTTATAGAGGATATAATCAAAGAATTTGGAGATAAAGTTTTTGAAAAGTATAAGTGTACCGATAAATATATAATGAGCTTAACTAGAAATGCAGATATTTCATATAATGATGATGATTATGAAGTAGATGTAGATTTTAGGTCTTATATGAAAGATATGCTAAGGAAAAGAAAAAGGCTACATCCTGTAAGACTTGAGGTGGATGAAGAACTAGAGCCATCTTTAAAAGATTTGCTTATGGAAAAACTTATGTTAAAGGAAGAAAATATCTTTGTAACAAAATCACCTGTTAGGGCAAGTTTTATGTTTAAACTTGTAGAAACTATGCCTAAGGAATTGAAAAAAACTTTTATGGATAAACCATTTTCTCCTCAACCTTCGTATATGGTTAAACCTAATAAGAAAATAATCAAGCAAATTGAAGAAAATGACATCTTTTTGTCATATCCTTACGAATCTATGGATCCGATAATAGATTTATTAAATGAAGCTAGTGAGGATGATTCGGTAGTTTCTATAAAAATAACTCTCTATAGAATTGCTAAAGAGTCTCAAATTGCTCAAGCCCTAATAAAAGCTGCAGAAAATGGTAAAGAAGTTTTTGTTCTAATGGAACTTAGGGCAAGATTTGATGAAGATAATAATATACTTTGGTCATCTAGACTTGAGGATGCAGGTTGTAAAATTGTATATGGTTTTGATAATTATAAATGCCATTCAAAGGTTTTACTAATAACTAGAATAGCGGATGAAAAGATTTCTTACATTACTCAAGTTGCTACAGGAAATTATAATGAAGATACTGCAAAGCTTTATACAGACTTTTCTTATTTAACATCAAATATAGAAATTGGTATGGACGCCAAAGAACTCTTTGATAATATTATGATTGGAAATTTAGAAGGAGAATATAATCACCTTCTTGTAAGTCCAAAATCTATGCAAGAAGGATTAGATAGATTAATAAATGAGCAAATAGAAAGACAAGAATTCCACAAAGATGGATATATTAGGTTAAAAATGAATTCTATTTCGGATAGAATTCTTATTAATAAGCTTTCTGAAGCTTCACAAAAAGGTGTAAAAATAGATATGATGGTAAGAGGAATTACCTGTATAATTCCTGGAATTGAAGGTAAGACTGAAAATATAGATATTTATCAAGTAGTTGGAAGATTTTTAGAACACCATAGAGTTTATCAGTTTGGTAAAGGTCAAGCTGCAAAAGTATATATTTCATCAGCTGATTTTATGACAAGGAATATAAGAAATAGAATGGAAGTAGCAGTTCCGATTTATAATAAAGAAATAAAAGATAGAATTCTTTGGTTTATGGATACAATGTTTGCTGATGATGTTAAAATTAGAAAACTTCAAAGTGATGGAACCTACACTAAAGTTCCTAATATTACTAATTCTAACGCTCAGGAAATTCTTAATCAAAAAGCTATAGAAAGAGCTAAAAAACAAGAAGTTATAAAAAAGACACACGTAATTAGTAATAAAAAAAATAATTTAGAAGAAAATCAGGAAAAAGTTTCTTCGGAAAAAACTCTTAGAAAAAAGAGACCATCTATGCTCATAAGAATATTAAAGATTCTAAAAGGTAAAAAATAAAATATAAAAAATTAATAAATATCAAAAAAATCGTAAGAAATCTTACGATTTTTTTATATAAGCCAAAAAAGTCTTATTTTCCTGTGTATATTTAATTAATGATATGATATAATATTTTTATAAACAAGTTTATATAAGAATTTTTATCAAAGATTATTAAATAAGTAGTGAAATTGAAATATATTTTACTATTCTCTTATGTAAACAATACCACAGACTTACTTAAAGTTAATAATTATATTGAAATAGATGAGGAAATTATTATGTCCAACCAAAGTATCAGAAAGTTAAAAAGACAAAAAAGAAGAGAAAAAAAACGTAAAACAAGAATAAATATTCTAAAAGGGACAGGTGCATTAGTAATAATTGCTGCCCTTACTTTTAGTTTTAATAATAAAGATGAAGAATTTGTAATAGGAAAACCCAGTGAAAATAGATCCGCTTCTGCTACCGATTCTTCGGTTGTCAATGAAGAAAATAGAAATTATGCAGGCAATCTTCAAATAGCAACTTCTATAGGTTTTGAAGATGTAGAAATTGATGAAGGAAAACAAATTGAAAATGATGAATATTCAAATGTTTTGAAATCATATGTAAAAGCCGCAAAAACTCAATACTGCTATCAATTTCCAAATGATTTTTCAAAAACATCAACTATAATCGAAGAAGGAGACTATTTAGCTTATTATGGTAGTGAAAATTCTTTTAGTAAAATAAAAATAGACAATTCTTTTTACTATGTAAATAGGTATGGGTTGGAAAAGTTAGATACTGATAAAAATATTAAGGTTATAAAAGGGATAGTCTATGTTGATGAAAACAACCCTTTACCTGAAGATTTTGCACCAGGACTTGATAAAACTGCAAAGCGTGCGCTTGATACTATGCTTCAGGATATGGAAAGAGAAGGCTTATCGATTAAAGTAGCTTCTGATTACAGATCTTACAATACTGAAGATAAATTATTTAAGGCGGAAAATTCTTATGCAAGTCAACCGGGTCTTAGTGAGCACCAAACAGGTACTGCTTTTGATTTCTTTACTGAAAATGATCAATATTCAGATAAGTTTAAAGAAACTGATGAGTATAAATGGCTAAAAGAAAATGCCTACAAGTATGGATTTATAGAAAGGTATAGTCAAGAAAAAGCAAATGAAACTAATCATGTAGCTTGGCCTTGGTACTTTAGATTTGTAGGGGTAGAAAATGCCAAAGAGATCTATGAAAATGATCTTTCTCTTGAAGAATACTTAAATATAGGATAGGTAAATAAATTATATATAAGTTCCTTGATAAAGAACTTGTTCTTGCTTATGTTTTAATATAAATTTGTTATTTTTGAAAAAAACTTATATAATAAATTGATAAAATGCAAAAAAGTGAGGTATTTATGGGACAAACGGCATTTATGCTTATGTTTGTAACTATTCTTTCTAAGATATTTGGTTTTTTAAGAGAAGCTGTAATGGCTTACTTTTATGGTGCTGGAGATATAACTGCATCCTATAGGGTTGCAAATACACTTCCGGTTATCATAGCAAACCTAGTTGCAAACGGAATAATTTTTGGCTTTATACCAATGTATAATAAAGTCAAAAATGAAGAAGGAGAAGAAGAAGCCGAAAGCTTTACTTCAAATATATTTAATATTTTGTTAGTAATTGCAATAGTTGCAGTTGTCATTGGTTTTATTTTTGCAAGAGCTTTTTGTATGATATTTTCACCAGCTTTGGCAGATGATCCAGAAAACTTAAAGATGGCTGTTACATTTACTCGTATCATAATGTTTGCGATATTTGCCTATTTTTATTCAGCAGTATATAGGGGATATCTTAACATGAAGGGTAACTTTATAATTCCTGCTACAACTGGAATTATAATGAATGTTATTATAATATTCTTTATTGTTGCCAGTGGTTTAGGAAATAATCCATATATACTAGCCTTTGGATGTTTGGCAGGAAATGTTTTACAATATATTCTCTTTCCAAGAACGGCAAAGAAACTTGGATACAAGCACCATTGGAATATAGATATACATAACAAGTATGTAAGACAATTAATCCTTATATCTCTTCCAGTAATAGTCTCAGCAGCAGCTGGAGAAATAGCCTTAACAGTAGATAATACTATGGCTTCATATTATTTTGGCCATGACTCTATAGGGATTTTAGGATATTCTAAACAGCTTTTAGCTATGATTACAGGAATTATTACAGTTTCAGTTACAACTTCAATTTTTCCAACAATATCTTACTTGGGACAAAAAGGAAAATTTGATGAAATGAAGACAAATCTTTCATCCGCCATAGTCTTAACAATGCTTTTGGTAATACCATCTACAATAGGTATGATGGCACTTTCTAAACCTATAGTAAGTCTTGTTTATGGAAGAGGAGATTTTGATCAAGCAGCTATTATGGGAACATCCTTGATGCTCACAGCATATGCACCTTATGTAATATTCCAATCTTTCTCAGATATAATTGATAAGGGATTTTATTCTGTAGGCGATTCAAAAACACCTGTAGTAGTAGTAGTTACCCAACAAATTTTAAATATAATTTTTAACTTTATTTTGATAAAATTCTTTAAAATTCAAGGTTTGGCTTTAGCTACTGTTTTCTCTTGTTTGATAGGTGCAATACTAATGTCGATTAGATTTAGGCAAAATTTTGGAAGGATGAGATTAAAAACTACAGTTTACTCTCTAGCGAAGATAAGTATCTTATCTTTGATTATGGGTCTAATAGTAGTAAAACTTTATGGAATTTTAACCCAATCTATGGGTAATCTTGTATCAATTCTTATTACAGTTATAGTAGCCATAATTTTTTATGGATTTTTCATTATTTTAGCAAGGATACCAGAAGTTATGGGGTTGATAAATAAGTTTTATCATAAACATATTAAAAAACATAGAAGTAAATAAATGTAAAAATTTAATAAAAGTTAGGTTATATTTTATATAATTTTTAATAAAAAAGGTGCTAGATATTATGAACTGACCCCAAAAAGTTGGACCTGAAAAACCAACTTTGAGGAGGTCAGTTT
>JBQDYR010000028.1:0-16549 GCA_052105355.1 Anaerococcus sp.
AAAAACAATTGGTTAAAAATAAAATCATGGTTCTAAAATTTTTTGTTGTAATAGATAAGGATGTCCAACTAGATAGATTTAAAGCTCGTGAAATGGTTCCGGATAAACAATATAAGATAACAGACGAAGACTGGAGAAACAGAAAAAAATGGGATACTTATATAGAAGCTATGAATGAAATGTTAGATAGAACCAATTCTGACTATGCTCCTTGGATTATAGTAGAAGGAAACAATAAAAAATATGCCAGAATTAAGGTTATGGAGGAATATTTAAAGTATGCAAAAAAATTCTTAGATGAGAATTAGAGGAAAATAACATTTTTTTATATTAAATTTTACTATATATAGAAATAAAAAGCATTTTTTTATATATAGTAACTTAAGTTACAGAAATAAGCACTTGACTATCTTATACTATATATAGTTAAATAAATTATGAAAGAGATTAAAAAAAGGAGAAATATATGTTTTGTTTTCAATGTCAAGAAACAGCAAAAAATGAAGGATGCACAAAAGTAGGTGTTTGTGGAAAAAATGAAGAGACAGCAAATTCTCAAGATCTTCTAGTATTTGCTACTAAAGGACTTTCTGAAGTTATAGATAAATTAGGTTCTGTAGAAGAAAATATCTATGATATTCTTTCTAACAACTTATTTATAACTATAACTAATGCAAATTTTGATTCTGATTATATTATAAAAAAAGCTAAAGAAACTATAGAGATTAAAAACTCTCTTTTAGAAAAACTTGATAGCAAAGAAGGACTTTCAGAATTTGCACTATATAGCAATACTGATCAAGAAGAACTTGAAAAGAAAGCTATTGAAGTAGGTGTCTTAAATATAATAAACGAAGATGAAAGATCACTTACAGAACTTGTTATTTATGGTTTAAAAGGTCTTGCAGCTTATAATCACCATGCTCATGTTCTAAATTATAGAGATGAAGAAGTAGACAAATTTATAGTAGAAGCTCTTGTAAAAACAACTAAAAAAGACAATGAAATACCTGACCTTATAGATTTAGTAATTAAAACTGGTGAAAATGGTGTAAAGGGTATGGATCTTTTAGATAGAGCTAATACTGAAACTTTCGGTAATCCAGAAATAACAGAGGTAGATTTCTCTGCAGGAGATAAGCCAGGTATTTTAGTCTCAGGTCACGACCTTGGAGATATAAAAATGCTATTGGATCAAACAGAAGGAACTGGAGTAGAAATTTATACTCACTCAGAAATGCTTCCAGCAAACTACTATCCAGAACTTAAAAAATATGAACATTTCCACGGTAACTATGGTAACTCATGGTGGAGTCAAAATGTAGAATTTGAAGCCTTTAATGGTCCAATTCTTATGACAACTAACTGTATAGTTCCTCCAAAGAAAAATAATACTTACTTGGATAAGTTATTTACTACAGGAATGGCAGGTTTCCCAGGAGCAAAACATATAGATGCTGATGAAAATGGCAGCAAGGACTTTTCAGATATAATAGAACTTGCTAAAACTTGCAAAGCGCCTACAAACTTAGAAGATACAAAAATAGTTGGTGGATTTGCTCACAACCAAGTTGCAGAATTATCAGGAAAAGTTGTAGAAGAAATCAAAGCTGGAAACATAAAGAAATTTGTAGTTATGGCAGGATGTGATGGTAGATTTAAAGATAGAAATTACTATACAGAATTTGCTAAAGCTCTACCAAAAGACTATGTTATCCTTACAGCAGGTTGTGCAAAATATAGATACAACAAGTTAGACTTAGGAGACATAAATGGAATTCCAAGAGTTCTTGATGCAGGACAATGTAACGATTCATATTCTTTAGTTAGAACAGCTCTTTTACTAAAAGATGCTTTCGAACTTGATGATATAAATGACTTACCACTAGAATTCAACATAGCTTGGTATGAACAAAAAGCTGTAATAGTTTTACTTGCTCTATTAAGCTTAGGAGTAAAAAATATCCACTTAGGACCAACACTACCAGCATTCTTATCACCAACAGTAGTAGACTTCTTAGTAGAAAACTTCGGAATAGCTCCAAATACTACAGTAGAAGAAGATATGGCTTACTTTACAAAATAAGATACTAGAAATTAAGTAGTATTAAAATAGATATATATAAAAGACGGGGAAAACTAAAAACCCTGTCTTTTTTATATATTTAATTTATAAAAAATAAAATATATATAGACTAAAGTAAGATAAAGTCTTTAAAAAAATAATAATAACATAATATAATCAATTGAATAATCTATAAATATTGATACCATATAAAATTTATCTAGATATTCAAAACAACTTTTCTATGACAATAAAAGAAAAAGGGTAAATTATATAGATAAGAATATGGAGGTAGATAAAGTTATGGATATTAGAAAGATACCAATATTTAAAAAGATTTCAGATGAAGATATTAAAAAAATCGAAAAATTTTTACCGATAGAAAAAAGACTTTACAATAAAGATTCTTATATTTTCATGCAGAATGATATGGCAGAGGATATATTTTATTTAGTAAAGGGTGATGTTATAGTTTCTAAAATAGATTTTTCAGGTAAAAGATATATAGTAGAAAATTTTAAGGAAGATGTTATTTTTGGAGAGATTTATGCATATTTAAATGAAACTTATGATTTTTCTGCTATAGTAAATGCAGACTCAGAAATTTATGTAATAAAAAATTTTAAAAAAATATTTTCTTTGGATCTATCTAAAGAATTTCTTACATCTTTTATAAACTTATTGGCAAAAAAATGCATGGGATTATCTAGGAAAAATCAAATTTCCACTCAATTTACTTTAAGGCAAAAAATAGCAAACTATCTTATATATAATGAAGAAAATAATTTAATAACTTTAAAAATGACTAGAGAAGAATTAGCTGACTTTTTATCAACAACAAGACCTTCACTATCTAGAGAACTATCAAAGATGAAAGAAGAAGGAATTATAGATGTGGAAGGAAAGGAAATTAAAATATTAGATAAAGATACAATTATAGACTTGACATATTAAATTTATCTTCTAAATATTTAGAAGATAAATTTAATATGTATTGTTCTAAACCTTTAAATAAAAGGTAGAAATTAATAGTGATATCTATACTATAAATACTTATATCTTGATAATCTAATCACTATTATTGCTTTAAATCCTTTAAAATATATAAGTAATAATGGTGATTGAAAAAAATTATAAAAAACATTGCTAAATCAATAATATCATAGTATAATCTAAACTAATGTGTAATAAAGTCAAAAAGATGAAAGTTATTTGTAAAAACTTTAGAAAATACTTGATTTATATTCAAATATCTGATATTATTACATGGTGCTTTGAAGTGAGAGGTTGCTTTTATGAACAGCCAACATAAAAGGAAATTTTCACGGAGCAAGTTTGAGAATAATCTCAAATGATTTCCAAAAAATAATTAAACACCCGGATGGGTGGCACATTACAAGGAGGGAAAATGGCTAATCAAAAAATTAGAATCAGATTGAGAGCATATGATCACGAAGTGATTGATAGCTCAGCAGAAAAAATCGTAGAAGCGGTAAAGAGATCAGGAGCACAAGTAAGTGGACCAATTCCACTACCAACTGAAAAAGAAGTTATAACAATTCTTAGAGCAGTTCACAAATACAAAGACTCCAGAGAACAGTTTGAACAAAGAACACATAAAAGATTAATCGACATTGTTAATCCTAATTCAAAAACATTAGATGCACTTAAGAAATTAAACTTACCTGCAGGTGTCGACATAGAAATAAAACTGTAATTAGAATGATTGAAGTAGGCCACAAACGTGGTGCAATCCGCTGTAATTAAGGAGGTACTCAGAATGAAGAGTATATTTACAACAAAAATAGGCATGACTCAAGTTATAGATGCCGATGGTGTAGTTACACCAGTAACAGTACTTAAAGCTGAAGAAAATGTAATCGTACAAGTAAAAACACAAGAAACAGATGGATACGATGCAGTTCAAGTCGGTTATCTAGACAAAAAAGAAAAAAACGTAAAAAAACCAATTAGAGGACACTTTAATAAATCAAATGCTTCATATAAAAGATATTTAAATGAAGTAAGATTAACAGAAGCAACAGACCTTAAAGCTGGTGATACTGTAACAGTTGATCTTTTCCAAGATGGAGATGTAGTTGACGTAGTTGCAACATCAAAAGGTAAAGGAACTCAAGGTGCTATAAAAAGATGGAACTATGGTAGAGGGCCACAAAGCCACGGTTCAAAATCTCACAGAGTAGCAGGTGCTAGAGCAGCAGGTTCTGATCCGGCAAGAGTGTTCAAAGGTAGAAAAGGCTCAGGAAAAATGGGTAACGAAAGAGTTACTATCCAAAACTTAAAAGTAGTTAAAGTAAATTCAGATGAAAGCTACATTTTAGTAAAAGGTGCAGTTCCAGGACCTAAGGGTGGACTTGTTCAAGTAAAACAAGCAGTTAAGAGCCTATAATAAGGAGGAATGAAATGCCTAAAATAGAAGTTTTAAACATTAAAGGTGAAAATGTTGGGGAAATCGAACTAAACGAAACTCTATTTGATGCAAATGTATCAGAACATGCAGTTTACGAAGTTGTTAAAAACCAACTAGCAAATAAAAGACAAGGCACACAATCCGCTAAGACTCGTGGAGAAGTAAGAGGTGGTGGAAGAAAGCCATTCAGACAAAAAGGTACAGGTAGAGCAAGACAAGGATCTATTAGAGCTCCTCATTACAGAGGTGGTGGAGTAATATTTGCACCAAAGCCAAGAGACTACAGCTACAAGGTTCCTAAGAAAGTAAGAAGACTTGCACTTTACTCAGTTCTAACAAGTAAGTTAAGAGAAAATGAACTTGTTGTACTAGATGAATTAAAATTCGATAACTATAAGACAAAAGAAGCATTAGAAGTACTAAACAATGTAGATGCTATTAAAAAGTCTTATGTAGTTATAGCTGAAAGTGATGATAAAGTTTATAGATCATTTAAAAATATTGAAGGTGTAGATGTTCAAAGAGCAAACTTAATCAATGTTTATGATCTTATGAGACATAATAAGCTTGTGATTACAAAAGATGCAATCGCAAAACTTGAGGAGGTATTTATCTAATGAAATCACCTTACGATATAATCAAAAGACCAATAATAACAGAAAAATCTATGGAACTAATCGAAGAAAACAAATATACCTTCGAAGTAGACAAAAATGCTAACAAACCAGAAATCAAACTAGCAATCGAATCAGTTTTTGACGGAGTTAAAGTTAAAAAAGTTAGAACTATGAACTACCCAGGAAAAAAAGTTAGAACAAGATTTGGTTATGGCAAGAAAGCTGACTGGAAGAAAGCAATTGTTACATTAACTGAAGATTCACAAGCTATTGAATACTTCGATGGAATGTAAGGAGGATTTAAATGGCTATTAGAAAACTAAAAGCAACATCAAACGGCCAAAGAAACATGTCCGTTTCAACATTTGAAGAAATAACAAAGACAACTTCCCACAAAGCCTTAACATCTGATCTTAGAAAATCAGGCGGTAGAAATAACAAGGGTAGAATAACTGTTCGTTCAAGAGGTGGCGGAGCTAAAAGAAAATATAGAATAATTGACTTTAGAAGAAACAAAGACAATATTCCAGCAAAAGTACAATCAATAGAATATGATCCAAACAGATCAGCAAATATAGCACTTTTAGCATATGCTGATGGGGAAAAGAGATATATCTTAGCTCCAAAAGGATTAAAAGTAGGAGATGTTGTAGAAAGTGGAGAAAAAGCAGATATCAAACCAGGTAACTCACTTCAACTAATCAATATCCCAGTAGGTACTGTAATACACAATATCGAGCTTAAAGCTGGTAAGGGTGGAATTCTAGTTAGATCTGCAGGAACAGGTGCTCAACTTATGGCTAAAGAAGCAGGATTTGCTACAATCAAATTGCCATCAGGTGAAGTAAGATTAGTTCATGTTAATTGTAAAGCTACAATAGGAACTGTTGGAAATTCAGAACATGAACTTATTACTATAGGTAAGGCTGGTAAGTCAAGATATATGGGCAGAAGACCACATGTAAGAGGATCAGCTATGAACCCAGTAGACCATCCACATGGTGGTGGAGAAGGTAGAGCTCCAATCGGAAGACCTGCACCATCTACACCATGGGGTAAAAAATCACACGGTGTTAAGACAAGAAGAAAGAAAAATGCATCTTCTAAATATATAGTTAGAAGAAGAAATGAAAAATAGGGGGATTTAATGGCTAGATCACTAAAAAAGGGACCTTTTGTCGATGATCATCTATATAAAAAAATAGAAGAATTAAACGATAAACACGAAAAAAAGGTAATAAAAACTTGGTCAAGACGTTCTACAATATTCCCAGAATTCGTAGAACACACTATAGCAGTTCATGACGGAAGAAAACATGTGCCAATCTTTATTACTGAAGACATGGTAGGACACAAGCTTGGTGAGTTCGTTCCAACAAGAACATTTAGAACACACGCTAAAAAACAAGCAGAACAAAAAGGATCATTTAAATAGGAGAAGAATTATGGAAATAAATGCAACAGCAAAATATGTAAAGATATCTCCTCTAAAAGTACACTATATAGCTAGAGAAATCAGAGGTAAACAAGTAGATGAAGCACTAAACATTTTAAGATTTACCAACAAAAAAGGTGCTAGATTACTTGAAGACGTTCTAAAAAGTGCAATCGCTAATGCCGAAAACAACAACGGATTGGACAGAGAAACTCTTTATGTTAAAAAAGCATTCGCTAACGATGCTCCAACTATGAAAAGATGGAGACCTAAAGCTAAAGGCGCTGCTTATCCAATATTAAAAAGATCATCTCATATAGGTGTTGTTCTTACAGACGTTAAAGCAGAGGAGGAATAGAATGGGTCAAAAAGTTAATCCAAAAGGTTTTAGAGTTGGAGTAATAAAAGAGTGGGACTCAAAATGGTTCGCTGATAAAAAAGACTTTTCAGACTTACTTGTTGAAGATCACAACATTAGAAAACTAGTTAAGAAAGAAACCTACGATGCAGGTATTGCTGATATAGAAATTGAAAGAGCAGTAAATAATATCAAAATCACAATTTATACTGGAAAACCAGGAATGGTAATCGGTAAAGGTGGTTCAGTTGTTGAAAACTTAAAGAAAAAAATTGAAAAAGTAGCAACAGGCAAGAGAATAATCATAAACGTAGAAGAAATTAGAAATCAAAACGTAAATGCTCAACTTGTTGCAGAAAATATTGCTCAACAACTAGAAAACAGAATTACATTTAGACGTGCTATGAAACAATCTGTTCAAAGATCAATGAGAGCAGGAGCACTAGGTATCAAAACACAAGTATCAGGAAGACTTGGTGGAGCTGATATGGCTAGAACAGAAGGCTACAGCGAGGGTAAAGTTCCTCTACAAACACTAAGAGCAGACGTTGACTATGGTTTTGCAGAAGCTGATACAACATACGGAAAAATAGGATGTAAAGTTTGGATCAATAGGGGAGAAGTTTTACCGGGCGAAAAAGCTCCAAGACAACCTAAAATTAAGAACCAAAGAAACAACAAGAGAAGAAACAATAAAAGACGTCCTAACAGAAGAAATAACGACAGACAAGCAAATAAGTAAGCTCGTCTAAGGAGGAATCAGATATGTTAATGCCTAAAAGAGTAAAATATCGTAGACAACATAGAGGAAGAATGAAAGGAAAAGCCCAAAAAGGCAACTCCTTAACTTATGGTGAATACGGCTTACAAGCACTCGAAAGCACATGGATGACAGCTAATCAAATAGAGGCTGCAAGACGTGCTATGACAAGATATATAAAAAGAGGCGGAAATATTTGGATAAAAGTATTTCCAGACAAACCAGTTTCAAAAAAACCTGCCGAAGTGAGAATGGGTTCTGGTAAAGGTGCACCAGAATATTGGGTTGCAGTTGTGAAACCAGGTAGAATGTTGTTCGAAATGAGTGGTGTATCAGAAGAGGTAGCAAGAGAAGCTTTAAGACTTGCTGCACAAAAATTACCAATCAAAACAAAATTCGTAAAGAGACTTGAAGTTACAGAAGTGGAGGAAGCTTAATGAAAGCAACAGAAATTAGAAAATTAAGCGACAATGATTTAAACAAAAAGCTATTTGATTTACAATCAGAGTTATTTAATCTTCGTTTCCAAATGGCTACAGGTCAACTAGAAAACCCATCAGCTATTGGAAATGTTAGAAGAGATATAGCAAGAGTAAAAACAATCCAAACTGAAAGAAAGCTTAATATAAATAGGGAGGCTTAACTTCATGGAAAGAAATATGAGAAGCGTCGTTCAAGGAACGGTAGTATCAGATGCAATGGATAAAACAATCACAGTATTAGTAGAAACAAAAATTCCACATCCTGTATACAAAAAAAGAATAATAAAAAGTAAAAAATTCAAAGCTCACGATGAGAACAATGAAGCTAAGGTTGGAGATATAGTAACAATAATGGAAACTAGACCATTATCTAAAACAAAAAGATATAGACTAGTTAAGATTGTTGAAACAGCTGTTCATGCTTAATTAGCAAAGGAGATAAAGATGATACAACAAGAAACTCGTATGAGAGTTGCTGATAACTCCGGAGCAAGAGAACTATTAGTTATCAAAGTTCTTGGAGGCAGTAAGAGAAGATATGCTAACATCGGCGATATTGTAACTTGTGCAGTTAAAAGTGCAACACCCGGTGGAGCGGTAAAAAAAGGTGATGTAGTTAAAGCAGTAATAGTTAGAACACACAGAGGTGTAAAAAGAGCTGATGGATCATACATTAAGTTCGATGACAATGCTGCAGTTATAGTAAAAGATGACAAATCACCAGTAGGCACTCGTATATTCGGACCAGTAACAAGAGAACTTCGTCATGAAGGCTTCATGAGAATCATCTCACTTGCTCCGGAAGTATTATAGGGGGGAAATATGCATATAAAAAAAGGTGATAAAGTACAAGTAACCTCAGGCGAATATAGAGGACATGTTGGAGAAGTACTACAAGTCTTCCCAAGAACAAATAGAGTAATAGTAGAAGGTGCAAACATTCAAACTAAACACCAAAAAGCAACTCAAATGGGTGGCGAAAGCGGAAGAATAGAACAAGAAGGAGCAATAAACGCTTCAAATGTACTTCTATACTCAGAAGAGCTTAAAAAAGGTGTAAGAACACAAATTCAAGTAATCGATGGTAAAAAAGTTAGAGTTTGCGCAAAAACTGAAGAAAAATTCGACTAGATCCAAAGGAGATACAATGACAAGTAGATTAAAAGAAAAATATCAAAATGAAGTTGTTAAAGCGCTTGTGGATCAATTCGGTTACACAAATGTTATGCAAGTTCCAAAACTTGAAAAAATAGTTATTAATGTTGGACTTGGTGAAGCTAAAGACAACCAAAACTTAATGAACAAGGTAAAAGAAGAACTTGCTTTGATCACAGGTCAACAACCAATAGAAATAAAGGCTAAAAAGTCTGTAGCTAACTTCAAACTAAGAGAAGGCCAAGCAATTGGTACAAAAGTAACTCTTAGAGGAAAGAAAATGTATGATTTCTTTGATAAACTAGTTTCAATCTCACTTCCACGTGTAAGAGACTTCAGAGGAATCAATCCAAACTCATTTGACGGAAGAGGAAACTATTCATTAGGAATTAAAGAACAACTAATCTTCCCAGAAATTAAATTTGATAATGTAGACTTTATCCACGGAATGGATATTACATTCGTTACAACAGCAGAAACAGACGAAGAAGCCAAAGCATTCTTAACATTAATGGGAATGCCTTATAGAAAGTAAAAGGAGCAAAAATGGCAAAGAAATCACTTATTGCAAAGCAAAAGAAAAAGCCAAAATACAGCACAAGAGCTTACAGCAGATGTAAAATCTGTGGAAGACCACATTCTGTTTTAAGAAAATACGGAATTTGCCGTATATGCTTTAGAGAACTTGCAAACAAAGGAGAAATTCCTGGAGTTAGAAAAGCAAGCTGGTAATTTAGGAGGACAAAGACTATGATGACTGATCCAATAGCGGATATGCTAACAAGAATAAGAAATGGTAACAAAGCAAACCATACAAGTGTTTCACTACCATCTTCTAATGAGAAAAAAGCTATTGCACAAATTCTTCTAGATGAAGGTTTCATTAATGGATTTAATGTAGAAGAAGATAACAAGCAAGGAATTCTCACAATAGAATTAAAATATGCAGAAAATGGAGAAAAAATAATCTCAGGATTAAAAAGAATTTCTAAACCTGGACTAAGAGTATACGTTAAAGCTAACGAAGTTCCAAAAGTTCTAGATGGTTTAGGAATTGCTATAATTTCAACATCTAAAGGACTTTTAACTGACCAATCCGCAAGAAAAGAAAATGTCGGTGGCGAAGTTATTTGTTACGTATGGTAAGGAGGAATAAATGTCAAGAATAGGTAAAAAACCAATTGAAATCCCTTCTGGAGTAACCATTGATGTTAAAGACAGATTGGTAACTGTAAAAGGACCAAAAGGCGAAGATAATCAAGTGGTATCAAAAAATATCAGATTCGAACAAAACGAAAATGAATTAGTATTACTTACAGCCAATGAGACTCCTACAAAAGTAGAAAACCAAGACCATGGTCTATATAGATCTTTAATAAATAACATGGTTATAGGAGTAACCGAAGGATATTCAAAACAACTTCAAATCGAAGGTACAGGATACAGAGCAAACAAACAAGGTAATAACTTAGTGATGAACTTAGGTTTCTCACACAAAGTAATAATTCCTGATCCTGAAGAAATCGAAACAGAAGTTCAAGGTGATAGAACAATAATCGTAAAAGGTGTCAATAAACAACTAGTTGGACAACATGCAGCAAATATCAGAAACTGGAGAAAACCTGAACCATATAAGGGCAAAGGAATCCGTTACGTGGATGAGCATGTAAGAAGAAAAGTTGGAAAGACAGGTAAGTAGGGGGAAAAAATGGCTAAAAAAACCAAACTAAAAAGACTAAAAACTCGTAAATTAAGAGTTAGAAACAAAGTTTCAGGTACTCCTCAAAAACCAAGACTAAGTGTATATAAATCAAATACAAACATTTATGCGCAACTAATCGATGATGTAAATGGCGTAACACTAGTAAGTGCAAGCACTTTACAAGCAGACGTTAATGAAGGATTAGAAAATTGCGGTAACGTAAACGCTGCATCAAAAGTTGGTGAAGTAATAGCTAAAAAAGCAGTAGACAAAGGAATCAAAACTATCGTATTCGATAGAAACGGATACCTATACCACGGAAAAGTTAAAGCACTAGCAGAAGCAGCAAGAGAAAATGGTCTAGAGTTTTAACGAGGGAGGATTTAGATGTATTTATTAAGAGAAGAAGTAGAAAAACTCAACCTCGAAGATAGAGTTGTTTCGATCAACAGAGTTGCAAAAACTGTAAAAGGTGGACGTAACATTAGATTTTCTGCTCTAGTAGTTGTAGGAGATCAAAATGGACATGTTGGAGTTGGAACAGGAAAAGCACTTGAAGTACCTGAAGCAATAAGAAAAGGTGCTGAAGATGCAAGAAAACATATGGTTAAAGTTCCAATAGTAGGAACAACAGTTCCACATAGAATTAATGGACATAAGGGTGCAGGTAAAGTTCTACTAATGCCAGCAAGTGAAGGTACAGGTATTCTAGCTGGTGGTCCAGTTCGTGCTATTTGTGAACTTGCAGGTTACAAAGATATTAGAGCTAAAAATCTTGGAACATCAAACCCAATGAATATAATTAATGCTTGTTTACAAGCATTCAGCAAAATGAAAACTGTCGAGGAAGTTGCAAAACTTCGTGGAAAATCGGTAGAAGAATTCGATTATTAAGGAGTAAATATATGGCACAACTTGAAATCAAATTAAAAAGATCTTTTATCGGTAAGAAAGATGATCAAATAGCAACAGCTAAAGCACTAGGACTTAGAAAAATTGGTCAAAGTGTAGTAAAAGACGACAATAAAGCAATAAGAGGAATGGTAAATAAGATTTCTTTCATGCTAGAAGTAAAAGAATTAAGCTAGGAGGTGTACTTGATGAAACTTCATGATTTAAAACCTAACCAAAAGCTAAAAACCAAAGATAGAGTAGGTCGTGGACACGGCTCTGGAAGTGGTAAGACATCTGGTAGAGGTCAAAAAGGACAAAACTCAAGAAGTGGTGGTGGTGTAAGACCAGGATTTGAAGGTGGTCAAATGCCATTATACAGACGTCTACCAAAAAGAGGATTTAGAAATATTAACACAAAAGTCTATGAAACAATAAATGTAGCTGACTTAAATATTTTCGAAGATGGAACAGAAGTAACACCTGAACTTTTATTTGAAAACAAAATATTAAATAAAAATAAAGCAGTTAACGGAATAAAAATATTAGGTGATGGAGAATTAAACAAAAATCTTATAGTTAAAGCACAAAAATTTACTAAATCTGCTGCTGAGAAGATTACAGCCCAAGGGGGAAAGGCTGAGGTGATTTAATGTATGATACATTAAAGAAAGCATGGAAAGAAAAGGATATGCAAAAAAAGATGTTCTTTACTTTAATCATGCTAGTCATCTATAGGCTGGGAAATAATATTCCAATACCCTATATTGATGCAGAAGCATTAGCTGAAGCTTATCAAGGTATGCAAGGTACACTTGTTGATTACCTAAATATGTTAACAGGTGGTGGATTATCTACACTTTCAATATTTGCTTTGGGAGTACAACCATACATTACAGCTTCAATCGTAATGCAATTGTTAAACGTCGTAATTCCTAAACTTGAAGAATTATCAAGAGAAGGAGAAGCAGGACGTAAACAAATCCAAAAATATACTAGATATTTAACAATATTCTTAGCTATATTCCAAGCAATAGCAGTAACTAACGGTTTATATGGTGCAGCACTTTCAAGTGCAACAACCTATCAAAAAGTTGTAATGAATGTAGTGCTAATAGCAGGAACAATGTTAGTTACCTGGATGGGTGAAACCATCACTGAAAAAGGTATAGGTAATGGTGTATCCATAATAATTTTCATGGGTATCATTGCAAATGTACCAAGCACACTAAGTCAATGGAAAACAGGACTTCACTATAACACAATCCAATGGTGGGCAATTCTACTAATGGTTATTATAGTAATCCTAATAGTAGTAGCAGTTGTATTAATCACTGAAGGTGAGAGAAAAATTCCAGTACAGTATGCTAAAAGAATAGTAGGAAGAAAAATGTATGGTGGACAATCAACTCACATACCTGTTAAAGTAAACATGTCAGGTGTAATGCCAATCATCTTTGCTTCAGCAGTACTTGCGATTCCATCAACAATATCACTATTCTTAGGATCAGGTGGTCAATCAGGAATTAATAATTTCTTCTCAAATTCAACCTTAGGATTTGTAGTATACTTGATTATTCAATCAATTTTAATTATGGTATTTGCTTACTTCTATAATATGATTCAATTCAATACAGTAGAATATGCAAAACAACTACAACAAAATGGTGGATTTATTAGAGGAATAAGACCAGGAAAACCAACTAGTGATTATCTAGCAACAGTTGGAAATAGAATAACATTTATTGGAGCATTGTCATTAACACTTCTAACAATAATCCCAGCCATAGCATCAAGATTACTTGGTTTAAATATATCATTTGGTGGTTCATCAATAATCATCGTTGTTGGGGTAATATTAGAAACAATAAAACAAATGGAAGCAATGCTTACCATGAAGAATTATAAAGGATTTTTAAAATAGGTAATATTATGAATATCATATTGTTAGGTCCACCAGGGGCTGGTAAAGGAACACAAGCTAAAAAACTAATCAATGAGTTAGATGCAGTACAAATAGCAACTGGAGATATTTTTAGGTACAACATCAAAAATGAGACTGAGCTTGGTAAAAAAGCAAAATCATATACAGATGAAGGCAAATTAGTTCCAGACGAATTAACAATTGATTTAGTTTGGGATGCTATCGATAATGTAGAAGACGGAAAATCAATATTACTTGATGGCTTCCCAAGAAATATTACACAAGCGGAAGCTCTCGATGAGGGCATGAAAGAGAGAAACTCAAAGATTGATTATGTAATCAACATACGAGTACCAGATGATCTTTTAGTAGAAAGAATATCTGGTAGAAGAGTCTGTGTAGAAACTGGAGCAACCTATCATGTTAAATACAATCCACCAAAAGTTGAAGGTATAGATGATGAGACAGGTTATCCACTTATTCAAAGAACAGATGATACAGAAGAAAAAGTTAAAAACAGAATTGATGTTTACAACAATACAACCTCTGTATTGATTGATTACTATGACAAACACGGTATATTAATAACTATTGACGGCACAAAAACTCCAGATGAAGTTTTCAATTCTATAGTAGATGCCTTAGGTAAATAAAAACATATGGTAAAAGCGAAAACTCTCAGAAGAGATAAGGATAGAATCTTTAAAAGGATACTATCTAAAACGTGTCTAATTGGTAACAAAAGAAGATAATCAAACAGGCATTAATAGATAGTAGAAAAAAGGAGGTTCTATAAATGTCAAAAAAAGATGCTATAGAAGTAACAGGAGTAGTAAAAGAAGCTCTACCTAACGCAATATTTAAAGTAGAACTTGAAAATGGCCACGAAATCCAAGCTCATATCTCAGGAAAATTGAGAATGAACTACATTAGAATATTACCGGGAGATACAGTAACTGTAGAGTTATCTCCATACGATCTTACTCAAGGAAGAATTACTTGGAGGAAGAAATAATTTTAAACCAGATGGTTTAAAATTATAAACTTCATTTCATATTTTTAATGTGATAAGCCAAGTTTCAGGATAAAGAAAGAGAGAATGATAATGAAAGTTAGAGCATCAGTTAAAAAAATGTGCGACAAATGCAAAGTTATCAAAAGAAATGGTAAAGTTATGGTAATTTGCAGTAATCCAAAACACAAACAAAGACAAGGTTAAGGAGGTATAGATGCCAAGAATAGCTGGTATAGATTTACCTAGAGAAAAAAGAGCAGAAATTGGACTAACATACATTTATGGTATAGGAAGATCAACTGCAAATGAAATCTTGAAAAATGTAGGAATTAATCCTGACATCAAAATGAAAGATTTAACAGAAGAAGAACTAGGAAAAATCCGTGAAGAATTAGACAAGTACACAATCGAAGGTGATCTTCGTAGAGAAATTTCTATGAATATCAGAAACCTTAAAGAAATAAATTGCTATAGAGGTATTAGACATAAAAGAGGTTTACCTGTAAGAGGTCAAAACACTAAAAATAATGCCAGAACTAGAAAAGGTAGACATTAGGAGGAGATATGGCAGCAAAATCAAGTAAAACATCTGCTAAAAGATCTAGGAGAAGAGTTAGAAAAAATGTCGAAAGAGGACAAGCTCATATCACATCTACATTTAACAATACAATGGTAACTCTAACAGATATGCAAGGTAATGCTTTATCATGGGCTTCTGCTGGACAATTAGGATTTAGAGGTTCTAGAAAATCTACTCCATTTGCAGCACAAGAAGCAGCACAAGAAGCAGCTAAAAAAGCCCAAGATTATGGCTTAAAATCTGTTGAAGTTTATGTAAAAGGACCAGGTTCAGGAAGAGAATCTGCAATTAGAAGTTTACAAGCAGCAGGTCTTGAAGTTACAATGATCAAAGATGTAACACCAATTCCACACAACGGATGTAGACCACCAAAGAGAAGAAGAGTTTAATAAGGAGAGCAAATGGCAGTATCAAGAGACCCAGTATACAAAAGATGTAGAGCTTTGGGCATCAGCCCAGCATACCTAGGCTACTCTGGAGAATCAAAAAGAACAAATTCTAGAGGTAGGGGAAAACTTAGCGAATATGGTATGCAACAAAGAGAAAAACAAAAAGCTAAATTCATTTATGGTGTAAGTGAAAAACAATTTAGAGGCTACTATGATAAAGCAACTTCTATGCCAGAACAAACAGGTGAAAGCTTAATTATTCTTTGTGAAAGAAGATTAGATAATATTGCTTTCAGATCTGGACTTGCAAGAACAAGAAGAGAAGCTAGACAAGTGGTAACTCATGGTCACCTTACAGTAAATGGTCAACAAGTAGATATCCCATCTTACTTAGTTAAAGAAGGCGATGTTATAGAAGTTCGTGAAAAATCAAGATCAAAAGAATTATTCAAAATGATTAAAGAAGCAAATGCTTCATTTGGAATAGTTTCATGGTTAAATAGTGATTTAGAAAATCTTAAAGTTACAGTAGAAAGATTCCCTACAAGAGAAGATATTGATATTCCTGTAGAAGAACGTATGATCGTTGAGTTCTACTCTAAGTAGAATTTAAATTAGGTTAGAACTAAGGAGATACCATGATTGAAAAATTAGATACAAATATTGAAATACTTGATTTAGATGAAGAAACTAACTATGGTAAATTTGCTCTATACCCTCTAGAAAGAGGATATGGAACAACCAT